>NZ_JBXWRR010000007.1:0-191252 GCF_059613025.1 Ruegeria sp. BHSC223
CCGCGATGCCGCGTTGAACGCGCTGGTCAGCGGCGTGCCCTATATCCGCTTTCTGGGCATCACCTTTGACCGGCGCGGGGATGAGCTGACCGGGGTGCTGAATTTCGACGACAAGCTGATCGGCAACCCGTTCCTGCCCGCCATTCACGGCGGGGTGACGGCGGCGTTTCTCGAGGTGACGGCAATCATCACCCTCAGTTGGGCGCATCTGTTCGAACGGATCGAGAGCGGTGACCTGGCGCCCGAGGATATTCTGACCGACGAGAATATGCGCTTTCCCAAGACCATCGACTTTACCATCGACTACCTGCGCTCGGGCCTGCCGCGCGACGCCTATGCGCGCGCCTATATCAGCCGCGCCGGGCGGCGCTATGCCTCGGTCCGGGTCGAGGCATGGCAGGACCACCATGACAAGCTTTATGCGCAGGGGACCGGGCATTTCCTGATGCCGCAGGATCCCAAGCCCGAAAGCTGAGCGGTACATGTCCGACGCGGCCCCGATCACGCATCAGCGGGTGTTGAAGATCGCCGTTCCGATCATGCTGGCCAACATGACCGTGCCGATCCTTGGCGCGGTGGATACCGCCGTGGTGGGGCAGATCCCCCAGGCCGCACCCATCGCCGCCGTTGGCGTCGGCGCGATCATCCTGTCGGCGATCTACTGGATCTTTGGCTTTCTACGCATGGGCACTGCCGGCTTGACGGCGCAGGCCCATGGGGCAGGGCAAGAGGGCGAGGTTGCCGCCCTGCTGACCCGCTCGCTGATGATCGGTGTGGCAGGTGGAGTCGCACTGATTCTGCTGCAACTGCCGATCTATTGGGGCGCGTTGGCCCTCAGCCCGGCCAGCGCCGAGGTCGAGACGCTGGCACGCGGCTACATGTCCATCCGCATCTGGTCGGCCCCCGCCGCCATCGCCATCTACGGCATAACCGGCTGGCTGATCGCGCTGGAGCGCACACGGGCGGTGCTGGTGCTGCAACTGTGGATGAACGGGCTCAACATGGGGCTCGACCTGTGGTTCGTGCTTGGTCTCGGCTGGGGGGTGAACGGGGTTGCCTTTGCCACTTTCCTGGCCGAGTGGACCGGGCTCGCCTTTGGCCTCTGGCTCTGCCGCGATGCCTTTCTGAACCCGCGCTGGCGCGACTGGGCGCGGGTGTTCGAGGCCGCCCGCCTGCGCCGCATGGCGGTGGTCAACACCGATATCCTGATCCGCTCGATGCTGCTTCAGGCGATCTTTGTCAGCTTCCTGTTGCTCGGCGGGCGGTTCGGCGATGTGACGCTGGCGGCCAACCAGGTCTTGCTGCAATTCGTCCATATCACCGGCTATGCGTTGGACGGCTTTGCCTTTGCCGCCGAGTCGCTGGTGGGGCAGGCCTTTGGCGCCGGTGCGGTGGCCCGGCTCAGGCGCGCGGCATGGATGACCAGCCTCTGGGGACTGGTGCTGGCTCTGTTGCTGGCGGTGGTGTTCTGGGCGCTCGGGCCCTGGCTGATCGACGTGATGACCAAGGATCCGAGCGTGCAACTGGCGGCTCGCGATTATCTGGCCTGGATGGTGGCGGCGCCGCTCTTGATCCTGGCACTGGTGATGTTCGATGGCATCTTTATCGGCGCCACCCGCTCGGCCGACATGCGCAACATGATGGCGCTCTCGGCGGCGATCTACTTCGCCGCCGTCTGGCTGCTGATCGAGCCCTACGGCAATCACGGCCTGTGGATGGCGCTGACGATTTCCTTTGTCGCGCGCGGGCTCACGCTGGGCCTGCGCTATCCGGCGCTGGAGCGTGCGGCGATCAGTCCAACAGGCTGAGCAGGTCCTCGGGCGGCCGTCCGATCGCCGCTCGCGCCCCGCGGATCGCCAGCGGCCGTTCGATCAGCACCGGGTTTTCCGCCATGGCGGCCAGCAGCACGGCGTCGGGGTCGCTCTTGGTCAGACCCAGCTCCTTGAACCGCGCCTCGCCCGTGCGCATCATGTCGATGGCTGCAACCCCCAGCGCCGCTTGCGCGGCCTGCAATTCGGCAAGGTCCGGCGAATCCTCAAGATAGCGGCGCACATGCACCTCTGCGCCCCGCTCTTCGAGCAGCGCCAGACCCTGCCGCGACTTGGAACAACGCGGATTGTGCCAGTATTCGATCACAGCCAGTCCTCTCTTCCGGTTCCCACCGCCTCGGCGACCGAGGCGAACCCGTCGCGCGCCAGAAGCGCATCAAGGCCCTGCGCGATCTCACTGGCCAGCGCCAGGCCGCCATAGACCATCGCGGTATAGAATTGCACGGCCGAGGCGCCGGCGCGGATCTTTGCATAGGCCTGTTCGGCACTACTGATGCCGCCCACGCCGATCAACGGGATCTCGCCGCCAGTCAGTGCCGACAGCCGCGCCAGAACGCGGGTCGATTTGTCAAACAGCGGCGCACCCGACAGCCCGCCCGTCTCGCCCTTGTGGGGGCTTTTCAGCCCCTCGCGCGACAGGGTGGTGTTGGTGGCAATCACCGCATCCACACCCGTATCGCGCGCCACGGCGGCGATATCGGCGATCTCGTCCTCGCTCAGGTCCGGCGCGATTTTCAGGAACACCGGGATCGGTCGCGCCAGCGCATCGCGGGTCTCGATCACGCCCGAGAGCAGCGCCGTCAGCGCCGCGCGCCCTTGCAGGTCGCGCAGTTTCTCGGTGTTGGGAGAGCTCACGTTCACGGTGGCAAAATCCAGATGCGCCGCGCAATGCGCCAGCACGCGGGCGAAATCGCCGGGCCGGTCGGTGCTGTCCTTGTTCGCCCCCAGATTGAGACCGATCACCGCGTCGCGGGGGCGCTTTGCCAGTCGCGCGGCAATCGCCTCCATCCCCTGGTTGTTGAAGCCGAACCGGTTGATCGCGGCGCGGTCCTCGGTCAGGCGAAAGAGACGCGGTCGCGGGTTGCCCGGCTGCGGGCGCGGCGTGGCCGCCCCCACCTCGATAAACCCGAAACCTGCGCGCGAGAGTGGCGCCAGAGCCTCGGCATTCTTGTCGAACCCCGCCGCCAGCCCCACCGGGTTGGGCAGATCGAGCCCCGCCATACGCGTGCGCAGCCGGGGCGAGGTCACCGGGCCGGGCAGGGGTACCAGCCCCGCCTGCAGCGCCTTGATCGACAGGCCATGCGCGGTTTCCGGGTCCAGCCGATGCAGGGCGGCCAGCCCCAATTTCTCGATCATCTTCATCCGAAGCTGGTGCCCCCTGTGCCGGGTTTGGTGCGGATCAGGCGCGAGGTTTCGACCGCCGCCTGCCGGTGAACCACCGCCTGCCGATAGGCGGGATCGGTCACCATCTCCAGAAACGCATGGGCATTGGGGTAGCGGGCGATGAACATCTCGTCCCAGACCTCGTCGCCGGGGCCGATCAGCACGGTCTGAAACGCGCCGCGCCAGACGATCGAGGCGCCCAGCCGCGCGATGATCGGCGCGGTCTCGCGGCCATAATTGCGATAGGCCTCGGCCCCGCTCAGTCCGGCACCGGCCAGCGCGTGGCCCTCGGGATAGGCGGCGTGGTCGCGGAACCTGACAAGGTTCAGCATCTCGATCGGGTGGTCGCGATCCAGCGCCTTGAACGCCTCGAACTGGTCGCGGTCGGGGTCGATATAGCCTGTCATGTCATCTCCTGCGGGAATTGATGCACGCCATCCACCAGCGGCAGCGGCCGCGACCAGACCACATCCGACAGCCGCAACTCGCGGTAAAGATGCGGAAAGAGGGCACCGCCGCGCGACACTTCCCATTTCAGTGCCTCGCCCATGGCATCCGCTTCGCAGGCCAGCAAGACCAGCCCCTCGGCCCCGGCAAAATGCTTGGCTGCCGTTTCCGCCGCCTGCTGGGCGGTCGAGAAATGCACGAACCCGTCGGCCAGGTCCACCGGTGCCCCGGCGCTCTGGCCGTCACGTGTCAGCGCCGCCCATTCGTCGGCCCGGAAAATCTTGTAGATCAGCATGGCCCGGTGATGCCTTGGGCAGGGGGAGGAATCAAGCGCGATTTCCCTCACGAGACCTTTGACTCCGCTCAATTCCGCGCGCACCATCACGCGCAATAACAACAGGGAGTTGATAGCATGTTCACCCGTTTCATGACTTCGGTCGCGGCGCTGGGCCTGACGGCCGGCATGGCCGCCGCCGAATATAAGCTGACCATTCTGCATACCAACGATTTCCACGCCCGGTTCGAACCGATCAGCAAATATGACAGCGGGTGCAAGCCCGAAGAGAATACCGAAGGCAAGTGTTTCGGGGGCACCGCCCGCCTGGTGACCGCGATCGAAGCCGCCCGCGCCCGCGCCGGCAATTCCATCCTTGTCGATGGCGGCGACCAGTTCCAGGGGACGCTGTTCTATACCTATTACAAGGGCAAGGTTGCGGCCGAGTTCATGAACAAGCTCGGCTATGACGCGATGACCGTGGGCAACCACGAATTCGACGACGGCCCCGAGGTGCTGCGCGGCTTCATGGATGCGGTGGGCTTTCCGGTCCTGATGTCCAATGCCGATTTCAGCGGCGAGGAGCTGCTGGCCACCAAGCTGCTGAAATCGACGGTGATCGAGAAGGGTGGCGAAAAGATCGGTCTGATCGGCCTGACGCCCGAGGATACCCATGAACTGGCCAGCCCCGGCCCGAATATCTCGTTCTCGGACCCGGTGCCTGCCGTGCAGGCCGAGGTTGACCGGCTGACCGCCGAGGGCGTGAACAAGATCATCGTCCTCAGCCATTCGGGCTATGGCACCGACCAGCGGGTCGCGGCGGAAACGACCGGCGTCGACGTGATCGTGGGTGGTCATTCCAACACCTACCTGTCGAATGTCTCGGACAAGGCGTCGGGCCCCTATCCCACCGTGGTCAACGGGGTGCAGATCGTTCAGGCCTATGCCTATGGCAAGTTCCTGGGCGAGCTGAACGTCACCTTTGACGATGCGGGCAATGTGACCGAGGCGGTGGGCGAGCCGCTGATCATGGACGCCGCTGTGTCCGAGGACGCCGCTACCGTCGCCCGCATCCAGGAACTGGCGGTGCCGCTGGAGGAGATCCGCAACAAGGTGGTCGCCAATGCCGCCGCGCCCATCGAGGGCAACCGCGATGTCTGTCGGGTGCAGGAATGCCAGATGGGCAATCTGGTGGCTGACGCCATGCTGGATCGCGTCGCCGATCAGGGCGTCACCATCGCCATCGCCAATTCGGGCGGGCTGCGCGCCTCGATTGACGCGGGTGACGTGACCATGGGCGAGGTGCTGACGGTACTGCCGTTCCAGAACACGCTGTCGACCTTCGAGGCGACCGGCGCCCTGATCGTCGAGGCGCTGGAGAACGGCGTCAGCCAGGTTGAAGAGGGCGCGGGCCGCTTTCCGCAGGTCTCGGGCCTGACCTATGCCTGGGACAGCGCGCAGCCTGCCGGCAGCCGCATTGTCGAGGTCATGGTCGCCAGCGAGGACGGTTTTGTGCCTCTCGATCCGGCCGCGACCTACATGGTTGTGACCAACAACTATGTCCGCAATGGCGGTGACGGCTATGCGATGTTCTCGGGCGACGACAAGAACGCCTATGACTACGGTCCCGATCTGGCCGATGTGACAGCGGAATACCTTGCCGCCAACGCGCCTTATCAGCCCTATGTGGATGGGCGCATCGTCAAGAAGTGACCGTCAGACTCTGGCCTGGCCCAACTCGGGCCAGAGCCCGGGGTCGAGACCTGCGATGAATGGCTCAAGCATGGCCTCATGCTTGCGCCATTTGCCGACCGAGCGGGTGTGCACCGGCTGGCGCAACTGGTTTGCGCTGAGTGTCAGCACCTGGCCTGCCGCCTGATCGGGTCGCGCCATTTCGGGCACCCAGTCCAGCCCCAGATGTGCGGCCAGCCGGTGGCTGGCGCCCTCTACATCCGCCACCAGATCCTCGTAAGCCAGATCCAGGATCCGGCCCGGGAACTCCGCATGCCAATGCGCCATCATCCGGGCATACAGGTTGAACCGATGCGCCATGGCCCGCAGGTCATAGGCATAGTTCAGCGCCGATCCCGCCAGATGCGCCTGCCACAGCGACAGCGCCACATCGCGCGGGTCGCGCCGCAGGTGGATCACCCGCGCATCCGCCCGCGCCGTCAGCAGGAACCCCACCAGCCGATAGTTCTCGGGCATCTTGTCGGTATAGAACCGGGTGCCGTCGGGCAGGGCGGGCAGGCTCTCGGCCTCACCTTTGCGGAAGGTGGCGCGCGCCTGTTCATCGAATGGCAGGTTGCCGTTGATCAAGGGGGCCAGCAGACGACCCGGCGCGATACGCTCGCCCAGCGGATGTACCGCCGGATGCGCGCCCAGCATTGCCTCGGTCAGAGAGGTGCCGGATCGCGGCAGGCCCAGCACATAGACCGGTGCCACACCATCGCCCGACCCGTCACAATCCGCGCCCGGCCCGAACCGCACCATCAGCGCCTCGCTCAGCCGGGTGTCGGCCCCGGCGTCATAGGGCATCAACCGCGCCATCGCTGCATTGGCGCGGGTCAGGTGTTTGGCAAACCCGTCCTCGTCGCCCGCTTGCGCGGCGATCCGGGCCAGTGCGAAATGCAACTGCCCCTTGGCCGGGCCGCTGTCATCGGCGGCCTTCAGCGCCGCCAGCGCCTGTGGGATCAACGCGGCGTTTTCCGCGCCCGAATTGATCTGCGCCAGTTGCTCCAGCGCCTCAGGCTGTCCCGGCGTGATCTCCAGCACCGCCCGGTACTGTTCCTTGGCGGCCTCGGTCTGACCCTGTTCCACCAGCCGCATTGCCAGCGCCAGCCGGGCCGGAACATGACCCGGGGCCAGCGCCGCCGCCCGTTCCGCCACCGTGCGGGCCGCATCGGGCCGGTCGGCCCGCGCCAGTGGCAGCGACAGCGCGATCAGCGCCTCGACATTGCCCGGCTCAAGCTCTGCCGCGCGTTCGAGATCGGCCAGTGCCCCCATCTCGTCACCCGTTTGTCCCAACAGCCGGGCCCTGAGCAGATACCCGCGCGCCTGACCGGGATACAGCGCGATCACGCTGTCCACCGCAGCCTTCGCTGCCACGTCATCGCCCCGTGCCATTCCAACCTGCGCCAGCAGCGCCCAGGCCCCGGCGTCCTGCGGGTTCGCATCGGTCAGCCGCCGCAGATGCATGTCGGCCTCGTCCGTGCGGCCCAACAGCACCAGCGTCTGTGCCAGGTTGCGCCGGGCGTCGTGAAAATCCGGCGCCAGTTTCAACGCCAGCTGGAAATGCGGCAGCCCGGCCTTGTGTCGGCCCAGGCCGCATTCGGCGATCCCGGCGATGTTCATCCAGCCGGGATGCGTCTTGTCGGCTTTCAGCCCCTTACGGGCCAGTCGTTGAGCGGTGCGGAAGTCGCCGCCCTGGACGGCGCGCTGTGCCTGAGAGATGTCGTTCTGCACCTTGAGCTGTCTCCGTTACAAGATGAGCACAGGTTTAGGGTGCGAGGCGCGGGGCCGCAACCGCCGCGCCCTTGGACACACGGGTTGACGCAGGGCAGGAAGATCATATAATTAACGAAATAGTTAAATAATAGGTGCCCCATGAAACTGCATGTCTTTCCTCCGTCCCCGAACTCTCGCAAGGTGCTTGTGGTCAACGCCCATCTGGGTCTGAACCTGCCGCTGGAAATGGTCAATCTCGCCACCGGCGAGCAGCACGCCCCGGGATTTGTTGCCCTCAACCCAAATGCCAAGGTGCCGGTGCTCGAATATGAAGACGGCGGCACGCTCTGGGAATCGAACGCCATGATGGCGCGGCTTTGTGCCCAGGCTGACACATCGCTCTGGCCGAAATCCGACATCCGCTATGATATCCTGCGCTGGCAGTTCTGGGAGACCGCGCATTGGACGCCTGCGCTCTCGCCGTTCATCAGCCGCCATATCTTTGGCCAGATGGATGCCGATCTGGAAGCCGCCACCACGCAGACCGCCAGATACGGGGCCGTTCTCGACGCTCATCTGGCCGGGCGTGACTGGCTGGTTGGCGACGGGGTGACGCTGGCCGATATCTCGGTCGCCTGCATCCTCAGCCTGCGCGCGCAGTGCCAGTATCCGCTGGACGGCTTTGCCAATGTTCACCGCTGGATCGCGGCGGTCGAAGCACTGCCGGCCTGGCAGATCGCCGAGGCTCAGGTGCAAGAGGTGCTGGCCAAGGTGCAGGCGGCCTCGTAACCTGCCGCCATGTGCGGAAGGATCGCCAACACCCTGCCCAGCGACGCCATGGCGCGCCTGTTTCAGGCGCGACCGGCCAATGACCTGCCATCTGTGCCGAACTACAATATCTGCCCGACCAACCCGGTGCATGTGGTGCGGGCGGGGCCGGGCGGGCGGAACCTGCTGGCGATGCGTTGGGGCTTTCTGCCGCATTGGTACAAGACCGAAACCGACGGCCCGCTGCTGATCAATGCCCGCGCCGAGACGCTGGCCGACAAACCCGCTTTCCGCGCCGCTTGTCGCCAGCGGCGCTGTCTGATCCCGGCCACCGGGTTCTATGAATGGACGCGACCGGGCGGAGACGTGCGCCTGCCATGGTACATCCACCGCCGCGACGGCGCGCCGATCGCCTTTGCCGGGATCTGGCAGGACTGGGGACCCGAGAGCGCGCGCCAGCCTACCTGCGCCATCGTCACCACCGCAGCCAACAATCATCTGGGTAAGCTGCATCACCGGATGCCGCTGATCCTGGAACCAGATGATTGGCCACTCTGGCTGGGCGAAGCAGGCCATGGTGCCGCCCGGCTGATGCAGCCGGGTGCCGAAGATGTGCTGGATTATCACCGCGTCGACCCGGCGGTGAATTCGAACCGCGCCAGCGGGCCGGATTTGATCGAACCCTTCGACGGGTGATCTTTTACTGATCCGCAAAGGGCGCTACACCGCGCGCATGGCTCTTGAATTCACCACGCTCCCGCAACTCTACGCGCATGGCTATGACGCCGTCATCGACGTGCGCAGCCCGGCAGAATATGCCGAAGATCATCTGCCCGGCGCCATCAACCTGCCGGTGCTGGACAACGAAGAACGCGCCCGCGTCGGCACCATCTACAAGCAGCAAAGCCCGTTTCTGGCGCGCAAGCTGGGCGCGGCGCTGGTGTTCCGCAACGCCGCAAACCATGTGGAGCAGAGCCTCAGTCATCACCCGGGCAACTGGCGGCCGCTGGTCTATTGCTGGCGGGGCGGGCAGCGGTCCGGCTCGTTCACCTGGATGCTGCAACAGATCGGCTGGCGGGCCGAGGTGGTCGCGGGTGGATATCGCGCTTATCGCCGGTTGGTGAACCGGTACCTTTACGAGGATCCGCTGACGCACCGGCTGGTGGCGCTCGACGGGTTCACCGGCACCGCCAAGACCGAGATCCTGGCCCGGCTTCCGGCGCTGGGCGTCCAGATGCTGGACCTCGAAGGGCTGGCCAATCATCGCGGTTCGCTGCTGGGGGCGCGTCCCGGCGGCCAACCTGGGCAGAAGGCGTTCGAATCGGCGCTGGCGGCGGCGCTTTGCAGGCTCGACCCCGCGCGCCCGGTGGTGGTCGAGGCGGAAAGCTCCAAGATTGGCGAACGCATCCTGCCGCCCAGCCTCTGGGCCGCGCTCTGCGCCGCGCCCCGGATCGAGATCGAGGCGCCGGTCGCCGCCCGCACCGCCTATCTGACCGCTGCCTATGACGATATCCTGTCGGATGCCGAGACTTTGACCGCCCGGCTCGACCCGCTGCGCTATCACCGGGGGCATGCGGTTGTCGAGGGGTGGCTGGCCCTGGTTGCGGCAGGTGACAAACACGGGGTCACCCGTGCCCTGATGGAACAGCATTACGACCCGGCTTACCGTAAATCCCGCACCAGCCATGCGGTGCAGGTTGCGGCGTGCCTGCGCTCCGACACACTCGACCATGCAGGCATTGATGCGCTGGCGGAACAGGTGGCCGCAGCGCTGGATAACCTCTGAGTGCTGCGCGAGGGGGCGCTGCCCCCGTCGCGGCGGGCCGCGACTCCCCCGGAGTATTTTGGGGCGAAATGAAGGGGTGTGGCCTGCTGCTTCTTTCTGGTTGGAAATACTCCGGGGGGAGGCGCCCGGAACGGGCGGCGGGGGGCTGGCCCCCCGTCAACGGGCGAGGCGCAGGCCGGGCTTTTCGGTGAGTGTCCCGATCCGGGCGGCGGGGTAACCTGCTTTGATCAATGCTGCGAGACACGTTTGGGCCTGATCGGGGGCGACAGCGGCCAACAGACCGCCCGCGGTTTGCGGATCAAAGAGCAGCGCCGCCGCGCCGGTGGCGGGCAATTCCGGCACCAGCATCCGGTTATCGGCGAAGATGGACGAGCGGTGACCCGCCTCGGACAGGGCCAGCGCGCCCGCCATCAGCGGCACCGCGTCGAGGGCGATCTGGGCCCCGGTACCCGAGGCCTCGCATATGCCGTGCAGGTGACCGGCCAGGCCGAAGCCCGTTACATCGGTCATCGCACGGGCCGTGGTCAGTATTCGCGCGGCGGCTCCCTGGTCTGTGGTCATATGGGCATAAGCTGCGGCTACATCGGTGCCTGGCGCCTGGCCCGCCATCTCGGCGGCCATCAGCACACCGCTGCCCAGCGGCTTGGTCAGGATCAGGACATCTCCGGGTCTTCCACCCGCCAGAGTGATTGGGTCTTGTGCACAAAGGCCCGTCAGGGTGAAACCGATGGTCAGCTCGTCCCCGACCGAGCTGTGGCCGCCGACGATCTCGGCCCCGGCGGCGCGCATCACCTCGGTTGCAGCGGCCATGATCTCGGTCAGGCTGCGCTGTTGCAACTCGGGCGACAGGCGCGGCAGGATCACCGTTGCGGTGGCCGCCTGCGGCTCTGCCCCCATGGCCCAGATATCGCCCAGCGCGTGATGGGCGGCGATGCGGGTCATCAGCACCGGATCCTCGACCAGCGCGCGCAGGTGGTCCGAGGTCATCACCTGCCGGACACCGCCGGTTGACAGCAGCGCCGCGTCGTCGCCGGGCAGCGGGGTGATATCGTTGCGTATCGCGCCCGGTAGTGGCGCCAGCGCCGCGCGCAACGCAGAGCGCCCGACCTTGGCGCCGCAACCGCCGCAAAGCGGCTTGTCCCCCAGCGCCTCGCTCAGCCCGGCGCTGTGAAGCTCGGGCAGGGCGGGCTGGCCCATCTGCGGCAGCTCGCGGAAGCGGTCCATGAAGGTCCGATCGATCCGGTCCTTCCATCGCCAAATGGCGGGCCCCGCAAAGACACGGCCCCATTTCTCGGCCAGGGCGGATTTGCCGCCCAACGAGATCAGCTTAAGGTAATCGGATTGCGGGCGATAGGGGCGCGGATGCCCGGCCCCCAGCGCCGCGCGCAGATTGTCATAGAGAACCGGCGCCTCGCGCACGGCATAGACCCCGGCCTTGGGGCGCGGATTGTCGGTCAGATGCGCACAATCTCCGGCGGCGAACACCATCGGATCGCTCGAGCGCAGGCAGGCATCGACGGAGATGAACCCCTCGTGGGTGTCGAGCCCGGTCTCGGTCAGCCAGGGATAGGCGCGCGCGCCGGCGGCGCCGGTCACGAAATCGGCCTCGATCCGGCGGCCATCCGCCAGTTCGACCGCTTTGGCGGTGATCCGGGCAATCTCGACCCCTTCGACCAGGGTCACGCCCAGCCCCTCCATAGCCTGCCGGATGCGTTGGGTGGCGCGCGGGCCGAGACCCGCCAGCACCCGCGCGCGGTCGATCAGCGTGACCTGACCCGCACGACCCCGGCTGCGCAGGGCATGGGCCATGGCCATGACCAGTTCGGCCCCAGCCACCCCGCCCCCGATCACCGCCACACGCGCCGGGCCGGTGCCCGCCAGATAGGCCGCCCAGCGGGCGGCGAAGGGGCCCAGCGGTTTGGCCGGAACCGCGTGATCGGCAAAGCCCGCCATCTCGGGCATAGCCGAGGTGATGCCGACATTGACCGAGGCCACGTCAAAGCCGACCGGCGGACGCCCCGGCACATGTATCTCGCGCCGGTCGAGGTCGATTCCCTGGACCGCGCCCAGCACCACCCGCGCGCCCGCGAAGCGCGCCAGTTGCACCAGGTCGATATCCAACGCCGCGCGGTCATAGTGTCCGGCGACGAAACCGGGCAGCATGCCGGAATAGGGCGCGGTGGGGCCGGGATTGATCACCGTCACCCGGGTACCGGCCAGTGGCAGCATCCCCCATTTGAGCAGCACCAGCGCATGGGTGTGACCCCCGCCGATCAGTACAAGGTCACGGGTGCGGGGCAGGGGCGGTATGTGCATGTTGTCAGTTGGCCGTATGCTCTGGTGTGTCGTTGTCGGGGGCAACCGCATGGGTGGCCCACCTGCCATCCCCGCCGGTGGGCGGCAGGGTCTCGGGCGTTTCATGCCGGTGAATGTGCCATTTTGCAATGAACAGCGCCGTGACCGGCGCCGTCAGGAACAGAAACAGCGTGATCAGCATTTCATGCAGCGAGATGTGATCCTCGAGCGTCAGAGAATGCAGGATCGAGGCGATCAGGACCCCGCCCACCCCCAACGTGGTGGCCTTGGTCGGCGCGTGCAGGCGCGACATCGGGTCCTTGAGCTTGATCATCCCGAACGAGCCGACAAAGCCGAACACGCCCGACACGATCAGGAAGAAGGCGATGACGATTTCCCAGATTTGTTCCATCCTGCCCTCACTCGATGATATTGCCGCGCAGCATGAAGCGCGCATAGGCCACGGTTGAAACAAAACCCAGCATGGCGATGATCATGGCCGCCTCGAAGAAGATCTCGCTGCCGATGGCCAGGCCATAAAGGATCATCAGCGCGATGGTGTTGATCACCATCGTATCCAGCGCCAGCACCCGTGTGCCGACCCCGTCGGCGGTAATGATCCGCCACAGGCACATCATGATCGCCGCGCCGAAACAGGCAAAGGTGAAATAGATCGCATAGGTCAGGATCATTCGAAAATCTCCTTCAGGCGGCGTTCATAGCGGTGCTTGATCTCGTCGCGCACCGCGTCGGGGTCGGGCGCGTCCAGGCAATGCACCAGCAGGTTCAGGCCGCGCTCGGACAGGTCGCAGCTGACGGTACCGGGGGTCATGGTGATGGTGCCCGCCAGAACGGTGATCGCCTCGGGGCTGCGCAGTTCCAGCGGGATCGAGATCCAGGCCGGTTTGCGGTCGGCGTCGCGCTTGAACAGGATGATGCCGGCAACGGTGACATTGGCCACCACGATATCCCACAGCACGACCAGAATGTATTCCACCACCATCGGCCAGTTGCGCAGTTTGGGTCGGTCCGGCCAATAGGGCTGGGTGATGAAGGGGATCACGATCCCCAGGATCAGCCCGAACAGCAGCGAGTTGAGCGACGGCGCATTGGCCAGCAGCACCCAGACCAGCGTCAGCAGCAGGGTCAGGTGGGGGTGCGGAAAGATGCGGCGCAAGAGCTTCATTCTTCATCTCCCGTCAGCACGGCGTCGATATACCCTTGCGGCGCATAAAGCTGCTCCGCGGTGGCGCGGGTATAGTCCATCATCGGTCCGGCAAAGAGGGTGACCGCCGCCAGACCGGCCACCAGGCCGAACACAGCGGCAAAGGTCAGGCCGGGCATCGGCTCGGGCGCGGGTTGGTGGATCACCTCGTCCTCGTTTTCCGGGTCCGGCTCGGTGTTGTGACGCTCGTCATGGCTCTGCCAGAAGATCAGCGACCCCGCCCGCGCCAGACCGACTATGGTGACGAAGGAGCTGATCAGGATCACCGCCCAGATCGCGGCGAAATCTCCCGCGTCGCGCGCGGCGTCCATCACCAGCAGCTTGCCGACAAAGCCCGACAGTGGTGGCATCCCGGCCAGCGCGATCGAACCGATGAAGAACAGCACCGCGATCAGCCCCGATTGCGCCATCGGCGGCATGCCGTCGATGCGTCCGCCCTGACGCTCCATCACCAGATCGGCGACCAGGAACATCAGCGCCGCCGCCAGGGTCGAATGCACCGCGTAATACAGCGCCGCCGCCGTGGCCTGCGGGGTGAACAGCGAGACCGCGATCAACAATGTGCCCATCGAGGCGATGGCGCCAAAGGCCGCCATGCGGGCAACATGCTGGGTGCCCAGGATACCGATCGCGCCCACCGCGAGCGTGACCAGAGCAGCGGGCAGCAGCCAGGCGCCCGCCAGCCCCTCGGCAATCGCCAGATCGGGGCCAAAGACCAGCGTATACATGCGCAGGATGGCATAGGCGCCGACCTTGGTCATGATCGCAAACAATGCCGCCACCGGCAGCGGTGCATTGGCATAGCTGGCCGGCAGCCAGAAATGCAGCGGCAGCACCGCGGCCTTGATGCAGAACACCAGGAGCAGAAGGACTGCCCCAACGCGCAGCAGGGCGGTATCCTCGGCCGGAAGCTCGGCCACCCGCACCGCCAGATCGGCCATGTTCAGCGTGCCGGTCACCGCGTAAAGCGTACCGAGCGCGAACAGGAACAGGGTGGAGCCAAGCAGGTTATAGGTGACATATTGCACCCCGGCCTTGAGCCGCACCGCGCCGCCGCCATGGGTCATCAGCCCGTAAGAGGCGATCAGCAACACCTCGAAGAACACAAACAGGTTGAAGGCGTCGCCGGTCAGAAAGGCACCGCAGACCCCCATCAGCTGGAACTGGAACAGCGGGTGGAAATGCCGCCCGCGCTTGTCCCAGCCCGATCCCATCGCATAGAGCACCACGACCAGTGCCAGCAGAGATGTCAGCAGCACGAACAGAGCCGACATCCGGTCGAGCACCAGCACGATACCAAAGGGCGCGGGCCAGTTCCCCAACTCATAGACCTGAACAACGCCAGTCGAGGCCTGCGCGGTCAGCGTCAGCGCGATGCCGACCAGGCCGACGGTGCCTGCGACCGAAAAGATGCGCTGCAAATCAAGGTGATAGCGCAGCACCATGATGATGAAGGGCGCCAGCAGTGCCGGCAGCACGATGGGGGCGATGATCCAGTGGTTCATGCGTCCTCTCCCGCCGCGTCGACACTGTCCTGCGCGCTCATGTCGATGCGGTCATCGCGCGACGACAGATAGGCGCTGAGCGCGATCATCACGATCACCGCCGTCATCCCGAACGAGATCACGATGGCCGTCAGAACCAGCGCCTGCGGCAGCGGATCGGTATAGGCGACCTCCTTGTACTTGTTCAGTACCGGCGGCGCGTTCAGCGCCAGCCGCCCGGTGGCGAACAGGAACGCGTTGACCGCATAGGTCAGCAGCGACAGGCCCAGGATCACCGGAAAGGTGCGCCGGCGCAGGATCAGGAAAATGCCGGCGGCGGTCAGAACGCCCACGGCGGATGCAAGAAGCGCTTCCATCTCAGGCCCCCTTTTCCGAGTCTATGGTCTTTCCCTGTTCGGCCATCTTCTGCTTGGTCTCCTCGACGAACTGGCGCAGCGCCTCGCGCGCGGGGTTGATATCCATCGGGAATTCCTGCGTCATCCCCGGCTGCCATGCAAAGCGCGACAGGCTTTCCAGCGTCAGCATCACCGCGCCCAGCACCGCCAGGAAGACGCCGGTATCGAACAGCATCGCGGTGGCCCATTCGAACTCTTCCAGCGGCGGCCAGTGCAGATAGCCGAAATCGCTGGTCAGGAAGGGCATGTCGTTGAACCAGGCGCCCAGACCGGTGGCCGCCGCGATCAGCACGCCCCAGCCGATGGTGGCATGGTAATAGAACCGCTGCCGCTCGGCCGCCCAGGTGAAACCGCTGGCCATGTATTGCATCAAGAAGGCGATGGCGACCACCAGACCGGCGATGAAACCGCCGCCCGGCTGATTGTGACCCCGGAAGAAGATATAGGCCCCCACCATCAGAGCGATGGGCATCATCACGCGCGTCACCACCACCATCATCAGCGGATGCGCATCCCCCGATTGCGGCCAGTGCGGCTTGCGATTGAGCAGATAGGCGCGCACCTTGGTGGCCAGCACGCTTTCGGTCAGGGCAAAGATCACCAGCGCGGCAATACCCAGCACGATGATCTCGCCAAAGGTATCAAAACCCCGGAAGTCCACCAGGATCACGTTGACCACATTGGTGCCGCCGCCGCCCTTGTAGGAATTGGCCAGGTGGAACTCGGAGATCGTCGGAAAGGCGAAATCGCGCAGCATCAGCGCATAGATCAGTCCGCCCGCGCCGATGCCCGCGACGATCGAGATCGCCGCATCGCGCAGCTTGCGCCCATTGGTGCTGTCCACCGGTGTTTCCGTCGGCATGAAGTTTAGCGAGAGCAGCAGCAAGATCATCGTCACCACCTCGACCGAGATCTGGGTCAGCGCCAGGTCGGGGGCCGAGAGATAGTTGAACGCCATCGACACGATCAGGCCGACGACCCCGATCAGCACCAGCGACAGCAGGCGGTTGCGGTGGAACCACATGATCGCCAGCGTTGCCCCCACCAGACAGACCCAGCCGATGATCGGCAGGATCGGTGCGGGGAGCGGCACACGGGTCGGTGCCCCCATGCTGCCCGAGGCATAGGCGTAGTATCCGATGCCCACGGTAAAGGCGACCATGATGGCGGCATAGCGGCTGATGACACCATTGTGCAGCCCGTCGGTCACCCGGTTCGACAGCGCCGTCAGCGCCTCGATCACCGCGTCAAAGATGACCTTTGCCTCGGGCCGGGGCAGGGCGTTCCAGAACCGCTCCAGATGCCGGTGCAGCGCCAGCAGCAGCAGGCCGCCCAGAACCGCCACGATGGACATGTAGAGCGCGGGCGTGAACCCATGCCAGAGCTTGAGCTTGAAATAGGGCAATTCGCCCCCGATCACCGCACCGGCGGCGGCCTTGACCAGCGGTCCCGCCACGGTGGCCGAGTTCAGGCCGATGATCACCACCAGCACCACCAGCAGGGCGGGCGACAGCCACAGGCCCGGACCGGGATCATGTGGGTTCTGCGGATAGCTCTCGCGCTCGGGCCCCAGGAACACATGCGCGATATAGCGAAAGGAATAGGCCGCCGAGAACAGCGCCGCGAAAACCGCCAGCGCAGGCACCACCACATGACTGTCCAGCCAGACGATGTGGAACGTCTCTTCCAGCATCATCTCTTTGCTGAGGAACCCGTTGAGCGGCGGAATGCCGGCCATCGACAGGGCCGCGATCAGCGCGATGCCAAAGGTTATGGGCATCAGCCGGCGCAAACCGCCGAGCAGCTTGATGTCGCGGGTGCCGGTCTCGTGGTCGATGATCCCGGCGCTCATGAAAAGGGCGGCCTTGAACGTGGCGTGGTTGATGATGTGAAACACCGCCGCCACCGCCGCGACCTTGGTGCCAAAGCCCAGCAGCATGGTGATCAGCCCCAGGTGGCTGACAGTCGAAAAGGCCAGCAGCGCCTTGAGATCGTCCTTGAACAGCGCGATGACCGCGCCCACCACCATCGTTACCAGACCGGTGGTAGCCACGATATAGAACCACTCGGGCGTGCCCGCCAGCACCGGCCACATGCGCGCCATCAGGAACAGCCCCGCCTTCACCATGGTTGCCGAGTGCAGATAGGCCGATACCGGCGTCGGCGCCGCCATCGCGTGCGGCAGCCAGAAATGGAACGGGAACTGCGCCGATTTGGTGAAACAGCCCAACAGGATCAGGATCAGCGCCGGCAGATAGAGCGGCGAGGCCTGGATCGCCTCCTTGTGTTGCAGGATCACGCTCAGGTCATAGGACCCGGCGATATGGCCCAGGATCAACATGCCCGCGATCATCGCCAGCCCGCCCGACCCGGTCACAGCCAGCGCCATGCGCGCACCCTGTCGGCCTTCGGGCAGGTGTTTCCAATAGCCGATCAGCAGGAAGGAACTGAGCGAGGTCAGCTCCCAGAACACCAGCAAAAGCAGGATGTTGTCGGACAGGACGATGCCCACCATCGCGCCTTGGAAGAGCAGCAGATAGGTATAGAACTGCCCCATCGGGTCATGCCGCGACAGATAGAACCGGGCATAGAGGATGATCAGCATGCCGATCCCCAGGATCAGCGTTGCAAACAGGAATCCCAGACCGTCCAGCATGAAATTGGCGTTCAGACCCAGACTGGGCAGCCAGTCAAACCTTGCCGTAACCACCCCGCCCGACAGCACGGTCGGGGCATGGATCATCAGACCGGTAAAGGCCAGAAAGCTGGTCAGTCCCGCCGCCGAGGCCGAGGCGTTGCGTCCCGCCCGGATCAACAGGGCAGGGAAGATTGCCCCGAGAAAGGGAAGGGCGGCGATGAGGAAGAGGGACACCGTCGATTACTCCGCTGCTGGTTATTCTTGTTTCCGCTTTGCAGCGATAATTTATGTCCTTGGCCGGTATTGCAAGGATGCAAAGCCCGAAGTTTCGGCGCGACAGAGTGTTTCATGTATTCCGGACTGACGTTTTCTTGATCATTCAGGTGCCAATCCAGGCGCGCGGCAGGGGCCCGTCCGTGTTAGAAACAGGCGAATTCGACAGAAAGGACGCTGCTTTGACCGCATCCACCATGCTTGCCCACCGGGTCGGTCGCCGGGCCGTACTGGTACTGGGCGCTGCGGCCCTGGCCGGATTTGCCGTTCGGGAATACCTGCTGACGCCCGAGGATTTCGCCGGTGGCGCCCTGAGCGTGGAAGAGGCACATGCGCGGGCCGCCTCGGGTAAGGTATTGCTGGTCGATATCCGCCGTCCCGATGAATGGGCCTCGACAGGGATCGGGGCCGGGGCACAGCCGCTCGACATGCGGCGCGAGGATTTCGTGGCGGCGCTTGATGAACTGGCGGGTGGAGATCGGGGGCGACCGATTGCCCTTATCTGCGCGCGCGGGGTGCGCTCGGCGCGGCTGGCCAACCGGCTGGCGCAGGCCGGATTCACCGGCATCATCGACGTGCCCGAGGGGATGCTGGGCTCGCGCGCGGGGCCGGGCTGGCTGCGCGCTGGACTGCCGGTCGTGGCCCATGCCGAGGCACTGGAATGAGGCGCGCGGCTGTTCTGGCGCTGCTGGCCGGTTTCTGGGGGCAGGGGGCGCTGGCAGGCTGTGCAGGCGACGCCGCCCCCTGCGAGACCTCAGACGGCACCTATCACATCGCCTTGCCCGAGGTTGAGAACCCGCCGGTCCTGATCTTCTTGCACGGTCATGGCGGCGAGGGCGCGGCGACCCTGCGAAATGCGCGGCTGGTGGCGCCCTTGCTGGCGCGTGGCTGGGCTGTGATCGCGCCTGATGGCCAGTCCCGCGCGCCGGGTCGCCCGCGCAGCTGGACCTTCTTTCCCGGATGGGAGGGACGGGACGAGACCGCCTTTCTGGCCCAGGTTCTGGCCGATGCCAGCGCGCGCTTCGGGCTGGATGCCGAGCGGGCGGTGCTGGGCGGGTTTTCGGCGGGCGCCTTCATGGTGACCTATCTGGCCTGCGCCACGCCCGGGGCCTATCGGGCCTATGTGCCGGTTTCGGGCGGGTTCTGGCGACCCCAGCCCGACAGCTGTGCCGGTCCGGTGCACCTGTTCCAGACCCATGGCTGGGCCGACCCGGTGGTGCCGCTCGAAGGGCGTTTCCTGGGCGGTGGCCGGTTCCAGCAGGGTGATATCTTTGCCGGGCTGGAGCTTTGGCGCGAGACCAATGGTTGCGTCGAGCACAAGCCGGACGGCTTTGATCAGACGGGCACCTTTCTGCGCCGCCGCTGGCAGGGTTGCAGCGGTGGCTCGCTGGAATTCGCGCTGTTTCCCGGCGGCCATACGGTGCCCGACGGCTGGGCCGACATGATGGCCGACTGGGTCGAGGCGCTGCCCGCGCCCTGACCCGTCACTCGGCCGGGTGGGCGCGGCTGCCGCGTTCCAGGAGCGTTTTCAGCTCGGTGCGGTAAACGTGGGCACGGCGGGTGATCGCGGGCTCACGGAATTCCTCGCGCATGCCGATCAGGCGCCGCGCGGTGCCCGCCGTCACGCCCGACAGCGCCGAAAGCGGCACCGCCAGCGCCAGGCTGAGCGCGATGGGTGCCAGCCAGACCGAGACCAGACCCAGCGCGATGCCGGTACCCAGCGCCAAGCCGCTCAGCGTTTCCAGCGCATGGCATTTGACCAGAGTGGCCAGCCCATAAGTGCCGCCGTCGCGGGCCTGCGGTGACCAACCCTTCTGGATGCCCAGAAAGGTGCGAAACACCGCGATCATCTGCTGTACCATCAGGATCGGCGCATAGAGGATAGACAGCACCACCTCGGAGACGAAGGACAGCAGGAAGCGGCCCGCGCCGCCGAAATCCGAGTAATGCGCGCCACTCAGCGGCAGCGCTACGACGCCCAGAAGTTTGGGCAAGAGCAGCATCGCATACATCACCACGATGATCAGCACATGCCGGCCCTCGGTCATCTCGGGCCATTGCGGGAACAGGGGGTTGTCCGGGCTGAAATAATACAGCACCGATCCGTCCTGCCCATGCCCGATCAGTGCCCACATCACCAACAGAGCAAACCAGATCGGCGACATCAGATATCCGATCGCGCCATGGAACATGTGAAACCGCGAGACCGAGCGAAAGCCGCGCGCGGTCAGCAGGTTCAGGTGTTGCAGGTTGCCCTGGCACCAGCGGCGGTCGCGCAGCACGTGGTCGATCAGGGTGGGCGGGGTTTCCTCGTAGGAACCCCGGATCCGTGGCAGGAAGCGCACCGACCATCCGGCCCGGCGCAACAATCCCGCCTCGACGAAATCGTGGCTCATGATCAGCTTTTCGCGCCCCGAAAGCGAGCGCAGCTTGGGCAGGCCCGCGCAATTGGCGAATGCGGCGGTGCGGATGATCGCGTTATGGCCCCAATAGTTGCCTTCCTGCCCGCACCAGCGGGCCATGCCCTCGGCAAAGGCGGCGCCATAGACGCCATTGGCGAATTGCTGCATCCGGGCAAAAACCGATTGCGCGCCAATCAGTTGCGGAAAGCTCTGGATCAGCCCGGCGCCGGGGTCACGCG
Organism: Ruegeria sp. BHSC223; assembly: GCF_059613025.1. Lineage (NCBI taxonomy): Bacteria > Pseudomonadati > Pseudomonadota > Alphaproteobacteria > Rhodobacterales > Roseobacteraceae > Ruegeria > Ruegeria sp. BHSC223. The sequence goes on from NZ_JBXWRR010000007.1 coordinate 20,907, forward strand.
CCAGCGCGTCGGTCAGCCGGACGATGGCGCGACCGGTCATCAGGCTGTCGGCATCCAGCACCAGCATCGCGTCCCAGTCGGCGCCCCAGCCGGCGACCCAATCGGCGATATTGCCCACCTTGCGGTCGGTGTTTTCCACCCGGCGCCGATAGTAGAGCGCCAGATCCGGCGCCAGCGTGGTGCGCAGAGCCTCGACACTGGCCTGTTCCTGCGCGGCAATGGCGTCGTCGCGGGTGTCGGACAGGATGAACATGGCGTATTGATGCTGGCCGCCGCGCGCCTTGAGTTCTTCCAGCATGGTGCGGGCATTGCCCAGGACATACCAGGGCACTTCGTTATAGACCGGCATCAGCAACGCCACCTTCAGCGGCCCGGCCCGGCCCGCGCGTGCCCGGGCGGGCTGGCGCGACAGCGACAGCATGCCCAGAAGGACGGTGCTGACCGCAAAGGCGATCCAGAAGAAGTTGAACGAGATCAGAGCCAGCAGTACCAGCTCGATTACCGAGATGCCGCTGTCCGAGAACCAGTCGCCCATCAGCCAGACCAGCGCTAGCGTTGCCGCCATGGCGGGCGAGAAGGCCAGCACCCGCCACAGTGCCACGTCCTGCGGCGCGGTGTCCGATGGGGCCTGCGCGTCGCGGAACCCGGCGCTGAAGTCCTGCGCGCGCATGTCGAGCGGCGCGCGGGGCGGCATGATATGAAGATCGTCGCGCATCACGCGGTCCACCTGTAAAGCCAGACTTCGGAGGCCGGTTCCTTGTCGTGACGCAGCTGGGCGCGCAATTCGACCAGCGGGACCTCGCCGGGAACAAAGGAAAACGCCAGTCGCATGCCGCCTGTGTCGGGGTTGCGTTGCAGGACCGGCGGGGCGATCTGGGCATGGGGCGATTGCACGATCGGTTCCAGCGTATCGGCATCGTCGAACAGCGGGCTGGCTTCAAAGTCGATGACGACCAGCCGCCCCTCGCCAAAGGTCTTTTCGCCCATGGCGGTGCGGATCACCCGCGGCAGCGGCGTGCGGTGCGGTTCCTCGCCCCAGGTCAGACGATAGGCCAGCGACACCTCGCTGCCGGCGGCATAGGGGGGCGCGGGGCGCCAATAGGCGACGATATTGTCATAGATCTCCTGATCGGCGGGGATCTCGACCAGGGTCACCGCGCCCTTGCCCCAGTCGCCATGCGGTTTGACCCACAGGCCGGGGCGGCGGTGGTAATGCGCCTCGAGATCGGCAAAATCGGCAAAGTCGCGTGCCCGCTGCATCAGGCCGAACCCGCGCGGGTTCTCGTCGACAAACGACGAGATCTGCAAGTCGCGCGGATTGGCCAGCGGTCGCCAGATCACCTCGCCCGCGCCATTGCGGATCATCAAACCGTTGCTGTCATGCACGGCAGGGCGGAAATCGTCGAACCTGGTGCGATCGGTGGCGTCGTAAAGGAACATCGAGGTGAGCGGGCCGAGGCCCACATGGTCCACGTCCTCGCGGGCAAACAGCGTCGCCTCGACCTCCATCACGGTATCCTCGCCGGCGGTGACCTCGAACCTGTAGGCGCCGGTGACCGAGGGGCTGTCCATCAGCGCATGCACGACCATGGTGCGTTGGCCCGGTTCAGGGCGTTCCAGCCAGAAGCGGATGAAATCGGGAAATTCCTCACCCATCGGATCGCCGGTCTTGAGCGCGAGACCGCGCGCCGACAGGCCATAGGCCTCGCCCAGGCCGATGGCCCGAAAATAGCTGGCCCCCTGAAAGACACAGAATTCATCGGTCTCACCGGGGCGGTGCATCTCGGTACGCAGACGCAGGCCCGAGAAGCCCAGTGCCTCGTCGGCAGGCAGCGGCGGCACCTCGGGGCCGGTGTCGAACATGTCCATCTCGAAGGCGACCGGGCGGGTCATGCCGCTCTCGACCGCCTCGACCTGAACGGCGCGCGGAAAATAGAGACCGGGCGCGAAGAAATCGACGCTGAACGGGGTCTCGGTCCCGGCCCAGAGCCCGTGGTCGATGCGGAACCGGATCGAGCGGTATTGCTCATAGGTCAGCGCCTGCCATGGCTCGGGTACGCTGGGGCGCGGCGCGTAGGCGCGCGATGCCAGATCGCGCGCCATGGCGGTCACCATCGCGCGCTCGAAAGGCTCGGCAGGTGCAGCGGCAAAGGCGCGCGGCACCAGCGCCAGAGACGAGACAGAGGCCAGAAAGAAACGGCGAGACAGCATCATGTGCGGGATTTCCAGGGATGCGATTTGAACCAGGCGGCGCCATAGGCGACCGTTGCAATCAGGGCGAAGCCGAACAGGTTGACGGCAAGAACGGTGGCGGCGTCGCGCCCGCCCAGATCCAGCAGCACACCAAGGAGACGGGCCGCGGCCATCGAGAAGACGAAGACCGCCAGCGATTGCTGACCGACCTTGAGGATGACGTTCAGAACGATCTGCCAGAGACGCGCCAGCCCGCCAGTGCCCTGCGGCAGCAACCGCGCGCCCTTGTCGCCTGCCACGACCCATCCCAGATAGGCCAGCGACAGGAAATGCACATAGCGCAGCAGCGCGAAATCGGTCTTGTCGCGCAGCTCTCCGGTCACTTTCCAGGTCTCGCGGATCGGCTCGCTGACGGTGGAGTTCCAGGCATCGACCCACAAAAACACCTTCCACGAGCCGAACGGGGCCGACAGCACCACGAACAGCGCCGCCGCCCAGATCAGTGCCTTGTGGACGGGCGGCGCCGGGATCCAGCCCCGCATGAAGGCAAAGCCGGTAAAGAACAGCAACTGCCAGCCGAACGGGTTGAAGAACCATTGCCGCTCGGACCAGGGTTCCGCCGGCAGCGCCAGCGCACCTGTCTGGGCCACCGCCCAGATCAGCACCGAGGCCAGCGCCATCGCCCAGAACCCAACCTGTCGGAGTCCCATCATCAGCGGCATCATTGCCAGAACCACCAGATACATCGGCAGAATGTCGAAGTAGTTGGGGACGTAGGTGAGCGTAAACAAGCCCACGATCTGCGGCATCGGATCGCCAAAGAAATGCTGAAGGTTCAGCCCGTCTACATAGCTCTTTTCAAACAGTCCCGAGAGGTCCAGCGCCGCCATGCACATGGCGGTGAAGAAGAACAGGCCGATATGTGCCCAATAGACCTGCCAGACCCGGAACGCGATGCGGGCGGTGCCCATCCACCAGCCCCGTTTCAGAAAGGCGCCGCCAAAGGCGATGGCCGAGGCCATGCCCGAGCAGAAGACAAAGATCTCGGTCGCGTCGGAAAAGCCGAACCGCGCCGGGATCCAGCCGGCCCAGGGGTTGAAAGGGATATGCGCCACCAGGATGATGAACATCGCGATACCGCGAAAGAAATCCAGCCGCAGATCGCGGGTTCTGGCAGCCGTGGCCGCAGCGCGGGGCGCCGCGGCTGTGGGGGCGAAATCAGAGGCGGGCGAAATCGTCGCCATACGTCCTTGGTCCTTCTGTGTCACTCGTCATTCCGCGGGAACGCTGTGAAAATCGCGGTCGTCGCGGCCCGCCTCGATCAAGGCCCGGCGGGCGAGGGCATAGGTATCTTCATGACCGCCGCGCTTGGCGCGACGATCGTCCAGCACCCGCTCGACTGCGTCCAGACGCCCCGCCCGAAGGCCCGCGTCGATGGTGATGCGTTCGAAAACGTCGCGCTGGGCGTGACTGCCACCGGCCAGCTGCATGCTGCCGCGCGCGGCCAGCAGGTGGTCGAAGGCTTGGCCATACTGCCCCTCGCCAAAGGCTTCGAGCCCTTGTGCGGCGGCCAGTCCGGGGTCGGCCATGCGGCGCGTGGTGTCGCATTGGGCCATGTCTGCATCGCGTTTGATCCGGTGCAGCATTCGCGAGATGGCGTCTTCTCGGGTATCCCCGGTCAGGGCCAGCAGGTAATGCAGGTCTGCGAAGATCAGGCATCCATCCTCGGTGCGCGCGGCACTCAGATCGGCCAGTTCTTCCCAGCGGTTTCCGACATTTACGCCTTCGAGCTCGAGCCGCGACAGCAGCGAGGTGGCGTTCGATATGTCCCGATAGTCGTCTGTCTTATCCTTGCGAATCGCTGAATCGTAGAGATCGAATACCTGATCAATCTGGCCTTGGTCCAGATGCATAAGTGCCTTGTGCCACCAGACGTGGTAACGAAAATTGTTGCAATGGGACCAGGCCGACTCGCGCCCGGCCAACCATTCCAGGCCTTGTTCGGATTGTCCTTTCATTTCATGGACATGCGCAACCGCATGCAGGCCCCAGGCATCGTCCGAAACCATCCAAAGCGCCTGCCGCCCGGCGATCTCTGCCTTGTCGTAAGCGCCGGTTTCCTCCAGCGCGAAAGCATGGCAACCCAGCAGGTATCCGCGCCCGGCGTGATCGGGGGCATAGGCGGGCATCACCCGCTCGATCGAGCGACGCATTCCGTCGGGATCGCCCAGCACGAACCGGGTCGCATGGCTGAGCTTCATCGCCAGCGTATCCTCGGGATGGGTGCGCAGTACCGCCTCGAATTCCTCAACCGCGCGGCTGGGGCTGCCTGCCAGCCAGTGGCGCAGCGCGGCCAGGTAATGCGCCTCGCGCGGCGTCACCGGGTGCGCATCGGCCGCGCGCTGGGCGGCGGCCATCGCGTCGACCGCGACCGGCGTCATCTCGCGCCGGCCCAATAGCAGCATGAACAGGCCCTTGATGGCATGGCCCAGGGCAAAATCGGGTTCCAGTTCCAACACCCGCGCCAGGTGCTGCGGGGTTACTGCCGCATGGGCCATGAAGCCCAACAGAACGCCGTCCCACGCCTCGGCGCTGTCCGCGCGGGTCAGGCTGTTGGTCTGTCCAAAAACATCGTCTCTCATACCGGGTCCGTTCCTTGCAAAGGGGGCAGTTCGCGCCTTTGCCAAGTCTATTGGAGCCCCGTATCAGGATCGACGCCGCTCGCGAATTGGTGAAAGCGCGTGTGCGGAAAATGGGGGAAAAGCCGCCGAATGCCCCTGTTGTTTCAGCAATTTGCCGCCCAGGGACAGGCGATGTTTCAGTCTGCGAACGGCTCGTCCGAGGAGAGCACGGATTCGGTGTCCTGCCCGCAGCGCGGCGGCGCCCTGCGATAGGTGACAGGGGTGCGCGACAGTTTCAGCGGATTGCCGATCAGGTGCACCGGGCCGGGCTCGGCCTCCATGTCGATCTGCATCTGCCGGGCCACGACCTGATCGCTGGCAAAGACCTGGTCGATGGTCTGGACCGGCCCCACCGTGACCTTGAGCGCCTCGAGCCCGGCAATCACCTCGGCCATGCTGCGCGCCGCCAGCGCCGGTCGCAGCAGCGCATCCAGTTCGGCGCGGTTTTGCAACCGCGCCTGGTTGGTGGCAAAGCGCGGGTTGTCCGCCAGCGCGCCCAGGTCGAGAAAACCGCAGAACCTTCGGAACTGGCTGTCATTGCCCACCGCCAGCACCACATGCCCGTCCGAGGTGGCATAGACGTCATAGGGCATGATGTTGGGATGAGCATTGCCCCGCCGCTGGGGCAGGGCGCCGCTGGTCAGATAGTTGACGCCCTCGTTTATCATCCAGGCCACCTGCGCATCGACCAGCGCCAGGTCGATATGCTGGCCCTCGCCGGTGCACTGGCGGTGATGCAGCGCGGCGAGGATCCCCACGGTTGCATACATGCCGCACATCACGTCGGCGATGCCCACGCCCACCTTCATCGGGGCGCCCTCGGGCTCTCCGGTCAGGGACATCACGCCGCCAAACCCTTGGGCCATAAGGTCATAACCAGGTTTCGAGGCGTTGGGGCCGGTCTGGCCAAAGCCCGAGATCGAGCAATAGACAAGGCCCGGAAATTCCGGGCCGAGGCTCGCATAATCCAGCCCGTACTTGGCCAGCCCGCCGGGTTTGAAATTCTCGATCAGGATATCGGCATGTGCCGCCAGACGCCGGATTTGTGCCTGCCCCTCGGGCGTCGAGATATCCAGCGCCACCGATTTCTTGTTGCGGTTGGCGGCCATGAAATAGGCGCTCAGGTCGCTCGGATTGCCATCCGCATCAGTCACATAGGGCGGCCCCCATTGGCGGGTGTCGTCACCGCCCGAGCCGGGGTTCTCGATCTTGATCACATTGGCGCCCAGATCGCCCAACAGCTGGGTACAGGTCGGCCCCGCCAGAATGCGGCTGAGGTCCAGCACGCGCACCCCGTCGAGCGGCCCTTTGGGTTGTTCAGATCCGGCCATCGTAATCCCCTCGCGCGATTTCGGCGGCGATCACCGTGAAGCGGTCCGCTGCCTGCGCCGCCTCCAGCGTCGCGCGCAACTCTGCCCGCGAGCGCACGGTGTGTCCATGCCCGCCAAAGGCGCGGCCTATGGCGGCAAAGTCGTGATGCCCGAAATCGACGCCCCGATTGGGCAACTGGCGGCCGCGCTGTTTTAACTCGATCAGCGACAGGCTGGCATCGACAAAGACCAGAAAGATCGGGTTGCCGCCCATCTCGGCGGCGGTCGACAGCTCTCCGGCGACCATCAGGAACCCGGCATCGCCCGAGAAGCTGATGACCGGGCGGTCGGGCGCGGCCAGTTTCAGACCGATTGCCATCGGCAGGGCGCAACCCATAGTGCACAGGCCCGAGGACTGGATCAGCCCGCGCGGCTCGTCACAGCGCCACATCTGGCTCAGCAGGATGCGATGGGCGCCGCTGTCGGCGGTGGCCAATGTGCCTTGGGGCAGGGTGGCGCGGGCCTCGGCGATGATGGCGGCGGGGCCCCAGACCTCGTCCTGCGGAAAGGCGCGGGCCAGCGCGGCGCGGGCCGCCTGCGGTTCGCCCGCGGGCCAGGTGGCATGCCCGGTCGTCCCCTTGGCGATGGCCTCGAGCGTGGCGCCGGTATCGGCAACGATATTGATCCCGGCCTGATGCATGTAATGATCGTTGACCACCGCCGAGATGTCGATCACCCGCTGGTTTTCGGGGTCCCAGACCTCGCGCCAGCCGGGGCGCATCTCGATCGGGTCATAGCCCAGGCACAGGATCAGGTCGGCGGCCTTGACCAGCGGCAACAGGTGGCTGTCGGCCAGCGGCGACAGGCCCGCGCCGCCCAGGCAAAGGCGGTGATCCTCGGGCAGGATACCCTTGGCCTTGTAGGTGGTGACAAAGGGAATTTCGAAATGTTCCAGAAAGGCTTGCAGGACACATTTCGAGTTGTCCGCCAGCACGTCGAGGCCGATGACCGCCAGCGGGCGCCGCGCCTCGGCGACCCAGCGGCGGGCGGTTTCCAGACAGGTGCCGCCGGGCGCCACCGGGGCCGCCGGGGTCAGCCGCCGCCGCCTTGTCTCGCGCACCGGGGTATCGGCCACGCCGATCGGCACGTCGATATGAACCGGGCCGGGCCGGGGCTGCATCGCCAGCGACACCGCCTTGTCGGCGATGATATCCGAGCTTTCGGCGGTCAGGCGGAAACTGCCCTTGGTGATCGGGCGGAACACCTGGGCATGGTCCATCACCTGATGGGTATAGGTCAGCGCTTCGTCGGCATCGACGCAGCCGGTGAGCACGATCATCGGCACCCGGTCCTGCAGCGCATTGGCCACAACGTTGACCCCGTTCATCGCCCCCGGCCCCAGCGTTGCCAGCAGGATCGCGGGTGCGCCATCGCGGTGATGCACCGCCTCGGCCATGAAGCCCGCGGCATTCTCATGCTTGGCCAGATGAAAGATGATCCCGGCCTTGTCCAACGCATCGACCAGCGTCAGCACCTCGCCGCCAGGCATGCCAAAGGCATGGCGGCAGCCCGCCTCGTACAGCCGCCGGGCCAGCAGGTCGGCGGCGCGGGGAAGGGGGTCTGACATGGTGGGGCTCCGTTACAGGGGTCGGTTCTGGCCGAGATTGCGGAGCCTGCGCCCGAAGGCAAGGGGGGTCACGTCACTGTGAGGCGATTGCCTGCGCCGCCACCGCCGCAAACCGTGCGTCCAGCTCGGCGGCAATCGCGGCGAGTTCGTCGCCACCTTCGTCCAGATAGGGGGCAAAGACCTGCGAGGGCAGCTTGTAGCCCAGTGTCGCGGTGCCATCGGTATTTTCGGTGACGTAGAAACGGATCGGTGCCTCGATCATCGCGGCGGTGGACAGCGCCAGTATCCGCACAGCGAAATCGTTGTTGAAGGCGCCGATGACCCGGTTGCCGGGAATGGTGATGCCGCGCCTCGCGGCGGCCTCGGTCGGGCCCGCCTGGGTGACGATGCCCAAGCCGTTTGCGGTGATCGCGGTGCGGGTATCCTCGACCAGTTGTGCATGGGTCTTGGCCGTGGCGTGTACCGCCCAGCCCGGGCGCGGACTCAGGTCACCCGCCAATGCGGGCAGGGCAAGGCAGGTGATCAGGGTGAGGATGGCAAGGCGCATGGCGGGTCTCTCATTTGCTGGACCCTTGATGCCAGATTTCATCGCTCCCCGCTGCTCACGATATCGTGCACCGTTTACGTGACGCCGCGCGCCGCCTAGGCTCGCCCCAATTGCGAGGAGTGAGGGTGATGAGCGAAATGAACGGCGCCGAAAGCCTGGTGCACAGCCTGCTGCAAAGCGGGGTCGATACCTGTTTCACCAATCCCGGCACCTCCGAGATGCATTTTGTGGCGGCGCTCGATCAGGTGCCGGGCATGCGCTCGGTTCTGGCGCTGTTCGAGGGGGTCGCGACCGGGGCGGCGGATGGCTATTACCGGATGGCGCGCAAACCGGCGGCGACACTGCTGCATCTGGGGCCGGGTCTGGCCAACGGTATCTCGAACCTGCACAACGCCAAGAAGGCCGGATCGGGCGTCGTCAACATCGTCGGCCAGCACGCGGCCAGCCATCTGGAACTGGACGCGCCGCTGACCGCGGATATCGAAGGGCTGGCGCGGCCGGTGTCGCATTGGGTCGAGACCTCGCTGTCTGCGGCGGATGTGGGGCGCGATGCCGCCCGCGCGGTACAGGCGGCGCGCAGCGCGCCGGGGCAGGTGGCAACGCTGATCCTGCCTTCGGACACGGCCTGGACCCCGGGCGGGAAGGTGGCATCGGCCTTGCCGGTGCCTGCGCGCGCGCCGGTCGAGGCAGCGACACTGGAGCAGGCCGCCGCCGCGCTGAGCGGGCCGGACAGCCTGTTGCTGCTCGGGGGCGAAGCGCTTACCGAGGAAAACCTGGAACGTGCTGGCCGCATCGCGGCGGCAACCGGCTGCGCGTTGCTGTCGGAATGGGCCAATGCGCGGATGGAGCGCGGCGCGGGCCGGGTGCCGGTGGCGCGCGTGCCCTATCCGATCGACATGGCGCTGGAGGCGCTGGCGCGCTTTCGGCGCATCGTCTTGCTCGGCGCGCGTCCTCCCATCGGCTTTTTCGCTTATCCGGGCAAGCCCGCCGTGCTGACCCATCCCGAGGCCGAGATCATCGCGCTGGCCGATTGGGCCGCCGATCTGGACGGCGCGCTGGCAGGGTTGGAACAGGCAGTGGGCGCTGCGGGTGCCGCGCCGGTGCTCGCGCCGCCTGTCGCACCGGGATCGGTCAGCGGCCCCTGTACGCCCGAGAGCGTTGCCGCCGTGCTGGGCCAAAGCATCCCCGAAGGCGCCATCGTGCTGGACGAGTCGGTGACAACGGGCCGCGCCTTTCACGGCGCCACGCTGGGCGCTGCGCCGCATACATGGGTCAACAATTGCGGCGGCTCCATCGGGTACAGCCTGGCCGCCGCCATCGGGGCCGCCATCGCCCGCCCGGACCGCAAGGTGATGACGCTCACCGGCGATGGCTCGGCCATGTACATGCCGCAGGCGCTGTGGACCATGGCGCGAGAGGGGCTGGATATCACCGTGGTGATCTGGGCCAATCGCAGCTATCGCATCCTGCTGGGCGAATTGTCGGGCGTGGGGGTGATGAACCCCGGCCCACGCGCGCTGGACATGCTGAGCCTGGAACGGCCCGCCATCGACTGGGTCGGGCAGGCGCAAAGCCTTGGTGTGCCGGCTGTCCGGGTCGAGCGGGCCGAGGATTTTGCGCAGGCGCTGGCGCGGGGCATTGCCGAGGCGGGGCCAAACCTGATCGAGGTTCTGCTTTAGCGGAGTTGGGGAGGGGGCGCTGCCCCCGCCGCGCCGTGCGCGACTCCCCCGGAGTATTTTCAGCGAAATGAAGGGTCAGAGGCGCAGGCCGCAGGCCTCAAAGGCAGCACGTGTGGCGGATTTTTCCGCCTCGGTCAGCTCCTGCATGGGAAAGCGCACTCGCCCGCCGGTCTGTCCAAGCAGCTCTTGCCAGTATTTGCCATGCGCCTGCGGCTTGCCGCCCGGTTTGGTGGATTTGATCGCCTGGCGCACCGGGTCGAGGCTGTCGCGGATGGCGCGTGCCTCGTCGATGCGGCCGGCAAAAGCCAGTTGGGTATAGTCATGCATGCGCCGGTCGTTTGCGGTTTGCAGCTGGTAGGGCGGCGAGGAGCAGAGGTAAAGCCGCCAGCCCAGTTCCACGATATTGTCGAACCATTCCTCTTCGGAGGCGGTAGAGACCTGGATCCGGTCACCCGCCAGCTCGGTCAGGCGGGCATACATCTCGCGCGGGACCGAGTATTTGATCGCCACCACATTGGGCAGGTCAGCGATGCGGGCGCACAGCTCGGGGCTCATCAGGTAACCGCTGTCAGGATGGCTCCACATGGCGATACCGATATCGACCGCCTCGCTGATGGCCTTGTAGTATTCAAATAGCAGCGCGTCGCGGTCATGCACGAAATGCAGCACCGGCGCATGCACCACGATATAATCGGCACCCACGTCCTGGGCATGGCGGGCCAGTTCCAGCACGGTGTCGAAATTCTGGTCCGAGACCGACATCATGGTGCCCGCGCGCCCGGCGCATTCCTCGACCGCAACCTCGAGGTTGCGCTTGCGCTCCTCCAGCGACATAGAGAAGAACTCTCCCTGTTTGCCGCAGATGAAGAGGCCCTCGATGCCCAGATCATCGACCCAGTGGCGGATGTTGCGGCGAAAACCGGCCTCGTCAAATGACAGATCCTCGGCAAAGGGGTTGAGGGCGGCGGCCCAGATGCCGCGCATATGTTCGCGGGCATGGTCCTTGGCCTCGCTCTTGGCGTATTTCATGTCTGGGGTTCCTTGCTTGCATCGGTGATCGCCTGCCAGAGCGACAGGCTGGTAAGCGGCATTTGCAGATCGGTCACGCCCAGCGGTGCCAGCGCGTCCAGCGCGGCGTTCAGGATCGCCGCCGGGGCGCCGATGGTGCCGGCCTCGCCGATGCCCTTGGCGCCGAGCGCGTTGGTGGTGGCGAGCGTCTCGGTCTTGTGGATGGTGAGTGACGGCAGGTCATCCGCGCGCGGCATCGCGTAATCCATGAACGAGCCGGTGAGAAGCTGGCCGTCGGCGAAGTGCAACGCCTCCATCATCGCCTCTCCCAGGCCTTGCGCGAAGCCACCCATCACCTGTCCCTCGGCCAGCATGGGGTTGATCAGCCGCCCGGCATCGTCGAGGCAGGCCATATGCGTCAACTGCGGGGCGCCGGTGTCGCGGTCGATCTCGATCGCGGCGAGGTAGCAGCCATGGCCCCAGGCCTCGCCCGGGGCGGTATAGACGGTGTCGGCGGTGATCGGTTCACTTTCGCCCGCGTCGCGGCGGCGGGTGATCTCGCGGCAGGCCTCGAGCACGGCGCTGGCGCCGATGGGGGTGCTGCGGCTGGCCAGCGCGCCGATGCCGGGCGGGCAGGTGGCGGTGTCGCCATGCAGCACGGTGATATCGGCGGGCGTTAGCTCCAGTGCGTCGGCGGCAATCTGGGCCAGCGCGGTTTCGCGCCCGTGGCCCTGGCTGCTGCCGCCAAAATCCACTGTGGCGCGGCCCGCCACCAGGGTGACCCGGGCGCTTTCCCAGCCCTTGCCCGAAGGTTCGACATAGAACCCCAGCCCAACACCGGCCAATGCGCCGTCGGCGCGTCTTGCGTCGCGTCGGGCGCACCAGGCGGGGTAATCGGCCAGCGTCAGAAAGCGGTCGAGTGCCGTGGCATAGTCGGCCCCCTCGACCCGGCCCGCGGGCAGGTCGCGCGGGCCGTTCAAGCGGTTCAGGTTGCGGCGGCGGATCTCGGCGGGATCAAGGCCGGTGGCGCGGGCGGCGGCATCGGCCAGACGCTCCATCAGCGCGCAGGCCTCGGGGCGGCCCGCGCCGCGATAGATGCCGGTGGGCGCGGTATGGGCGCGTCGGGCGCTGGTGCCCAGATCGGTGGCAGGGATGTCATAGGGGCCGGGCAGGATGCGCGCGGCGTTCCAGGCCGGGATCAGCGCCGAATTGGGCAGCCAGTGGCCCAGCGGTGCCTCGACGCGGGCCTTGAGCGCCAGAAACCGCCCGTCACCGTCAATGGCAAGCTGGCCTTCACTTGTCAGCCCCCGGCCATGGGTGGCCGACAGGAACTCTTCGCTGCGGGTGGCGGTCCAGCGCACGGGGCGGCCCAGATGATGCGCGGCCCAGACCGCCAGCACCTCTTCGGGGTAAAGCGAGGCCTTCATGCCAAAGGCGCCGCCCACATCGCGGGCGATCACCCGCAGGTGTTCGGGGTCGAGCGACAGGATACGGGCCAGATCGGCCCGCGCCCGGTGCGGTGTCTGGGTGGACAGCCAGACGGTCAGACCGTGGCTCTCAGGCAGAATGGCGATGGCGCGCGGCTCCATCGGGCTGGGGGCAAGGCGGGGATGCGCGACCCGGACCGTGACCACATGGGCGGCGCGGGCAAACTCTGCCGCCGGATCGCCGCTTTGCCAATGTTGCATGGCCAGAAGCTCGGAGGGTGGGGAGGGGGTCTCGTCGATCTCGGCCCAGATCTCCTCGACCGCGTCCAGCGCCTGTCCCGGTGTTTCGGCCAGCACCGCCGCGATGGGCTGACCCACTGCCGAGACCGTGTCGCCGGCAAGTATCGGATAGGGCGTGGCATGGTCGAGCGGCAGCACCGGGTTGACCTCGAGCCTGCCCAGTGCGCCGAGGTCGGCGACGGTCAGCACAGCTGCCACGCCGGGCATCGCGCGCGCCGCGGTCACGTCGCAAGCGTCAAGCCGCCCGCTGGCGTGGGAACTGCGCAGAAAGGCCAGATGCAGCGCCCCCGGCAGATGGATATCACCCGTATACTGCCCCTCTCCCCGCAGCAGGCGGGGGTCTTCGCGCCGGGGCAGCGCTTGTCCGGTATAGGGAGCGGATTTGGTCACGGGGGTCTCGGTTGCGGTGGCGGGTGCCTCGATCCTGCAAGCCCGACCGGGTGGGCACAAATCGCGAAATTGCATCCTGCTATCCGCAATCGGCATATCACAATCATGCTGATATGTGGAAACTATGGGGCAGTCGGCCAAAGGGGGACAGGGTGAGGATAGCACTGATCGGGCACGGGCCCATTGCCGCCCATGTGGCGGCGCATCTGCCCGAAGGCGTCAGGCTGATCGGGGCGCTCTGCCGGCCCGGGCGCGAGCAGGCCGCGCGGGCGGTCTTGGGCGTGCCGGTTGCGCAGGTGTTGGAGGACCTGTCCGAACGGCCCGACCTGCTGGTCGATTGCGCGGGTCATTCCGGCCTGCGCGCCCATGGGGTGGCGGCGCTGGGCGCGGGGGTCGAGGTGCTGACCGTCTCGGTCGGTGCATTGGCCGATGCCGTGTTCTGTGCCGAGCTTGAGGCTGCCGCCCGCGTTGGCGGGACAAGGCTGTGCCTGGCCTCGGGGGCGATCGGGGCGCTGGATGCGCTGGCGGCGGCGGCGATGGGGACGGGCTTGCAGGTGACCTATACCGGGCGCAAGCCGCCGCAGGGCTGGCGCGGCAGCCGCGCCGAAAAGGTGCTGGATCTGGACGCGCTTACCGCACCCGCCACCCATTTCACCGGCACCGCGCGCGCGGCGGCGCAGGCCTATCCCAAGAACGCCAATGTGGCCGCTGCCGTGGCGCTGGCCGGGGCCGGGCTGGACGCCACCCGGGCCGAGCTGATCGCCGATCCGGGCGCCACCGCCAATATCCACGAGATCGCGGCCGAGGGCGCCTTTGGCCGGTTCCGGTTTCAGATCGAGGGGTTGCCGCTGCCGGGCAATCCGCGCTCCTCGGCGCTGACCGCCCTCAGCCTGCTGGCGGCGCTGAGACAGCGCGGCGCGGCGATCCGGCTATCGCTTTGACCGATAGCCACGCTTCGTGATATCGCAAAACCCATGAACCGCACCCAGATCCGCATTGTCGAGCGCGTGTTGACCCGGCTCAAGCTGAAACAGCTGCGCCTGCTGGTCGCCGTGGGCGAGCGGCATTCGATCCTGCATGCGGCACAGGCGCTGAACATGTCCCAGCCCGCCGCCACCAAGCTGATCAAGGATCTGGAGCTGGATTTCGACGTGCAGCTGTTCGACCGCACCAATCGCGGCATGGTGCCCACCGTGTTCGGGGCGGCGCTGATCCGGCATGGCAAGCTGATCCTGGCGCAGATTTCCCATGCCGCCCAAGAGCTTGACGATCTGAACGAGGGCAATGGCGGGCGCGTGGTGGTGGGCACGTTGCTGGCCGCCTCGGCCGAGTTTCTGCCCCGCGTGCTTACCCGGCTTCTGACCGACAAGCCGGGGCTGGTGGTGAAACTGGTCGAGGGCACCAACGAGGTGCTGATGCCGGCGCTGCGCTCGGGCGATGTCGATCTGGTGGTGGGGCGCTTGCCGATGCACCGGCACAGGGCCGAGATCGTGCAGGAGCGGCTGTTCGACGAAGAGGTGATATGTGTCGCCCGGAGCGACCACCCGGTGCATCGCCATGCCGCGCCCGCGCTGACCGACCTGATGGAATACCCCTGGATCCTGCCACCGGCGGAAACCACGTTGCGCCGCCAGCTGGATCAGGTCTTTGTCGATCTGGGCGGTGGTGCGCCGCCCTATGCGGTGGAATCGGTGTCGTATCTGGCCAATCGGGGCCTGTTGGTGGGGTCGGACATGCTGGCGGTGATGCCCGCGCATGTGCCGCGCCACGATATCAGCGCGGGGGCGCTGGCGCGGGTCGACTGGCCGGTGCCGATCCCGATCGGGCCGGTGGGCGTGTCGATGCGCAAATCTGCCAGCCTGTCGCCCTCGGTCGCCGGGGTGCTGGATGCGCTGCGGATAGAGGCCGCGCAAATGGCGCGTTGAGCTTGCCTCGGCGGACCCGATGCGCCACATCTGCCGCACCGATCAAGGAGACACCATGAGCGACATGCGCCTTTCCCTTTGCTCCAGCTGCCAGGGTGAGCGGGACCGTGACCAAGGGGCCGAACGTGCCGCCGTGTCCGAGGCGCTGGCGCGCGCCGGGCTGAGCGGGCGGGTGGAGCTGGTGGATCATGCCTGTTTCGGCGCCTGCGCCACCCCGGTGGCGCTGGCCCTTCAGGGGCCGGGGCGGGCCAGCTATGTGTTCTCGGATCTCGACGTGGTGGCGGATGCCGACGATATCGCCGCCACCTGCCGTGTCTATCTGGACAGCCCCGGAGGCTGGATTGCCGATGCCCGTCCCTGTGGACGGTTGCGGCAATGCCTGTTGGCGCGGATCCCGGCCTATTCCACCTGAACCGTGACCACGGCCTCGACCGGGATGCCATCGACCATCAGCGGGCTGTGGCTGTTGGCGTTCAGCGAGACCTTCACCTCGACCGGACCTTTGGGCAGGTCGGGGATATGCATCCATTCGCTGTAAAGCCGGGCCAGTTTCACGTCGTTGACATAGACATGGGCATGGCCTTCGCCCGGCACGTCACTGGCCGAGGCGTTTTCGGGGGCAAAGCGGAAATTCTGCGGGCTTACATGCAGGTTCCAGCCCGACATCGGATCGCGGGTCAGTGCTACGGACACACCGGGTGCGTCGGGGCCTGCGGGCAGATGGGTGGCCTGGGCGTGGTTGTGGCCGTCTTGTGCCGGGTCATGGGCGCCATGCTGGGCCGTGTCGCCATGATCATGACCGTCAAAGGTGACACCATAGGCCGCCGCGGTGACGAAACCGGCACCGCCACCAAAGACAAGGCCGATGGCGAAAAGAGCGAGAGAGCGGGACATATCAGTCTCCAAACAAAGGAAAACCCCGCCGGATGGGTCCGGCGGGGCATATGGGTCGACGGATCAGGCGTGCGCTTCGGCGCGCTTGCTCTCGGTCTGCCAGAAGTAACCGGCGAAACCACCCAGCAGCACCCAGGCCGCCATCCCGACACCAAAGGCGCGGGCGGCAAACAGGGCGCCCAGCTCGGTCGGCACCGGGCCGGCAAAGCTGTCAGGCTCGGGCGCGCCGATCAGATGCGGCGCCATCAACAGCAGCGCGGCGGCGCCATAGGCCATCAGGTTTCCGCCAAAGGCGATCAGCCACATGGCGATACCCGCAGCGGCCACGGTCGCGGTCCACCAGATCTGGCGGGCGGTGATATCAGTATAGGACACACCGGGCACCTCGGGCGCGAGGCTCAGTCCGGGTGCGAAGTGAAAGGTGATGAACCCGGCCAGACCCCAGAGCAGACCGGCGCGCGCGGTGACCGCATGACCCATCCCCTCGGCCACCGACATCAGGGCGACCATCACCACAGCATAGCCGGTATAGGTGAGCATTGCAAAAACGACCGTCAGCGCATCGCGCATCGGATCGGCGAACATGCCGGGCAGGTCGGGCTGGGCACTTACCGCCTCGGCGCCGAAATGCACCAGTTCGCCGGTTTCATACAACTCGGCATGCAGCAACACGGGCTGCACGAACAGAAACTGCAGCAAGGCGGCAATCAGCCCTGCTGCAGCGCCAGCGAACAACGCGCTGGTCAGAATGCGACTGAACATGGTTCAGTGGCAGGGAAAGCCGGTTGCGTGGCGCACGTCGTGGGCGGCGTCATGCAGCGCGGATGCCTGCACATGGCCCGCCAGGGTCACGATGCCCAGGCCCAGGATCACGGCGAACAGAGCCGGCAAGATCGCGGAACCGGTGGCCGATGCCTTGAGTGTTTTGGTCGTCATGTCATTTCCTCCTTGCCGCCGCACCCGACGGCCGGTGTTTCATTACCTGTCTGGCAGGTCTCCTGGCTCGCGGGTCGGTGCCTCTGTTCGCCTTCCCCCCGGAGCGAACCCGGGAGTGGCTGGTTGAACAGAGGCTCACCGCTTACAGTCGCGGGGGCGGCTTTGGCCTGAACCGACGGGCGGTCGCACCAAATTCCCTCTTAGCATCCGGATTGCTCCGGCAGGACCAGACCCCTCCATTTAGCCGCGAACGCGCATCCGGCGCAATCGTCATTTGCGACCTTTCCGGTCAGTTTCCGCGCTTTTTCAAAAGATAGATATCCATGATCCAGCCGTGATCGGCTCGCGCACGGGCACGGGTTTCGACGATTTCGCCCGCCATCTCGGCCAGAGGTCCCGCCACCAGAATCTGTTCCTCCATGCCCACATAGGCGCCCCACCAGATGTGGTAATCGGACATATCCAGCGCCTGGAACGAGCATTCGCCGTCCAGCATCACGGCCGCGGTATCCACCGCGGGCGGCCAGCCTTCGTCGCGCAGGCGCCGCCCGGTGGTGACCAGGAACGGTGCCCCCAATTCGTTGACCGGAATGCCATGCGCCGCTGTCAGCGCCTGAAGCGCGGTGATGCCGGGAATCACCCGCACCTTGGGTTGCGGATCGAGCCGCGCCGCGATTCGCAGCGAACTGTCATAGAGCGACGGGTCGCCCCAGATCAGCAGCGCCACCCGCGCCGCGTCGGGGTGGTCCTCCATCGCCGCCTGCCAGCGGAGCGCAATGGCATCGTGCCACTCGTCGACACCCTTCAGATACCCATCCTCGGCCCGGCGCGCCGGGATGTCGAAATAGGCGATCTGCGGCGGTGTGTCGGTGGCGTCAGTGATGATGCGCTCGCGCAGCCCGGCCAGATCGGATTTCCCCGCCCCCTTGCGCGGGATCAGGATCAGATCGGCGGCGCGAATGGCGGCGATGCCTTCGCGGGTGATGTGGTCGGGATTGCCGGTGCCGATTCCGATCAGGAGAAGCTCAGTCATCGCCGAACTCCGCCAGCGGACCATAAAGGATCAGGGCAGGGGCGGTGCCGATCTCCGCTGCCAGCCGTTCGGCCAGTTCACCCATGGTGGCGCGGGTCAGGCGCTGTTCAGGGGTCGAGACGCTTTCGGCCATCAGCGCAGGCGTTGAACGTGGCAGGCCATGCGCCTCAAGCGCATCCAGCAGCAGTGGAAAGGTGCGCTTGCCCATGAACACGACCGTGGTGGCCTGCGAATCCGCCAGTGCGGGCAGGTTCAGGTCGGGGGGCAATTGCCCGCTGACGTCATGGCCGGTGACGAATTGCACCCGCCGCGCGGTCAGTCGTCGGGTCAGCGGGATGCCCGCCGCCGCCGCCGCCGCCACCGCCGAGGGGATGCCGGGGATGATCTCATACCCGATCCCGGCCGCGCGCAGCGCGACCAGTTCTTCCTCCAGCCGGCCAAAGAGACCGCCATCGCCGGATTTCAGCCGCACCACATGTGCGCCGGTCTGGGCATAATCCACCAGCAGGCGGCTCACATGGTCCTGTTTGGGCGAGGCGCGGCCCGCTCGTTTGCCCACCCCAACCAGATCGGCATCCGCGCGCGCATGGGTCAGGATCGGACCGCTCGACAGATCGTCGAACAGCACCGCATCGGCTTTGCCCAGCCGATCCACCGCTTTCAGCGTCAACAGGTCCGGGTCGCCCGGCCCCGAGCCGACAAAGGAGACAAAGCCGCTCATGATCCCGCCTCCGCGATCAGGTGAAAGAAGGTGCCGGTCACATGGCCGCGCACGGATCCGGTTTGCGGCCCCTCGACGCCCTCGGCATCGAAAACACGGGCCAGCGGCGCGTCGGGTTGCTCCAGGATCGAGGAATAGTGGAACTCGTGCCCGCGCAGGGTGGCACCGGTGCCATAGCCGGGCAGGGGCGCCAGCAATTCGGCCCGGCGATAGCCCAGGTTGAACTTGCGCTTTTCATACGAGGTGACGAGGCCCAACAGACCCGCCATCCGGTGGCGGGTGCCATCCTTGTCGATCAGCGCTTCGCCCAATGCCATGTAGCCGCCGCATTCGCCGTGCACGGGCCGGGTTTCGGCATGTCGTCTCAGCCCCGCGCGAAAGGTATTGGCGGCGGCGAGTGTGCCCGCATGCAGTTCGGGATAGCCGCCGGGCAGCCAGACCAGATCGGCATCGGGTGCGGGGGCCTCGTCGGCCAGCGGCGAAAACGGCAGGATCTCGGCGCCGCCAGCGCGCCAGCCTTCCAGCAGATGCGGATAGGTGAACGAGAACGCGGCGTCCCGCGCCAGCGCGATGCGCTGGGCGGGGGGCGGCGGCAGCGGTGCCGAGGAAAGCCCGAGAGGGCTAGAAGAGGCGGCGGCGCGGATCGCGTCCAGATCCACATGTTCCCGGAGGAACGCGGCATAGCCCGCGATGGCGGCCTCCAGGTCGGGATGTTCCACCGCCTGAATGAGGCCCAGATGCCGCTCGGGCAGGGTCAGGTCGCCGCGCCGGGGCAGCACGCCCAGAACCGGCAGGCCCGCGCGCTCCATCCCCAGCCGGGTCAGCCGCTCGTGCCGGGGGCTGGCACAGCGGTTCAGGATCACTCCGGCAAAGGGCAGGTCGGGATTGTACATCCGGAACCCCAGCGCGGTCGCCGCCGCCGATTGCGCCTGTCCACCCACATCGAGGACCAGCACCACCGGCCAGCCCATCCTGAGCGCGGTCTCGGCGCTCGACCCGTGGCCGGTTTCGCCCGGTTTGGCGACGCCGTCAAACAGGCCCATCGACCCTTCGGCCACCACGATATCGGCACCTGCCGCCTGCGCGGCCACAGCACTCAGCAGACCCTCGCCCATCGCCCAGCTGTCGAGGTTGAACGAAGCCCGTCCCGCCGCCGCCAGGTGAAAGGCGGGGTCGATATAATCGGGCCCGCTCTTGAAGGGCTGCACCATCAGCCCATCCTCGGCCAGCGCGCGCAACAACCCCAGCATGACCGTGGTCTTGCCGGTGCCCGAGGCCGGGGCCGAGATCATCAGGCCGCGGGGGTTAGTCATCGCCATGGCTCCAGCTCGACCATGGGCTGTCGGCGCTTTGCGGCCGGTAACGGCGGTCGTATTCCCGTGAATACAGGCAGCTTTCGTCGAACCCTTCGCCCTTCAGCACCGGCCCCACCAGAATCAGCGCGGTACGCGAGATGCTTTCGTCCACCGCCCCTGCCAGCCCGGCCAGGGTGGTGCGGATGATCCGCTCGTCCGGCCAGCTGGCGCGATAGACCACCGCCACCGGGCAATCGGCCCCGTAATGCGGGGTCAGGTCGGCGATCACCCGGTCGAGGTTGCCGATCGACAGGTGGATGGCCAGCGTGGCGCCGGTACGGGCGAAATTCTCCAGGCTCTCGCCCTCGGGCATTGACGAGGCGCGACCGGGCGTGCGGGTCAGTACCACTGATTGCCCCAGACCCGGCAGGGTCAGCTCGGTCCCTAGCGCGGCGGCGGCGGCGGCAAACGAGGGCACGCCGGGCGTCACGCTGACCGGGATGCCCAACTGTTTCAGCCGCCGGATCTGCTCGCCCATGGCCGACCAGACCGACAGATCGCCCGAATGCAGCCGTGCCACATCCTGCCCCGCCTGATGCGCAGCCTCGATCTCGGCCATGATCTGATCCAGATCCATCGGCGCGGTGTTGACGATCCTTGCCCCCTCGGGGCAATGGCTCAGGATCTCTTCGGGCACCAGCGACCCGGCATAGAGGCAGACCGGGCAAGAGGCGATGATATCGCGGCCACGCAGGGTCAGCAGGTCGGCGGCGCCCGGTCCGGCGCCGATGAAATGAACGGTCATGTCTTGTCTCCGATGGCGAGGGCGCAGGTGGCGCGCCGGTCGTCCGATATCTGTCTGGGGGTGATCAGCCGCGCGCCCGGCCCGGCGGCGACCAGTGCTGCGGCCTCGGCCACGCTGCCGGTGCCATAGCTGGCGCGGCTTTGCGGCGAGCAGGTGAGGGTGCGCTGCCCGGCAAGCTCAGCGGCGGGGATCAGATGCAGGGGTAAGGCGAGTTCCTCAGCCAGTGCCTCCAGCGCCGGGTGCCCGGCTTTGTCGGCAACGGTGGCGAGCGCGGCCACCGCCTGCCCGGCGGCGGCCTTGTCGTAAGCCGCGCGCAGGCTTGCCGCCTCTGCCGTGGTGGTGAAACCCAGTCCGGCGACAATCATAGCGTCACGCTCCACTGCACCACGGGATAGGCCGATTTCCAGCCCCGGCGCGGCCCCAGCGGAGCGGCCTGCGCCAGTTCGATCCGCAGCAGATCGCCGCCCTTCTTGGCCTGCCATTGCGCCAGCAAAGCCTCGCTTTCCAGCGTCACCGCATTGGCGACAAGCCGGGTTCCGGCGGGCAGTTCGGCAAAGAGCCATTCCAGCAAGGTGGCACTCAGACCACCGCCGATGAACACAGCATCGGGTTGGCCGAGACTGCCAAGCACCTCGGGCGCGCTGCCTTCGACCAGGCGCAGGTGGTCCTGACCCAATGCGTCGGCATTGGCGCGGATGCGCGCGGCGCGGTCGGCGCGGGGCTCGACCGTGGTGGCGCTCAGCGTCGGGTCACTCATCAGCCATTCGATCCCGATCGAGCCGCTGCCGCCGCCGATATCCCACAGGTGTTCGCCCCGTTGCGGTGCCAGTGCCGACAAGGTCAGCGCCCGCACCGGGCGCTTGGTGATCTGTCCGTCAGTCTCAAAGATGGCATCGGGCCTGCCGCTGGCCTTTGGGATCGCGGGGCCGTCGCCCGCCACCTCGATGCCGACACAGACCGGGTGCGTGAAGGCACCGGCCTGCGCTTCAGCCAGAGACAGGATATGCACGCGCTCGCGCGGCCCCCCCAGCGCCTCCATCACATGCAGGCGACTGGCGGCAAAACCGCTCTGGTCCAGATAGCAAGCCAACTCGGATACCGCCGCACCGTCACGCAGCAGGACCAGCGCGCGCAGGCCGGATGCCAGATGCGGGCGCAGCCGGGACAGGGGGGCAGCATGGAGGCCAAGTGTCAGGGTCTTCTCCAGCGGCCAGCCCAGCCGCGCTGCCGCCAGCGAAAAGGTCGATACCCCCGGCAGCGCGCGCCATTCGCTCGCATCGAAATGCCGGGCAATGACCGCGCCCGCGCCAAACCAGAACGGATCGCCCGAAGCCAGCACCGCGACACGGCGTCCGCGCAGCCCGACCAGAATCTCCAACCCGTCGGCATAGGGGACAGGCCAAGCGATGCGCTCTTGCGGTCCCTCGGGCAGCAGCGACAGGTGCCGGGGCGGCGCCATGATCACATCGGCCGCGTCCAGGGCTTGACGGCTTGCGGGTGGCAGGCCATCCAGTCCATCCTCGCCCATGCCGATCACGCTCAGCCACGGAGCATCAGACATGTCCCACCTCCTGATCCTGGGCGGTACCACCGAAGCGAACGCCTTGGCGCGCGCCGTGGCAGACACGGGCCTGCGCGCGACCTATTCCTATGCCGGCCGGGTCGAGGCGCCGCGCGAGCAGCCGATCCCGGTGCGGGTCGGCGGATTTGGAGGCGTGGCCGGTCTGGTGGATTTCATCCACAGCAACAATGTCACGCATCTCGTTGATGCAACACATCCTTTTGCCGCGCAGATGAGCATCAATGCCTACACTGCCTGCGCCCAAACGGGCACGCCGCTGGCCGCGCTGACGCGGCCCGCCTGGCAGCCCGTCGATGGAGACAACTGGCGCCACGTTCGCGATATCCCTGCCGCTGTTGCCGCACTCGCGGGGACGCCGCAGCGCGTGTTTCTGGCGGTTGGACGGATGCATCTGGACGACTTTGCCGCCCAGCCGCAGCACGACTATCTGCTGCGTCTCGTCGATGCGCCCGGCGGTCCGCTGCCCTTGCCCAAGGCGCAGGTCGTGGTGTCGCGGGGGCCCTTCACAAGCGAGGGAGACAAGGCCCTGATGCAACAGCATAAAACGCAGCTTGTAGTCAGCAAGAACGCAGGCGGAGCGGGCGCGCGGGCCAAGCTGGACGCGGCCCGCGATCTGGGCCTGCCGGTGCTGATGATCGACCGCCCCGTTCTGCCCCCCCGGACCGAGCTTGCCACCCCCGCCGATGTGCTGCGCTGGCTGCGTCATTCCGGCGTGAACCTCGGCGTGTAAACGATTGGTGCGCCATCTCTTTCGATGAGACGGGTGCGTGACGATCCCACCAGAACCACGGTCTGCATATCGGCCATCTCGGGTGTCGCCTCGGCCAGCTGCGTGACACGCAGCGCCTCGTCCGGGCGCGACACCGCGCGGGCGAACAGGATCAGCCGCTCAGGCTCACATTCCTCACGCAGGATTTGCAGCGTCTTTTCAAACCCTTCGGGCCTGGACTTCGAGCGCGGATTGTAGAAGGCCATGGCGAAATCCGCCTGCGCGGCCAGCCGCAACCGGCGTTCGATCAACGGCCATGGCTTCAGGTTGTCGCTGAGGTTGATGCAGCAGAAATCATGGCCCAGCGGCGCGCCTGCGCGCGCAGCAGCGGCGAGCATTGCGGTGATGCCGGGCAGCACCTGAATATCCAGATCGCGCCATGTGCGCGGCCCAGAGTCCACCGCCTCGAACACTGCCGAGGCCATGGCGAACACGCCGGGATCGCCCGACGAGACCACGACCACCCGGTGTCCGTCGGCGGCCATCTCCAGCGCGTGGCGCGACCGGTCGATCTCGACCCGGTTGTCGCTGGCATGCAGCGTCAGGCCGGGCCGTTCAGCCACCCGCGCGACGTAGGGAATATAGCCCACCACATCGGTGGCCTCAGCCAGCACCGCCGTCACCTCGGGCGTCACCAGTGCCTCGGTGCCTGGGCCAAGTCCGACAATCCGCAGCCAGCCGCTCATGGCCGCCGCCCCTGGCCATGCACGATGATGATCGAGAAATAGGGGGTGATGCCGGTGCATTTCTCGGACAGGCGCGAGACCTGCTGATTGGCCATCTGGGCGTATTCGACGATCCAGGCGCGTTCGAACAGACCGGAGGTCTTGAGCGCGCGCACCACCTTGTCGAGGTTGCGGCCCAGCTTCATCACCACCAGCGCGTCGGTTTCGGCCATGCGGGCGGACAGCACATCCTCGGGCAGGGTGCCGGGCAGCACGGTCAACACATCGTCGCCCCAGGTGATCGGGGTGCCGGTGGCGGTCCAGGCGCCGGACATGCCGGTGATGGCGGGGATCACCTCGACCGGGACCAGATCGCGCAGGCGTGTATAAAGATGCATGAACGAGCCGTAGAAGAATGGGTCACCCTCACACAGGACAACCACATCCTCGCCCGCGTCCGCCAGCGCGCGCAGATGGGCGGCGGCACCCTCGTAGAACTCGGACAGCAGCTGGTTATAGCGGGGGTCGGTGACCGGGATCTCGGTCGTCACCGGGTATTCCATCGGAAACTCGACCGCGCCCTCGGGGACCATGCCGTTGACGATCTTGCGGGCCTGACCGCTGCGGCCGGGCTTGCGGAAATAGGCCACGTGGCGGGCGCTGCGCAGCAGGCGGTCGGCCTTGACGCTCATCAGGTCGGGGTCGCCGGGGCCAAGGCCCAGACCGTATATGGTGCCCGCGCTCATTCGGCGCGGCTCGCGATGGCGTTGATCGCCGCAACGGTGATGGCGCTGCCGCCCAGGCGGCCCTTGACGATGCAGCAGGGCACCGGCTGGGCCTCCCAAAGGGCGTCTTTCGACTCGACCGCGCCGACAAAGCCAACCGGGCAGCCGATGATTGCGGCGGGGCGCGGGCAGTCGGGGTCCTCGAGCATGTTCAACAGGTGAAACAGGGCGGTGGGCGCATTGCCGATCGCCACCACCGCGCCCGCCAGATGCGGCCGCCACAGTTCCAGCGCGGCGGCCGAGCGGGTATTGCCCATCTCGGCGGCCAGCGGGCGCACGCGCTCGTCATGCAGGGTACAGATCACCTGATTGTCGGCGGGCAGGCGGAACCGCGTCACGCCCTCGCTGACCATGCGCGCATCGCACAGGATCGGCGCGCCCGCCTCCAGAGCATCCCGCGCGGCGGTGACGAAGCCGGGCGAGAAATGAACGAACTCCTCCAGCCCGACCATGCCGGCGGCATGGATCATCCGCACCGCGACCTGTTCCTCATCCGTGTCGAAACGGGCCAGATCGGCCTCGGCCCGGATGGTGGCAAAGGACTGTTTGTAGATCGCCGCGCCATCGGTTTCGTATTCATAGGGCATCAGGTCAGGTCCATCGTCTTCAGTGTTTCGGGGGTCAGGCCGCGCTGGCAGGGCTCATCCCCTGCGCGGCCCTGTTTTACAAGGTCAAATCGCCCGTCACGTGCGACCAGCGTGATATCGGCGGCGCCCATCCGGGCGCAGCTCTTGGCACAGCCCGAGACATGCAGGCTGCCGCTCACGCGCCCGGCCAGCGCGCGGGCCAGATCGCGGGTCTCGGCCTGGGCCTGCGGGCAATAGGGCGCGCCGGGGCAGGCATCTGTGGTCAACAGCGGATCGCCGGTGCGGGTGACGAAATCGGGGGCGGGGATGGCCCGAGCGCCTTCCAGCAGGATCAGCCGCCAGGGGGTGACCCGCAAACCGGTGGCGCCGCTGTCACGCAAGAGCGCAGCCAGCGCCTGCGCGGGCAGTTGGCCAAAGGCGGCGCCGTACAGTGAACCAAGGGTGGTTTGGCCGGGCGCAAGCGGTTCTTCAACCGGCCCCGGTGCAACACCTAGCCAGACAGCAGGCAGCGGTTCGACCTTCACCAGCCGCGCCATGCGGCGGGTGTCGGGGGTAAACCGGTCAGCAAACCAGCGCGCCAGTTCGATCAGGCGGTCGATCGCCTCGCCTTCGGTCACCTCACGTCCCGTATCCACGCCATCGGCGCGCAGGATCAGGCCATTTCCGCCGGTTTCCAGCCGGATATCCGCCGAGTCCCCGCTCAGCAGGCGGCCCGCCCCGGTGTCGATGGCAAAGCCGAATTTCGCAGGCAGCGCGGGCAACTCGCCCAGTCGCTCCGTCAACTCTCGCCCCAGCCGCTCGGTCAAGTCGCCATGAGTGTAAAGCGGTGAGAACAGGATATTGCGCCGTACCTCGATCCCCGGTTCACCGTCCAACAGGTCAAGCGCCGCCAGTTCCGCCAAGAGCGGCTGATGATCCGCCTCACCCACCCCGCGCAGTTGCAGGTTGGCGCGGTTGGTCAGGTCGATGGTGCCATTGCCGAACCGGTCTGCCAGCGCGCAAAGACCCAGCGCCTGCGCCACGCTCAGCCGGGCGAGGCGCGGGCGCACCCGCACCACCAGCCCGTCGCCCGACATCATCGGACGATGCGCGCCGGGGCACCAGCCCTGAACAATGGGTGCGGTCATGCCAGCCCCTCCAGATCGGCCCGGATCGAGTTGCGCCGGGTCTGCCACAGCCCCGCCTCGTAGAGCGCGCGGAACCGGTCCAGCATGGCCTGATAGGCCTGCGGGTTGGCCTCTTGCAGGAAGGCCGCGACCTGCGCGTCTCCCAAAGTGGCATCGTGGTAGAGGTCAAACAGATGCGGCGCCACGCTGTCGGCCAGATGCGCGAACGAGGCCATGTGGTCGAGCGTCGCCGCGATCTCGGCGGCGCCCCGGAACCCGTGCCGCATCATACCCGCGATCCAGCCGGGATGGGCGGCGCGGGCGCGCACCACGCGGGCGATTTCCTCGGGCAGGGTCCGGGCGCGGGGGGTGTCGGGGTTGGTGTTGTCGAGATGATAGAGTTGCGCCTTGCCCCCTGTCACCCGTTTGGCGGCGGCAAAGCCTGCCTCATGGGTGGCATAGTCGGCGGCCAGGAGAAGGTCGGTCTCGGCCAGATCCTGCAAATGCACGAACCCGTCGGCCTTGGCGACGCGGTCGCGGATGCCCTCGGCATCGCGGGCGATGTTCTCGCCTTCGAGCGCAAAGGAACTGGCCGCCAGCCAGGCCTCTCCCGCCTGTTGGCGGGCCTCGTCCGTATAGGTCTCGGGCAGGTGGCCCATGCCCAGCCCATAGCTGCCCGGCGCCGGGCCATAGACCCGTGCTGCGGGCGCATGTCCGGCATAGGGGTTCCAATCGGGCGCCTCGTCACGCGCGCTGAGCGCGCGCACGGCTTGCCCGAACAGCGCCGAAAGGGTCGGAAACACGTCGCGGAACAGGCCCGAAACGCGCAGGGTCACGTCCAGCCGGGGCCGGTCCAGGTCGGTGATCGGCAATACCTCGATGCCCGAAACCCGCTCGGACCCCTGATCCCAGACCGGTTTAACCCCCAACAGATGCAGCGCCATGGCGAATTCCTCGCCCGCCGTGCGCATGGTGGCCGAGCCCCAGAGATCGACGATCAGCCCCTTGGGGTAATCGCCTTCTTCCTGCAAATGCCGCCGCACCAGTTCCTCGGCCAGCTTCACGCCCTGCGCATAGGCCGCGCGGGTGGGGACCGACCGGGGATCGGTGGTATAAAGGTTGCGCCCGGTCGGCAGCACGTCGGTCCGCCCCCGATAGGGCGACCCGGACGGCCCCGCCGCGATCCGCTTGCCCGCCAGCGCATCGATCAGCGCGCGCGCCTCGCCCTGCGCCGAAGGGGTGGGATCGAACGGACCGGTCACCTCGGGCACACGACTATAGACATGCAGCCCGTCGCCATACTGGCTTTCCTTCACGTCGCAGACAAACCGGTCGATGCGGGTGATCGCCTCGGCGGTCGAGGTGGCGCGGTCGAGGCCCAGATCGTCTTCCAGCCCCAGCGCCTGCGCCTCGGCCCGGATATCGTCCTGCAAGCGGTCGCGGCGCTTGGGGTCCAGCCCGTCGGCATTGGAAAACTCGTCGAGCAGTGCCTCGAGTTGCACCATCCGGTCCGGCGTGCCGCTGCTGCGCAGGGCCGGGGGGATATGGCCCAGCGTCACCGCGCCGATGCGGCGCTTGGCCTGTGCGGCCTCGCCCGGATCGTTGACGATAAAGGGATAGATCACCGGCAGATCGCCGATCAGAACCTCGGGCCAGCATTCATCCGACAGCGCCACCGCCTTGCCCGGCAGCCATTCCAGCGTGCCATGGGCGCCGATATGGATCAGGGCGTCGGCCCCCAGCGCCTGCCGCAGCCAGAGATAGAAGGCGACATAGCCGTGGCGCGGGGTGCGCGAGAGATCGTGATAATCGTCATCGCGCGCCTCGGGCGTGCCCCGTTCCGGTTGCAGGGCGACCAGCGCCTTGCCACGCCGAATGGCGCGAAAGTGCAAATTGCCTTGCGAAAATGCCGGATCAGACTCCGGATCACCCCAAACGTTTTGCAAATCCTGGCGCAATTGTGGCGGAATGCTGGCCAAAGCTTTGCGATATTCCGAGATTGGCCACGAAATCGACACAGTTTGCAGGTCTTCCGCAATCGGCTGTCCAGGTTGGATATCGTACCCTTCATCCTGCAAATCGCTCAGGATCGCCTCGGCCGAGGCCAGCGCGTCCAGACCCACCGCATGGGCCATCTGCCAATCCTTGCCGGGATAGGTGGACAGAACCAGCGCCAGCACCCGCTGGGCAGCGGGTTTGGCCGTCAGCCGCAGCCAGCCCGACACCCGGTTCACCACCGCCTCGATCCGGTCGGGTTCTGGGCGGTGCGCGAAACGGGAATACTCCAACTCCGGGTCGCGTTTGCCCGGCTCCTTGAACGAGATCAGGCCTGCGTCGATGCGCCCGTCGACCTCGGGCAGGACCACATGCATGGCCAGATCGGCAGGCGACAGGCCGCGCTCGGCCTCGGCCCAGGCCTTGCGGCGCGAGGTGGCCAGCGCCACCTGGAACACCGGTACACCGGCGGCATCAAGCGGCGAGGCGCCATTGGCGCCCTTGCCGGAGAAAGCGGTGGCATTGACGATGGCCGCCGGGGCCAGCCCGGGCATCTGCCCGGCAATCCAGTCGGCAGCGGCGGGTGCCTTCAGTGAGGGCGCGAACATGCCCATCGCCTGAAACCCACGCGCGCGAAAGGCACGGATCAGCGCCGCGACCGAGGCCGTGTCGGCCGAAGTCAGGTAGGCGCGGTAAAAGGTCACCAGAATGCGCGGGGCGTCGCCCTCGAACACGGTCTCGGGGGCGATCACGCCGCGCTCGGGGCACCAGAACCCGCATTCCGGCAGCACCTTTGACCCCACCACCGGCCCGGCATAAAGCCCGGTCGCCAGCGCCATCTGCGCCAGTGCCGCCTGCGCCGCTACCTCGCCACCGGTATCGCAGAGATGTTGCAGGCGCCGCAGGGTGGACACAGGCAGGGTGGAATAGGCGTCAAGCCGCGTATCCTCGCGCCCATCCGCCGGCAACACCGCCAGCGCCAGCCCCTTTTCCTGCGCCAGCGCCAGAACCTGTTGCAGCCCATAGGCCCAATAGGGCACCCCGCCGATCAGCCGGATCAGAATGCCCTTGGCC
Source organism: Ruegeria sp. BHSC223 (assembly GCF_059613025.1). Classification (NCBI taxonomy): domain Bacteria; kingdom Pseudomonadati; phylum Pseudomonadota; class Alphaproteobacteria; order Rhodobacterales; family Roseobacteraceae; genus Ruegeria; species Ruegeria sp. BHSC223. The sequence continues at coordinate 50,241 of NZ_JBXWRR010000007.1, forward strand.
CCTGACAGGGTATTTTCCACATAGGTATCGACCGACAGAGGATGTTTGAGTGCCGTCAGGTTAGCCAGGCGTAGGGTGGGCATTCTGCCCACCGCCCCGCCGCCGCGATGCCAGCCCGCCGCAAAAGCACCCAGGTCGCTGTCCGAGAACGACAAAACCACCAGATCCGCCGGGCTCTGGCCCAGGTCGGTCGGGGTCTCGGTCTCTTCCAGCCCGTGGCTTTCGCGGAAAACGACATGCATGACGTGGGCTTACTCCGCAGGCTCGGAAACGCCGGTCAGGATGGCACGGATCGCGGCCTCGTCGATGTCGTGATGCTCGGCGATCACCACCATGCGCGAGCGGCGCTCCTCTCCGGGTTGCCACGGACGGTCATACTGGTGGCGCACCCGCGCGCCAACCGCCTGCACCAGCAAGCGCATAGGCTTGCCCGCAACGGCGGCATAGCCCTTGACCCGCAGGATGTTCAGCTCGTTGGCCAGCCGCTCGATCCGCGCGACCAGCTCTGCCGGGTCGGATTGCTCGGGCAGTTCCACCACGATGCTTTCGAAATCGTCATGCTCGTGATCGTCATGGCCATCGTGATGGCTGGGGCGGGCATCCATGTCGTCCTCGGCGGCGGCGCCAAGGCCCAGGATCACCCGCACATCCACCGCGCCCTCGGCCACCTCGACCACCGGCAGCGGGCGGGGGGCCTCGGCCGCGATCACCTCGCGCGCGCGGGCCACGCCGTCGGGGCCGGCCAGATCGGGCTTGGTCAGCAGGATGATGTCGGCGCAGCTGATCTGGTCTTCGAACACCTCGGACAGGGGCGTTTCATGGTCGATCGAGTCGTCTGCCAGCCGCTGGGCGTCCACGGCCGCCACGTTGGGCGCGAAGCGGCCCGCGGCCACCGCCTCGGCATCGGCCAGCGCGATGACGCCATCCACGGTGATTTTCGAGCGGATATCGGGCCAGTCGAACGCCTTCAAGAGCGGTTTCGGCAGCGCCAGGCCCGAGGTCTCGATCAGGATGTGATCGGGGCGCGGCTCCAGCGCCATCAGCGCCTCGATGGTAGGAATGAAGTCATCGGCCACGGTGCAGCAGATGCAGCCATTGGCCAGTTCCATGATGTTTTCCGCCGGGCATTCCGGGATGGCGCAGCTTTTCAGGATCTCGCCATCGACGCCAACATCGCCAAACTCGTTGACCACCACGGCCAGCCGCTTGCCCTGCGGGTTCTGCATCAGGTGGCGGATCAGCGTGGTCTTGCCCGAGCCGAGAAAGCCGGTGATCACGGTAACGGGGAGTTTTTCAAGGGTGCTCATGGCTTAGGCTCCGATCGGGGGGATGCGCGCGGCGCAGTTCTTGCGGAAATGGACGGGACGCTCGCGCCAGGGCACCAGCCCGTCGGCGGTGGCGTGATACTTGGTGACGCCCTCGACGATGGTGGCCACGTCGTCGGCCTCGTTGAGGTTCTCATAGACAAAGGTCCAGCGCGCCGGGCCGCCGCGCAACACGATGGAACAGCCCTGATCGCAATTGGACAGGCATTCGACCGGCCTCACGGTGACCCCTTCGGGCAGTTCGGCCGCGCTCAGCGCGCGGTGCAGCAGGGCGCCGGGGCGCTGGGCATCGTCCTCGACCGGCAATCCGCGGCGGCAGGTGGTGCAGACCAGCAGTTCGACTGGTGCAGCTTCGGTCATGTCTCTCATCCCCCCTCGTCTGGTGCGGGGGACGGGGCTTGCGCGGGCCACGCTCTCGGACATGGACCCGACACCGGAACACCCCGTCCGGTCTTGTCTTCGGGTGCTGGCAGGTCTCCCGGCTTGCGGATGTCAGGGTCTTGCCCTGTCGGGCGTCCCGCCTTCCCGGCCAATCGGCCAGTGGCTTGGGCACCCTCTCCGGTCACGGTCGCGGGGGCGGCTGCGCTTGACGTCCGGCCTTGGGGCCGATCCGCTGGCGCATTCCCTTTTCATCCGGTTTCCCGGACACCAACAGGGCGGACATGCGGCATGGGCAGGGGCCTTGTCAAGCGCGCTTGGCGGTGCGCCTGAGGGGGCAGGGGAAAAGCGACCTCTGACGTTCAGCCAGCGGCATCCGCCGCCAGCCGCGTACGCAGCCAGTCGAGATAGAGCTGTGCCGGGGCCCCGGGCGCGGCGGCGCGTTCAGGCCGAACCAGGTAATGCGCCTGCGAAAAGGGAATCGGCGGTCCCGCCAGCCGAAGCGGAGCCCCCTGGGCGATGGCGCCCTGGGCAAAGCGGGTCAGCACGATGGCCAGCCCGGCGCCCGCCATCACCAGTTGCAGCGCCGCGACGGTGGTATCGACCGAATAAAGGCTGCCGCCGGTCGGAGCGGGCAGGCCCTGCGCCGCGAACCAGCGCGGCCAGTTGTCATCGTAACCCAGGATGTGGATCAACTGGTGCGCCTGTAACGCCGCGAGGGGCTGCTCCGGCGCCCCGGCCCGGACCACCGGCACGATGGTCTCATCGCAGAGCTTCTCGGTCACCAGCCCTGCCCAGTCGCCACGCCCCAGCCGGATATCCACATCCACGCCGCCCGCCGCCGGACCGTCATCCCAGATGTTCGAAACCAACCGGACCGGGATGCCGGGATGATCGGTGGCAAAATCAGGCAGGGTGGCGGCCAGCCAGTAGGTCGCCGAGGAGATCGGCGCACGGATGCGCAGGATGCCGCGCCTGGCCGGGCCGAACAGGCTGGAGGTCGACAACGCCACATCCGCCAGCGCCTGCCGCACCGACAGCGCATAGCTGCGCCCCAACTCGGTCAGGCCCAGCCGCCGGGCGGCGCGCGTGAAGAGCGGCTCGCCCAGTTCCGCCTCGAGCGAACGGATATGCAGGGATACGGCGGTCTGGGTCAGCCCCAACTCGCGCGCGGCTTCGGTAAAGTTCAGATGACGGGCGGCGGCCTCGAACGTCCGCAGCCAGACCGGGTTGGGCAGGCGGGCCATCTCAGCGTGGCTCCGGACCGAGGACCGGGGCGGGGCCCAGAAAATTCAAATTTTCTGGGACAAAATTTCCGGGGAAATTTTGTCGGCTGCGCTGGTTCGACATCCATCACCAAAAAATTCATGGCATCTTTCGATTTTTTATTCGTTTCTCTTGGCTAAATCCAGCTTTCATACTGCGCGCGAACCATGACCCCGGCAGGACCGGCAAGGGAGGACGCAATGAAAGTAGGCTTTATCGGACTGGGCAATGTGGGTGGCAAGCTCTCGGGCTCGCTCCTGCGCAATGGCATCGACCTGACGGTGCATGATCTCAACCCCGATCTGGTCGCGGGTTTCGTCTCGCGCGGCGCCAAGGCGGCCGAAGGGCCGGCGCAGATGATGCGCGATTGCGACGCGGTGATCACCTGTCTGCCGTCGCCCGCCGCCAGTGCCGCGGTGATGGAGGAGATGTTGCCCGAGGTCGGACCCGGCAAGATCTGGATGGAAATGTCCACCACCGACGAGGCCGAGGTCAAACGGCTGGGTGAACAGGTGATCGCGCGCGGCGGGGCCGCGGTCGACTGCCCGGTCTCGGGGGGCTGTCACCGGGCCGATACCGGCAATATCTCGATCTTCGCGGGCTGCGACCGGGCCACGTTCGAGCGCATCCTGCCCTTTCTGACCGTCATGGGCCGTCGCATCCTGCATACCGGACCGCTGGGCAGCGCCTCGGTTCTGAAGGTGATGACCAACTATCTGGCCACCGCAAACCTGCTGACCTGCTGCGAGGCGCTGGTGACGATGAAGGCCGCCGGCATGGATCTGAACACCACCTACGAGGCGATCAAGATCAGCTCGGGCACCTCCTTCGTGCACGAGACGGAAAGCCAGGTGATCCTGAACGGCAGTCGCGACATCAACTTCACCATGGACCTGGTGAAAAAGGATATCGGCCTGTTTCAGTCGATTGCCGACCGCACCGGCGTACCGCTGGAAATCTCGCCGCTGATGATCAGCATCTTCGAGGACGGGATCGCCCGCTATGGCATGCGGGCCCAGTCCGACGACATCATCCGCCGCCTGGAAGAGGCGACCGGCCTCGACATCACCGCGCCGGGCTTTCCGCCCGAGATGGTGGACGACGAACCCGAAGAGCCGGGGTACGAGGTGGTTCCGCAGGGGCTTGTGCGCGCGGCAGGCTAAGGGACACGCCCCAAAAGGCATGACGCCGTGCAGGAGCAAGGTCCTGCACGGCGTTTCTTTTCGTTCAGATCTGTTCCACCTTGACGCTGTCGCTCAGCACAAAGGCCAGATGGCCCTTGATCCGCTCCATCGCGGGCAGCGGGTCCTCATAGCTCCAGACCGCGTCCTTGGTCACCGACGAGCGGTTGACGATCGAGTAATAGCTGGCATCGCCCTTGTGCGGGCAATGGGTGGTCTTGTCGCTGCGGTCTAGAAACGCCATGGCGATATCGGCGCGCGGGAAATAGATCACCGGTGGCAGATCGCCCTCGCTCAGTTCCAGCGCGTTGCTGCTTTCGCCCAGGATGGCGCCGCCCGACCGGACGCTCCATTTGCCCGGCGCCTTGCGGATGGTGATGTGATCGCTCATGTTCCGTTTCCTTCCCCGTATCTCGTATCTCGTATTTTTCGGTCCGGCGGCGAGTGTTGCCCCGCCGGTGTAACAGCCGCGTGTCAAAGCGGCGCGGTTGCGGCATCCAACCACATCCGCGTCTCGGCGCCCAGACGTGGACCGATCTTTGCCGCGACGTCGGCATGATAGTCGTTCAGCCAGTCGCGTTCCTCAACCGTCAGCATCTCCGCGACGATCAGCCGCCGATCAATCGGGACATAGGTCAGGGTGCGCCAATTCAGCATGGCGCGCTCTGCGTCGCCACCGGGCAGGGGGGCGGCCTCTTGCACCACCACCAGGTTCTCGATGCGGATGCCGAATGCGCCCTCGCGATAATATCCCGGCTCGTTCGACAGGATCATGCCCGGCTCCAGCGGCACGTGGCTGACCCGTGCCAGCCGCTGCGGCCCCTCATGCACGCTCAGATACGCACCGACGCCGTGCCCGACCCCGTGGTTGAAATCCTGCCCCGCCAGCCACAGCGGCAGGCGCGCCACGCATTCGATATCGCGCCCCGCCAGCCCCACGGGCCAGCGCAGCATGGACATGGCGATCATGCCTTTCAGCACCCGCGTGAAACAGGCTTTCTCCTCGTCCCCCACGGTGCCGATGGCGATGGTGCGGGTGATGTCGGTGGTCCCGTCCAGATACTGGCCGCCGCTGTCCAGCACCAGAAGATGCCCGTCCTCCAGACGGCTGTCGGTCTCCTCGGTCACCCGGTAATGCATGATCGCACCATTGGGCCCGGTGCCCGCGATGGTCTCAAAGCTGATATCCTGCAAGCCGTTATCGCGGCGGCGACAGGTCTCCAACTGGCTGACCACCTGCGTTTCAGTCAGGCTGCCGGGCTCTTGCGCATCGAGCCAGGCCAGCAGGTCCACCATCGCGGCGCCGTCGCGCAGATGCGCCTCGGCGGCGCCTGCGATCTCGGCGGCGTTCTTGCGGGCCTTGGGCAGGGCGCAGGGATCCCCCCCCTTGGCCAGCCGGTGTCCCAGCCGATCTGCGACAATCTGCGGTACCGTGCTCAGGTCAACCCGCACCGGACCTGCCAGTGCCTCTACCGCATCAAGAAACGCATCCGGTTCGTGCTGCGTCACCATCGGCCCTAGATGCTCCTCCAGACCGGTCAGCTTGGCCGCTGCCATGAACAGGTCGACCCGCCCGTCGTCATGCAGGATGGCAAAGCCATGTGCCACCGGGTTGCGCGGAATATCGGCGCCGCGAATGTTCAACAGCCACATGATCGAATCCGGCAGGGTGATCACAGCCGCCTTCTGACCCGCGCTGCGCAGGTCCTCGGCCAGTCGCGCCGCCTTGTCGGCGGCGGCTTCACCTGCGAATTCCAGCGGATGCACCTTGACCGGTTCCATCGGTGGGCTGGGTTGATCCGGCCAGATCCGATCCACCAGATTGTCGCAGCGCACCAATTCGATCCCGCTGCCCTTCAACTCGCTTACCGCGGTGCGGATCTGACCGGCTGCATGCAGCCAGGGATCGAACCCCACACGCCCGCCCTGCGGCAACTGCTTCTTGAGCCAGTCGGTCAGGCTTACATCGGGCCAGGGAACGGGTGTAAAGACATCAGCCACCTGCGCCTTGACCTGAGTACGATAGCGCCCGTCGATGAACACGCCCGCCGCATCCTTGAGCGCGGCGCAGAACCCGGCCGAGCCGGTAAAGCCGGTAAGCCAGGCCAGACGCTCGTCATGGGCGGCGACATATTCGCCCTGATGCGCATCCGCGCGCGGCACCAGGAACCCGCTCAGAGCCTCGGCCTCGATTTCGGCGCGCAGGCGCTCCAGCCGCGGTGGCCCCTGTTCCGGGCGGGCGGTCACCTCGAAGCTCTGGTACATGCTGCGCCTCCGTGTTGCTGTTGCCGCGAAAGGTGCGGCGTGGAACCGGAAATGTCCAGCACCTCCGCGACGCTCTTGTGATGCGCGCGACTTGGCCTATCATGCCGGCATGATCCGTTTGCCTGCCCTGATTGTCCTTGCCAGCCTTGCCCTGCCGCTTGCCGCGCAGGAGGAAAAGCGGCCAACACCCGAGATCGCCCGCCGCAATGCGGCCGATGCCATCGGCAAGAAGCTTGCAAACCCGGCAAACCCCGGACAGGCGCGGGTCTCGCGGCTTGTCAAGCAAGGCGATACGATCAAGCTTTGCGCCACGTCGGATGCCCGCAATGCCCGAGGTACCTATATCGGTCGCGACTATTGGGAGGTCACGCTCAGCGCGGATGGCGAGACCGTATTGAGGACCCGGAACGTTACCGGCCTGTTGTCCCACTGTTATGGGGCCGATTACAAACCCTTCAGGGAAATGTTGGGCGAGTGACCCCTTGGGCGGGCGACCGTTCCCGTTCCCCAAGGAAACCCAACAAGGTCGATTGATACTCGTCCCAGACCGCATTGCCCGGTATCGGGATGTGGTTGGCGGTTTCCAGCACCATCAGTTCGGCCCCTGGAATGCCAGCCGCCAGTTTCTGTGCCTCGGACAGCGGATGCACAGTGTCATGCCGGGCATGGATGATCAGGGTCGGGCATCGCACCTGGGGCAACAGCGGCAACAGCGAGACATCGTGGATCGCCGCCCGAACCTTCAGCATGGTCTCGCGCGACGAAGCATTGATCATGTTGCGCGCCATGTCGTGGATCGCCTCCAGCGGACCTTCGGGAAAATAGCTCAGCATCATCGCCGAGACGAAACTGATCTCCTGCGCGGCCCAGCCCTCGGTGACCAGCGATTGCATTACGTCGGACTTCAGTTCGGGGTTTCGCCGCCCGCGCCCCTCTGCATAGCCGCCGACAATCGCCAGTCGGCTGACCCGCTCGGGGTACTTGACCGCAAAGCGCAGCGCCGACAGAACCCCGCCGGATTCGCTGTAGAGCGCGAACCGTTCGAACCCCGCCGCATCCGCTGCCAGCTTCAGGTTCTCGGCCAGGGTATCGAACGAGAATTCCTCCAGCGCCCGGTCCGACCGCCCGAACCCGATCGGATCGAAACGCAGCAGGCTGTGGTGTTCCGAGATTGCATCGAACATCGCCCGTTCCGAGGGCGTGTTCCACTCTGCTTCCAGATCGGTGGTGTTGTAGCCGCCGCGCACCACCGGTGGGCCGGCTCCGATGACGGCATAGGCCAGAGACTTCCCCTCCGCCGTGCGTGTGTACCGGATGCGCTGCACCATGGGGGCAGGCCGGGGCAGGGCAGGCGGCGTGTCCGCCGTCACCTCGGCCACGAATTTCAGCCCCCGCCGGGCGATGGTACGGATGATCCGTTGCGCCTTGCCATCGTCACCCACCGCCTTGCGTGCCGCCGCGATGCGGGCGCTGATCGCGCTTTCCGAGACGATGCGCCCGTTCCAGACCTCGGCCAGGATTTCATCTCGGGTCACCAGCCGTCCGGGATTGCGCGCCAGCAGGTGTAACAGGTCGAACACCTGCGGCTCGACGGCAATCTCCTCGGCGTCCCGAACCAGCGTCAACTCGTCGGTATCCAGCAGGCAATTGGCGAAAGCATAGCGCATGGCGGTCTAGCCCACCCCCGCCGCAAGGAACCGGGTCAGCGTTTCCAGGTAGGTGTCATAGGCCGCATTGCCCTGCCAGGGAATGTGATTGGCGCAGTCGAGCACCACCATTTCCGCATCCGCGATGCCAGCGGCCAGCTTGCGGGCCTCGGAGAGTGGATGAACCGCATCGTGGCGGGAATGCAGGATCAGCGTCGGACAAGTGATCCGTGACAGGAAGTCCAGGCTCGAATGATGATTGATCACGTGGCGGTGGCGCAGGTCATGTTCCCTGGTCGCCGAATCCAGCATCATCCGGGCATAGGCCCGGACGGAGTCCAATGGCCCTTCGGGCTGATATGCCAGCAAGAAGGCTTCGAAAAAGGTGCTATCCGACCGCGACCGCGCGGTTTGCAACATGGCTTGCAAGGGTTCGGCCTCCTTGCCATCCGCATTGTCGCGCACCGCGCGCCCTTCGGCATAGGCGCCCATCATGGCCAGACGGGTTACGCGTTCAGGGTGATGCGCTGCGATGTAAAGGCCCTGAGCACAACCACCGGATTGGGAATAGAGCGCGAACCGGTCGAGCCCCAGCGCGTCGGCAAGGCACAGGACATCTTCGGCCTGCTCATCAATCGTGGACCGATCGGACCGGGGGTCGGATTGCCCCGAACCAATGGCGTCGAACCGGATCAGCGCGTTCTGGCGTGACAAGGCTTCGAAACGGTGACGTTCGAATGGCAGCCGCCACTCCGCTGCTATATCCGAACGTGTTTGGCCGAGCAGGATCACAGGAGGGCCGGCACCCGAAACCGAATAGGCCATGGAATGCCCGGTGGGCAGGATGATGTAACGAATGCGCGGCTCGTCTGTCCTGTCCCCGGTCGCCATGGGGGCGGTCTCGTGGGTTCGTTCCGTGACCTCGGTCACCATCTGCAACCCCCGCCGGGCGATTGTACGGATGACCCGCTGTGCCTTGCCGTCGTCGCCTACGGCTTTGCGCGCGGCGGCGATGCGGGCGCTGATGGCGCTTTCCGAGACGATGCGCCCGTTCCAGACCTCGGCCAGGATTTCGTCACGGGTGACCAGCTGCCCGGCATTGCGCGCCAGCAGGTGCAGCAGGTCGAATACCTGCGGCTCGACGGCAACCGGCGCATCGCCCCGCATCAAGACATGCCGCCCGGTATCCAGAACGCAATCGCGAAACACATAGCGCATGGTGAATTAACACCCCGCTTTCGGTGTTTCGGCAAGCCCCAAGCAAAAAATAAGGATTCAGGCAGGGGTTTCCCAAGGCTGTCTGAAAGCGCCGCGCGCCCGACGCTGCCATTCTGGAAACACAACAAGGAGACCTGACATGATCCTGCATACCGATACCGCGCTTCTCAGCCACCGCCCCGTCCACCTGCAACTGCAGAGTGAGGAAGAAAGGATGGCCGCCCGATACGTGACACCGCGCCGGACTGCGAAAGCTTGGCGGGCAGGACGGATCGCCCGACTGTTCGCCTTTCGGCGTCTTGTCAGCCTGTCTTGACGGGCTGTGGGGGGAGACGGACCCTGTGCTTCTTTCTGGTCGGAAATACTCCCGCCGGAGGCGCCCGAAAGCAAGGCAGGCGCCACCGATCCGGGTCAGCTGGCGCGTTTCATGCCCATCACCCGCGCGCGCGCGCGCGGGTCGCTGTCAAAGAGCGCCGCCAGCTGCTCGGTCATGGCACCGGCCAGCTGCTCGACATCGGTGATCGTCACCGCGCGCTGGTAATAGCGGGTCACGTCATGGCCGATACCGATGGCCAGCAGTTCGACCTGCTTGCGCTTTTCCACCATGGCGATCACGTCGCGCAGGTGTTTTTCCAGGTAATTCGCCGGGTTCACACTCAGGGTGGAATCGTCCACCGGCGCCCCGTCCGAGATCACCATCAGGATCTTGCGCTGCTCGCGGCGGCCCAGCATCCGGCGATGCGCCCATTCCAGCGCCTCGCCGTCGATGTTTTCCTTCAAGAGGCCCTCTTTCATCATCAGGCCCAGGTTCTGCCGTGTGCGCCGCATCGGCGCGTCGGCGGCCTTGTAGATGATGTGGCGCAGGTCATTGAGGCGACCGGGCTGCTGCGGGCGGCCTTCGTTCAGCCAGGCCTCGCGCGCCAGCCCGCCCTTCCAGGCGCGGGTGGTAAAGCCCAGGATCTCGACCTTGACGTTGCAGCGTTCCAGCGTGCGCGCCAGCACATCGGCGCAGATCGCCGCGATCGAGATCGGGCGTCCCCGCATCGAGCCCGAGTTATCCAAGAGCAGCGTCACCACCGTATCACGGAACTCGGTATCCTTCTCCACCTTGAACGACAGCGGCGTGGTCGGGTTGGCCACGACCCGCGCCAGTCGGCCGGCATCCAGAATGCCCTCTTCGCGGTCAAATTCCCAGCTGCGGTTCTGCTGCGCCTGAAGGCGGCGTTGCAGCTTGTTGGCAAGGCGCGACACCGCGCCTTTCAGCGGCTCCAGCTGCTGGTCGAGATAGGCGCGCAGCCGCTCCAGCTCGGCCGGTTCGGCCAGCTCCTCGGCGGCGATCTCCTCGTCATGGGTATCGAGATAGACCTTGTAATTCGGATCGGCCTCCGAGGCGGGCGGCGGCGGGGGCGGCTCCAGCGGCGCCTCGCCATCGGGCATCTCGGTCTCTTCGGCCAGCTCCTCGTCGGCCAGCTCGTCCATCGAGACCTGGGCCTGGCTTTCGTCCTGCTGCTGTTCCTGGCTCTGCTCGGGATCGGCGTCGGCGTCCTGATCGTCTTGGTCGTCCTGGCCGGTGCTGTCGGGATCGGGCTGCTCGTCGGCGTCGTCCTCGGCCTGATCCTCCTGATCCTCGTCCATCTCGTCCGGGTCATCGCCCAGCTGGTCGCCATAGCCCAGGTCCTTGATCACCTGGCGGGCGAACTTGGCGAATTCGGCCTGATCGGAGAGGATATCGCTCAGGTTTTCCAGCGTGCCACCGGCCTGTTCCTCGATAAAGCCGCGCCACAGGTTCATCACATTGGCGGCTGCCGGGGGCAGGTCGCGCCCGGTGGCCAGATGCCGCACCAGATAGCCCGCCGCCACCGGCAGCGGTGCCTCGGAGGGCTGCTTGCACTGGTCATAGCCGCGCCGCAGCGCCTCATGCGTGATCTTCACGTCGATGTTGGACGCGGTGCCGGGCATGTCGCGGGCGCCCATCGCCTCGCAGCGGGCGGTCTCCATCGCCTCGTAAAGATCGCGCGCCATGTCGCCCGGCGGGGCATAGCGGCTGTGGGTGGCGTCGTCGTGATAGCGGCGATAGAGCGCCAGCGCATCCGCCGTGCCGCGCGCCAGCAACACCTCGTCGCGGGTCATCCGGCGGCTGACCTGGGGCAGGCGCATGGCGTCGCCGCTGACGCCCGAGGGGTCGACCGTATAGCTGACCGACAGATCCGGGTCGTCGGCCATCACCTTGGTCGCCTCGGCCAGCGCCTTCTTGAACGGATCGGCGGGATTGTCGGTCGGTTTGCTCATGTCACTTCGGTCCTGCAAACAGGCGGTCGCGTCCCATGGTGGGCAGCAAGGCGGATATGGCGGCCGCCCGGATCACCCCAGGCTCGTGCTTGCCGCGCTTTCGGGCAGTTCCTCGTCGAAACAGCGCTGATAGAACTCGGCCACTGTCTGGCGCTCCAGCTCGTCGCATTTGTTGAGGAAGGTCAGCCGGAAGGCATAGCCCACATCGCGGAAGATCTCGGCATTCTGCGCCCAGTTGATCACGGTCCGGGGCGACATCACGGTCGACAGATCACCGTTCATGAAGGCGGTCCGGGTCAGGTCGGCCACGGTCACCATCTGGCTGACCTGCTTGCGGCCCTTCTCGGTGTTGTAATGCGGCGCCTTGCTGAGCACGATCATCGTTTCGGCGTCATGGCTGAGATAGTTCAGCGTCGCCACCAGCGACCAGCGGTCCATCTGGGCTTGGTTGATCTGCTGGGTGCCGTGATAGAGGCCGGTGGTGTCGCCCAGTCCCACCGTGTTGGCGGTGGCGAACAGGCGGAAAAAGGGGTTCGGCGTGATGATCTCGTTCTGGTCCAGCAGGGTCAGCTTGCCGTCATGTTCCAGCACCCGCTGGATCACGAACATCACGTCGGCGCGGCCCGCGTCGTATTCGTCGAACACGATGGCCACCGGGTTGCGCAGCGCCCAGGGCAGGATACCTTCGTGGAACTCGGTAACCTGCTTGCCGTCGCGCAGCTTGATCGCATCCTTGCCGATCAGGTCGATCCGGCTGATATGGCTGTCGAGGTTGACGCGCACGCAGGGCCAGTTCAGCCGCGCGGCGACCTGTTCGATATGGGTCGATTTGCCGGTGCCGTGATAGCCCTGCACCATGACGCGGCGGTTGTGGCTGAAGCCCGCCAGAATGGCCAGCGTGGTATCGGGATCGAACTTGTAGGTCTGATCGATCTCGGGCACCCGGTCGCTGCGCTCGGCAAAGCCCTTGACCACCATCGGCGTGTCGATGCCAAAGACTTCGCGGACGGAAATCTCCTCGGTGGGTTTTGCGTTCATCGGGATCGTTCCGTCAGCCATACCAATCGTCCTTATCGCCTTGCCGCGCCGCGTCGGGGCGGGCCAATCTTGTCGGGGTGCACCATATCGCCCCCAGCCGCAAGGAAAAGGCGAAAAGCGCCGCGCGGGCGCTTTTTGCCGTCACGATCTCGGGGGCATCAGTCGAGCAGTGCCGCGCGCATCCGAATGAGCCCTATCGACGGATTGTCACGGCCGTATCACGCCCCCAACGCGCGGACAGGCGCTGATGGGGCCGGTCGGCGCCGGAGCCGGCGCCTATTTGAAGTTCCGGCTGTCCTTGATCTGGTCCCAGGCCCAGACCACCTCTTGCAACTGCTCTTCCTGGCTGCGGTCGCCGCCGTTCATGTCCGGGTGCAGCACCTTGATGAGCTTCTTGTAGGCGGCGCGCACCTCGGCCTTGGTCCAGCTGTCCTTGGCTTCGAGAATCTCGATGGCGCGGCGCTCGGTCGGCGGCAGGCGGCGGCCGGTATTGACGCGGCCCGGATTCTGGGTGGCGTTGGCCCCCAGAACCTGATGCGGGTCCTCGATGCCCAGCCGTGCCCAGGCGCGCGCCTCGGGGTCGGTCATCGGCCGCGTCTTGCGTTCCCACACCTTGTCCTTGGACATTTGCGCGTTCATCTCGGCCTCGGTGGTGCCGTCGAAGAAGTTCCATTTCTGGTTATATTCGCGCACATGCTGCTGGCAGAACCAGAAATAGTCGTCCAGCACATCGGGGGCCTTGGGCGCGCGGAACTTGCCCGCCTCGGTGCAACCCTCGTGCTCGCAGACCCGGACCGAGGTTTCGGACGCGCCCGACATGCCCCGGCGCCCGCGCGGGTTCTTTTTCTTGGCGGAAGAGACGGACATATCGAATCCGAACGGATCTGATTTGCTCATGGCGGGCCCTTTCGGTTGCGGCTTCTCGACTCGGAGGCAGGAGTTTAGTCTAAGTGACGCCAGATAGAAGAGGGCGGCGGCAAGAAAATCGCGGCCGCGCGGAAAAGAGCGCAGATTGCGCGGGAATGTGAGGGCAGACGGGCATGACGATCGCAGAGGAAATGCGCGCAAGGTTGCAGGCGGCATTCGCGCCGACCGAGCTGGAGGTGGTGGACGACAGCGAAAGCCATCGCGGCCACGCCGGATTTCGCGAGGGCGGTCAGAGCCATTTCAACATCCGCATCCGTGCCGCCGCCTTTGCCGGGCAAAGCCGGGTGGCGCGGCACCGTGCGGTGCATCAGGCGCTGGGCGATATCGTGCCGCGCATCCATGCGCTGGCACTGGATATCGGCACCTAGTCCTTCTCGGCCTTGGCCTCGGGCTCTGTGCTGGCGGCGTCCGTGGTCTTGGCGCCATGCATCGGCGGATCGTTGACCGGCGCCGCGATGGGCGCGGGCGCGCGGCGATCCGCCTCGGACGGGCCGGGTACGGGCCGGGCCAGCGGCGGGCTGTCGGCACTCAGGGGCGCGGTCGCCTCGGCCACGGGCTCTGCCGCGACCTCGGCCTCGGGCAATACTTCGGGACCTGCGGGCAGGGGGCGGCGGAACACCAGCACGTTGCGCCAGTTGGTGGTCGAGCCGGTCAGGCCCGAGCGCTCCTCGCTGGGCAGCAACTCGGCCCGCTGATATTCCCAGCCCTCGGCGGCCAGTTGGTTCAGCGCCTGTTCCACCGACAGCGCGAACCGCGCCGGCGCGGTCTTGACGCCCTTGGCCTTGATGCCCTTCTCCGGGGCGGGGACAACCTTGTATTCGTAGCGGATCATGCTCAGAGCCTCTTTGGATCGCGCGCAGACTACTCCAGGCGGATGCAAAAAGACCAGAGGTGCCGGACAGGACAGCGACGTCCCGCCGGCACCACCTGAGCGTGGGCAGGAGCGCGCGCGCCAGGGGGTTACTCCAGAGCGACACCCAGTGTTTCGGCGGCGTCCAGGTTCATTTGCAGGTGATGCTGAAAGGCAGGCAGCACCGCATCGAAATGCGCCTTCAGCTCGGGGCTGTCGGCGCTGGGCAAGAGCAATCCCTCGACCGCGCTGATGGCAGCGGTGTGAAAGGCGATCTCGTGGCGCAGATAGGCGGCATCGAACTCGGCGCCTTCCAGCTTGTGCAGGCTCAGGATCACCGCGTCATGGTCGCGCGCCGCGTCGATGCGTGCCGGCGGCAGTTCCGGGGTCACGCCGATGCTGGCGGCCAGCTCATGCGCCGCCGCGCGCACGCCGGTATGGTCCGACGACACCATGGCACCGATGGCGCGCACCTCGTCCGAGACGCCTTTGAGCTGCCCCAGCAGCGCGGTTTCTATGTCGAAACTGTTGACCTGGGAATAAATGCCAAGGATCTGCGCGTCGCTCAGGTCCCCAGCCATTGCCCCACCGGTTGTCACGGCCAGCATCAGTGCCGCGCCCGAAATCTGGCCCAAGAGCTTGTTCCGAAAATCAAATGCCATTTCATTGTCCCTTCTGTTTGGCTTTCCCCGGCACTGTCGCTCTGGCTGCTTCAAAAGAGAAATTGCATTAATGGATATCATTGATAGATTTTGTGTATTAATCGGGCGGGGTTCGGCATGAAACTCAGACAGATCGAATTTGTGGTGACAGTGGCGCGCGAGCAATCGTTCAGCCGGGCCGCCGATCTCTGCCACGCGACCCAGCCCAGCTTGTCCAGCGCGGTGGCGCAGATCGAGGAGGAACTGGGCGCCAAACTCTTTGCCCGGACCACACGCAAGGTGACGCTGACCCCGTTCGGGCGGCATATCCTGCCCCATCTCGAAAGCGTCCTGTCTGCGCGTGACGAGGTCACAGCTGCCGCCGCCGCCTTTCACAACCCGGCGCGCAAACTGCTGCGGTTGGGATTTTCGCCGCTGGTGGACATGCGGATGCTGACTGGCGTGACCGATCCGTTCTGCCGCCTGCACCAAGGGGTCGAGGTGTTTTTCAAGGAATGTCTTCTGGACGATCTGGCCGGGCGGCTGGAGAGCGGTGCCATCGACCTGACGATCCTGCCGCGCGACAGTGTCCCGGACGGCATGCAACAGGCACCATTCTATTCCGATCCGCTCTATTACCTGCCGCAATCGGGCCACTCGGCCGAGCCGCCTGCGGCCCTGTATCTGGCCCATCTGCCCCAGGATCCGGTCATCATGACAGCGGGCGGGTGCGGTCTCAATCGCTCGCTCGAAGTGCTGTTCGAGGCCGAAGGCATCTCACCGCCCGCCTATCCGGGCTATGCGCTCAGCTATCAGGTGATCCAGGAATGGACCTGGCTGGGGCTGGGGGCGGGGATTTTGCCCCGGGCCAAGCTGCTGGCCGATGCCACGAGCGCGGTTCCGCTGCTGCGCGCCGACGGCGCTCCGGCCCGGTTCGAATATGTCTGGGCATGGTCAGGCACCGGGCGACCGGCCGATCACGTGGTGGCGTTTCTGGATCACGTCCGCGATCAGAGAGTGAAACCGGTGGAGAGCAAGGTGGGTTGATCCGCTCCGTACCCCCTTGCTGTATCCGTTGGCGCAGCAAAAAGGGCGCCCGAGGGCGCCCTTGATCTCCGGTGCAAAACGGTCAATCCGGGGTTTGGACCGCGTACAAAACGGTCAAAACCTTGTACAGATCACAAGCCCAGCTTGGCCGTGGCCAGATCCTAGACGGCCTTGGCGCGCGCTCGCACGATCCCTTGGATCATGCTGCCGCGCGGGTGTGTCAGCCATTCAGTTTCTTCGAAACCATCTGGTTGACGACACCCGGATTGGCCTTGCCGCCGGTGGCCTTCATCACCTGACCCACGAACCAGCCCGCCAGTTTCGGGTTCACCTTGGCCTTTTCCACCTGCGCCGGGTTGGCGGCGATGATCTCGTCCAGCGCGGCCTCGATGGCGCCGGTGTCGGTCACCTGCTTCATGCCACGTTTCTCAACGATTTCGGCGGGATCGCCACCTTCGGTATAGACGATCTCGAACAGGTCCTTGGCAATCTTGCCCGAGATCGCATCCGACGCGATCAGGTCGATGATGCCGCCCAGCTGCGCCGGGCTGACCGGGCTGTCGGTGATATCGTGGTCCTCTTTCTTCAGCCGTCCGAACAACTCGTTGATGACCCAGTTGGCCGCCAGCTTGCCGTTGCGGCCCTTGGCCACTTCCTCGAAATAAGCGGCCGATTCCACCTCGGCGGTCAGCACCGATGCGTCATAGTCGGTCAGGCCGAAATCCTTGATAAAGCGTGCCTTTTTGTCGTCCGGCAGTTCGGGCAGGTTGGCCGCGATATCGTCGACCCAGGCCTGCTCGATCTCCAGCGGCAGCAGGTCGGGATCGGGGAAGTAGCGGTAATCATGCGCCTCTTCCTTGGACCGCATCGAGCGGGTCTCGTTCTTGTCCGGGTCATAGAGCCGGGTTTCCTGATCCACCTTGCCGCCCGCCTCGACAATGGCGATCTGGCGGCGCGCCTCATATTCGATGGCCGCCTGGATGAAGCGCATCGAGTTCATGTTCTTGATCTCGCAACGCGTGCCCAGATGCGAAAAGTCCTGTGTTTCCTGATACTTCTCATAGGCGCCCGGACGGCAGATCGACACGTTCACATCGGCCCGCAGGTTGCCGTTCTGCATGTTGCCGTCGCAGGTGCCCAGATAGCGCAGGATCTGGCGCAGCTTGGCGATATAGGCGGCGGCCTCTTCGGGGCCACGGATATCGGGACGGCTGACGATCTCCATCAGGCAGACGCCGGTCCGGTTCAGGTCGACAAAGGACATGTTCGGATCCATGTCATGGATCGACTTGCCCGCGTCCTGTTCCATGTGGATACGTTCGATCCGGACCCGGCGCGCGGTGCCGTCTCCCATCTCGACCAGCACTTCGCCTTCGCCCACAATGGGATGATAAAGCTGGGAGATCTGGTATCCCTGTGGCAGGTCGGGGTAGAAATAGTTCTTGCGGTCAAAGGCCGATTTCAGGTTGATCTCGGCCTTCAGCCCCAGCCCGGTGCGCACCGCCTGTTCGACGCAGAATTCGTTGATGACAGGCAGCATGCCCGGCATCGCCGCATCCACGAAAGAGACGTTGGAATTGGGCTCGGCGCCAAAAGCGGTCGAGGCGCCCGAGAACAGTTTCGCCTGCGACGCGACCTGAGCATGCACCTCCATGCCGATCACCAGTTCCCAGTCGTGCTTGGCACCGGCGATGGTCTTGGGTTTGGGGGTCTCGAAGGTCAGGTCCAGCATGGGTGTGCCTCTTGTCCGCTTGGTTCAAACCGCCTTCTAGGCGCGTGCGCGGCGTTGGGCAAGGGGGCACGGGGAAAGGGGCTTGATCTCAACCATGGTTGAGGCGGCAGGTTGGGACGAATCCAGAAGGGAGGCACGGAAATGAAGCTGTTTGTGACAGGGGCCAGCGGGTTGGTCGGGGGGGCGGTTCTGCGCGCTGGCGTCGCGGCGGGGCACCAGGTGACCGGGCTGGCCCGGTCCGGCCACGCGGCCGCGCAGGTAGAGGGTGACGGAGGGCAGGTCCGTCGCGGCGATCTGCGTCAACCCGAGGTCTGGGCGGCAGAGGCGGTGGCGGCGGATGCCATCATCCATGCCGCGGCCACATTCGGCCCGGATATGGGCGAAGTTGACCGCGCCGCGATGGAGGCACTGGTAACGGCAGCGCGCCGGGCCGGGCGCCGTCCGCGCCTGATTTATACAGGCGGCATATGGCTTTACGGCGATACCGGCGGGCAGGTCAGGGATGAAACCGCGCCCTTTGATCCTGCCACGCCCTGGGGCTGGATGCTTGATACCGTGGCGATGCTCAAGGCCAGCGATGCCACCGATCTGGCAGTGCTGCATCCGGGTGCGGTCTATGATAGCAACGCGGGTGGCATGCTGGAACGGTTCCACGCGCCCGAGGTCGAGATCCTGGGCGACCCGGCGATCCGCTGGCCACTGGTGCATGCCGATGACCTGGCACAAGCCTATCTGCTGCTGGCGGGGCTGCCGGGGCAGGGCGGAGATTTCCTCGCCACCGCCGAACCGGGCCGCCCGGTGGGCGAGATCGCGCGCGCCATCGCCGGGCCGGATGCGTCTATCAGGGTGCTGGACCGGGCCGAGGCCTTGGTGCGTTATGGCGACAGCGCCTTGGGGCCGATGCTGGATCAAAGGCTGGCTGCACCGCGCCTGACCGCGCTGGGCTGGCGCCCCCGGTTCGACGATGTCACCCGAAGCGGGGAACCTCAGGCGCCGTGCAGCTGAGGCCCCTCGGGCGTGAAAACGACCCGGTTGCCCTCGCGGATCTCGTCGCGGAACAGATTGGCGATGACCTGCAGGGCATCGGCCCGACCGCGCGCGGCGAACCGGCTGGGTGAACTGACGCGCATGTTGTTGTCGAAGCCATCGGCGGCATGCGCCCAGATCATCGGATGCACTTCGGTCAGGTGGTCGCGGATCAACCAGTCGGCCGCGTTGCAGATACGGATGCGGTTCAGATCCGCTTCTTCATGCAGGCCAAGATTGCCGCGCAGGGTCACCGCGCAATAGGACGCCAGCATGTTGATGGTCTCTTGCTCGGGGCGGGCGCGCACGATGTCCCGCAACCCGTCGACAAAGAAGTCGACATCGACGCGGGCACAGGCCTCTTCATCCTGGGCGATGGCGTCCAGGCTGACCCAAGTATAACCGCCGGCGCCCCAGATATCCTGTGTCCGCGCGGCGGTCCGGCGGGCCTCCAGTTCCAATTCCGCGTAGGAGCCGAACCAGCGCGGCAACAGGTGGTTGCCCAGCGCGCGCATGTGGCGGGGATTGTACGGATCGAGGTCGATCAGTGCCTCGTAGGAATCCGCGACCCTGCGTTGCGGCGTCCGGCGACCGGCCAGCAAGGCGCAGCAGGCCGATTGCAGGACCGGGCTGTCCATCCTGACGCCGCACCAGGGTGACAGGATCTCGATGGCGCGGTCGAAATGCGCGGCGCATTTCTCGCGGTGGAGTCGGGGCACGATCGTGTCCCATCCGGTGCCGCGCCAGGCCCAGGCCAGGTCGATATGGGTCAGCGCCACGATCAGCGCGATATAGGGATCGTCGGCA
The DNA here is from genome assembly GCF_059613025.1 of Ruegeria sp. BHSC223. Taxonomy (NCBI): domain Bacteria; kingdom Pseudomonadati; phylum Pseudomonadota; class Alphaproteobacteria; order Rhodobacterales; family Roseobacteraceae; genus Ruegeria; species Ruegeria sp. BHSC223. The sequence continues at coordinate 69,877 of NZ_JBXWRR010000007.1, forward strand.
TGATCCTGACGCACGAATTCCAGCGCCCGGATCCCGTTGATCAACGGGGCCTGATCGGTGCGATGGCTGTCCATCAGCGCCTCTTCGACGGCCAGCACCACGTCGGACCGGGCACCAAAGGCCAGCAGGTCGGCAACCGGGGTCCCGCCCGGCGTGGCTTCGCGAGTGGCATCGGCGGCGCGGATTTCATCCGACAGGTCCTGCCAGCGCTCTTGCCGGGCCAGGAACTGGCCATGAGCGCGCAGCCTGGCGCGGATGTCTTCGTCCTGTCCGTGCTCGGCGATCGGGATCGACAGGAAATCTTCGAGCCGGATCGGAGGGCGCGGTTCTGTCTGAGCCGAGAAGTCGACCGCGCGACCGAACAGTCGCGCGGTCAGATCAGGCAAAGAACTCAGAACGGTGCGGGATCTTTTCAGCATACTGATTAATGCTTGGCCTGTGTGGTGTCGTATTGGCTTCAGGCTGACGCTGATTTGCGGCACAAAAAAGGCTGGAGCGGGGTGTTTCGGGACAGGTTTTGCGGCGGGCTCTGGGGATTGCGCCCGGACTGGCATCAATCCGCTAACGACCGGCGAAATGATGCCGAACCACGGCCAGTCCACGCGCGGTCAGGATCTCTTCGAACTCACGATGCGGGGGCAGAGACTCTTGTGGCAGCCGTATCTCTTTGCCTGAATGCAGGCACAGCGTGGCGCGAATGCTGAAATCCCAGCGCGTATCCAGCCGTACCTGCGCGATCTCGTCCAGCGCGACAGACCCGTCCAGGCGCCCCGAGAACCAGCTGAGCCGAGCGGCGTCCAGATCGAGACCCGCGCGGCGGTCGGTGATGATCTCGGACAACAGCGGCAGGGTCGGCAGGGCGCACAGCGCGATCAGCCACCAGGCCGCTTGAAACAGAACCATCACCGTCGCAAGCCCAGTCCAGACCGCCAGCAGCAGCACGACATTGCGGGGGCTGCGGGCATGGCGGACATAGCGGAGCGGTTCGGTCATCGCGAGGGTCACCGCCCGCCGCTGACGTCGAGCGTGGTGCCGGTGATGTAAGACGCCGCGTCCGAGAGCAGGAAAAGCGCCGCTTCGGCCACCTCGGTCACGGTGCCGGTCCGCTGCATCGGGACACCCGGCGCCAACCGTTGCGCCCGATCCGGTTCGCCGCCCTTGGCATGGATCCCGGTCTCGATCAGACCGGGGCGGAGCGCGTTGACGCGGATCCCCTCTGCGGCGACCTCGTCGGCGAGGCCCTTGGTAAAGGTGTCGATCGCGGCCTTGCTGGCGGCGTAATCGACATATTGGTTGGCCGAGCCCAGACGCGCAGCGGCAGAGGAAAGATTGACGATGGCGCCGCCCCGGCCATGGGCCTGCATCCGCAGCACCGCCTCTTTGGCGACCAGAATGGCGCCGATCACGTTGACATCGAACATGCGCCTCAGCCGCGCATGGGTCAGGTCGGTGACACGGGCGGCGCGGTCGACGATGCCAGCGTTGTTGACCAGCCCGTCGAGGCGGTCAAAGCCCTCATCCACCCGCGCATAAATGCGCCGGATGTCTTCGGGATCGGCCACGTCGCCGGGGCACAGGATCACAGTAGCGCCTGCAAGGCGGGCGGACTCGGCCACCGACTCGGCCCCGGCCCGGTCCTGCCGGTAGTTGAGTGCAAGATCATAGCCGCGCATGGCGGCAAGGCGGGCGATGGCGGCGCCGATCCCGGCGCTGGCCCCGGTGATGAGCAGGGTTCGGCGCATGGCTCAGCTGCCCCGGATGCGGGTCAGCATCTCGGTGGTGTCCCGGCTGAGGTTCGGCTGGGCCAGAATGCGATCCAGCTGGGCGCCGATCAGCAGCTGCCGGTCGTTGTCATACCGTCGCCAGGTCTGATAGGCCGAGCACATCCGCGCGGTGGTCTGCGGGTTTACCGGATCGAGCCGGATCAGCCAGTCCGCCAACAGCTGGTATGCCGCGCCCGAGGCATGATGGAAGCCGGCATGGTGCATGGCCAGCGCGCCGAATACGGCACGGAACCGGTTCGGATTGCGCCAGTTGAACTCGGCATGCGCGCTCAGGCGCCGGGCGGTTTCCGCCGCCTGTTCGGGCGCCGCCAGTGCCACCTGAAGCCCGAACCATTTGTCGATCACCAGCCGGTCGCCGCGCCACTGGTCATAAAAGGCGGCCAGTTCGACTTCGCCCTTGCCCGCCTTGAGCAGACAGGACAGCGCCGAAAGTTGCAGCGTCATGTTGTCGGCGCAGGCATAATCCGCCGCCGCCTGCGTACCGCTATCGAGCCGCGACAGCAGTGCCAGCGCGGCGCTGCCCAATGCGCGCTTGCCGGCCTGGTCTGCATCGGGCCGGAACGGTGCCTCGATCTGTGACTCGGCCCTGAGCCGTGGCAGCAGGTCCTGCATGTGTTGGGCGGTGGTCTGGCGCAGGGTCTCGGTCGCCTCCCAGATCGCCTGCGGATCGGGGATCAGGCCGCGCTGATGCAGGGTGGCGGCCAGTTCCGACTGGCTGGGCAGGCCCAGCATCAGCGCGCGATAGGCCGGGCCCAGCCCATCGTCGCGCAGCACCGCCGTCAACCCGTCCAGATAGGCGGTATCGGGCGCGGCGTCCTCGGTGATCATGTCGAGCAGGCATTGCCCGGCCAGCGCACGGCCCGCTTCCCAACGGTTGAAGGGATCGGTGTCATGGGCCAGCAGAAAGGCGCGCTGCTCGGGCGAGAGGTCATGGTCCAAAACCACCGGCGCCGAGAAATCGCGCAGCACCGAGGCCACTGGACGTGTCGCCAGCCCGTCAAACGAGAAGCTCTGACGCGCCTGCGTCAGTTCCAGCATCTCGGTGGCGCGCACCTCGTCGCCATTGGGGTTGAGCAGTCCGACGGCAACCGGGATCACCTGTGGCAGCTTGTCGGGCTGGCCGGGCGTGGCGGGGGTCTCTTGCGACAGGGTCAGGGTAAAGGTGCCGTCCTGCCACGCCTCCTCGACCGTCAGGCGCGGGGTGCCGGCCTGGCTGTACCAGCGCTTGAACTGAGACAGGTCGCGCCCCGTGACATCCTCGAACACCTTGAGCCAGTCCTCAATGGTGCAGGCCTGCCCGTCATGGCGCGCGAAATAGAGGTCCAGCGCCTCGGCATAGGCGGCATCGCCCACCAGCCGTTTCAGCATGCCAATCACCTCGGCACCCTTTTCATAGACGGTGGCGGTGTAGAAGTTGTTGATCTCCTGAAAGCTTTCGGGCCGCACCGGGTGGCTGAGCGGGCCCTGATCCTCGGGGAACTGGCGGGCGCGCAGGTCGATCACGTCGCGGATGCGTTTGACGGGGGCGCTGCGCAGGTCCGAGGTGAACTGCGCGTCGCGGAACACGGTCAGCCCTTCCTTGAGGCAGAGCTGGAACCAGTCGCGGCAGGTGATGCGGTTGCCGGTCCAGTTGTGGAAATACTCATGCGCGATGATCGCCTCGATCCGTTCGAAATTGTCGTCGGTCGAGGTCTCGGGACTGGCCAGCACGGCGGCCGAATTGAAGATATTCAGCCCCTTGTTCTCCATCGCGCCCATGTTGAAATCGTCGACCGCGACGATGTTGAACACGTCCAGATCGTATTCGCGGCCATAGACCTCTTCGTCCCAGCGCATGGATTTCTTCAGCGCCTCCATGCCAAAGGCGCATTTGCCCTCGTCTCCGGGACGGACCCAGAGGTTCAGATCCACTTCGCGGCCCGAAACGGTGGTGAACGTGTCGGAATGAGCCAGCAGGTCTCCCGCCACCAGTGCAAAGAGATAGGCCGGTTTTGGCCATGGGTCATGCCATTCTGCAAAGCCCTCGCCGCTATCGACCGGGTTGCCATTGGACAAGAGCACCGGATGCGTGCCGTTTATACGCACGGTAAAGGTGCTCATGACATCGGGGCGGTCGGGGTAATAGGTGATCTTGCGAAAGCCTTCGGCCTCGCATTGGGTACAGTACATCCCGTTCGAGAGATAAAGTCCTTCGAGCGCGGTATTGGCGGCAGGGGCGATCTCGACCTCGGCTTCCCAGACAAAGGGCGCATCGGGAACGGCGCAGGTCAGACCCTCGTCGGTGATCTCGGGCGCGATCTCGGCACCGTCGATGGCGGCGCGCAGCAGGCGCAGTTCCTCGCCATGCAGAAAGAACCGGCGGTCGGTCGTCTCGGGATTGGGGCGAAAGGCGATGCGCGAGGTGACGCGGGTTGCGTCGGGCGCCAGGTCAAAGGTCAGGCGCACCTCGTCCACCAGATAGCCGAACGGGGTGTAATCCTTGAGGTGGATGGTTTTCGGGGCGGCGTCGCGCATGGGAACCTCGGCTGCTGTCGGTTTGGCGAGACGTTAGGTAGAACACGCCGGGGGTGCAAGCGGCGCTCCTTTGCCGTTCATGGTCTGCGCTGTTCGGGAATGGTGGAAACTGCCTTCGGCTTCATTGGTAAATCCAGCGTGCCATTTTGTTGTTTGACCGCTGCATTCGCGATAACTGGAGTATGCGATTGTACACAGGCGGCAAGGCGGAGGCGCGATGATGAGCGGCAGAGTGGAACGGAACGGGCTGAAAGTCGCCGGGGAACTGGCGGATTTCATCGAGACGCGCGCCTTGCCCGGTACCGGGGTGGAACCCGCCGATTTCTGGGCCGGGATGGCGCGGATGGTGGCCGAACTGGCACCGGTAAACCGCGCATTGCTGGCGCGGCGCGAGGCGCTTCAGGAGCAGATCGACGCCTGGCATGTCGCCCATCGCGACCGGCCGCATGATCACGAAGCGTACAAGGCGTTTCTGGCCCAGATCGGTTATCTGCTGCCCGAAGGCGCGGCCTTCGAGATCGAAACGGCCGATACCGACCCTGAAATCGCATCGGTGCCGGGGCCGCAGCTGGTTGTGCCGATCACCAATGCCCGCTACGCGCTCAACGCCGCCAATGCCCGCTGGGGCAGCCTGTATGATGCGCTTTATGGCACCGACGCCATGGCCGGGCCGATACCGGCGGGTGGCTACGACCGGGGTCGTGGTGCCCGTGTGGTGGCGCGCGCGCGTGTCTTTCTGGACGAGGCGTTTCCGGTACAGGGCGTCAGCCATGCCGATGCCCGCCGCTATCACATCCGTGAAGGCGCGTTGCTGGTCGATGGTCAGCCGCTGATCGACCCGGCAAAATTCGCAGGCTATCGCGGTCACCCCAAGGCGCCCGACGCGGTGCTCTTGCGCAACAACGGGTTGCATGTGGAGCTGGTCTTTGACCGCACCCATCCGGTGGGCTGCCACGATCAGGCGGGTCTGGCCGATGTGCGGCTGGAAAGCGCGGTCTCGGCGATCATGGATTGCGAGGATTCGGTGGCCTGTGTCGACGCCGAGGACAAGGTGTTGGCCTATGGCAACTGGCTGGGCCTGATGCGTGGTGACCTGAGCGAGGAGGTGACCAAGGGTGGTGCCACCTTCACCCGCGCGCTGGCCGGCGATCTGGACTATCTTGCCCCCGATGGCAGCGCGATGAGCGTCAAGGGCCGGGCGCTGATGCTGGTGCGCAATGTCGGTCACCTGATGACCAACCCGGCGGTGCTGGATGCGGATGGGGCGGAAATCTTCGAAGGCTTAATGGACGCGCTGGTCACCGTCGCCATCGCGATGCATGACCTGAACCGGGCGGGCGGCAATTCGCTTGCCGGCTCGGTCTATGTGGTCAAGCCCAAGATGCACGGGCCGGAAGAGGTGGCTTTTGCCGTCCGGACCTTTGACATGGTCGAGGATATTCTTGGCCTCCCGCGCAACACGGTCAAGATCGGCATCATGGACGAAGAGCGGCGCACCAGCGTCAACCTCAAGGAATGTATCCGTGCCGCCAGATCGCGGGTCTGCTTCATCAACACCGGGTTCCTCGACCGGACCGGCGACGAAATCCATACCTCGATGGAGGCGGGGCCGTTCAGCCGTAAGGATTTCATCAAGCGCAAATCCTGGATCACCGCCTATGAGAACCTGAATGTCGATATCGGTCTGGAATGCGGCCTCTCGGGCAAGGCGCAGATCGGCAAGGGCATGTGGGCGATGCCGGACCGGATGGCGGCCATGATCGAGACCAAGATCGAGCATCCCAAGGCAGGCGCCAATTGCGCCTGGGTGCCCAGCCCGACGGCGGCCACCCTGCATGCGCTGCATTATCACAAGGTCGACGTGTTCGCGGTACAGGCCGCGCTGCGCGCGGGCGGACGGCGGGCGCATGTGGACGGGATCCTGGAAATCCCTCTGGCCAGCTTCCGCAAATGGTCGTCCGATCAGATCCGCCGCGAGGTCGAGAACAACGCGCAGGGCATTCTCGGCTATGTCGTGCGCTGGGTCGATCAGGGCGTTGGTTGCTCCAAGGTGCCGGATATCAACAACGTGGGCCTGATGGAGGACCGCGCCACCTGCCGCATCTCGGCGCAGCATATCGCCAACTGGCTGCATCATGGCGTGGTGGACGCGCAGGAGGTGATGGCGGCCATGCGCAAGATGGCGGCGGTGGTCGATGATCAGAACGCGGACGACCCGGCCTATCGCCCGATGGCGCCGGGGTTCGACGGCATCGCCTTCCAGGCGGCCTGCGATCTGGTGTTCAAGGGGCGGGTGCAGCCCTCGGGCTATACCGAGCCGGTTCTGCATGCCCGGCGGTTGGAACTGAAGGCCAGCCTTGGCGCCTGATCCCGCCAAGCCGGTCACGCCCCTGTGTGCGCAAGTGAACACGCGCCTGCGCGCTTGCTGCGATGCGGCCGCTGTTGCAGCGCTTGTGAGGCGCGGCTAGGCTGCGTCGAAAGGGGCAAGCGCAAGGGGACGGGATGACGCGGCCAGTCGTAGGGATCATCGGCAACTCGTATCTGCTGAACGATCAGTATCCGACCCATGCGGGCGGGACGATGAATTCGGACGCGGTGGCCAATGTCTCGGGCTGTCTGCCGCTGCTGATCCCGGCCGATCCGCGTTATGTTTCGGTTTCCGAACTGCTTGAGGTCTGCGACGGGTTCCTGCTGACCGGCGGTCGCCCCAATGTTCATCCCGAGGAATATGGCGAGAGCGAAACCGCCGCGCATGGCGAATTCGACCGTGCCCGCGATGCCATCACCCTGCCGCTGGTGCGCGCCTGTGTCGAGCGGGGCCAGCCCTTTCTGGGCATCTGCCGCGGCTTTCAAGAGGTGAACGTGGCGATGGGCGGCACGCTCTACCCCGAGATCCGCGACCTGCCGGGCCGGATGAACCACCGGATGCCGCCGGATGGCACGCTGGAAGAGAAGTTCGCCCTGCGCCATATCGTCAGCGTGACCGAAGGCGGCGTGTTCCACCGTGTTTTCGGCGCCCGCGAGGTAATGACCAACACGCTGCACGGGCAGGGGATCAAGACCGCGGGTGCCCGCATCGAGATCGACGGTCATGCCCCGGACGGTACTCCCGAGGCGATCTATGTGCGCGACGCGCCGGGCTTTACCCTGTCGGTGCAATGGCATCCCGAATGGGACGCGGCCAGCGATCCGGTCTCGCGGCCGCTGTTCACCGCCTTCGGCGACGCCGTGCGCGCCTGGGCCGCGCGCGGAACCGGGCCCGTTTTGCAGAAAACGGGCTAGAGTTTTTCACCTGACGGCAACCCGCGCAACTGGAAGCCACCTGGCGGGCACATGGGCGTTTGGGGCGATACAAGGTTGTCCAACAACGGCTGCAAGCCCGCACCTGCTCCTGCAAATTGTCGTTCGGGGCGCGGAGCAGCCGTTTGCCGTTGGTGCGAACTGGTCACCGCGTATCTGAGGATGCGGACATTGTTGGACCATCAGTGCCAGCGGTTTCTGCGCCCGTCTGGATGTGAGCGATCGCTATAATCTCTACACGTACACCCGGGCTGGCCAGCGCGACTCCTGCTGTTGCTCTGGCTGGCGGGTTTTCCGAGTCTACCCAAGACTCCCAGACGATGTTCATCCCTGCAAAATCCGTCATGTCGCTCAGCCAGATCTGAACTGAGACGAGGTCGGACTTGGTGCCGCCCATCTCGGCCAACAGCGCGTCAATCTTGCCCAGAGTTTCGGCAGTTTGTCCCATGATGTCGGCCGTCCGATCATCGGGAATCTGCCCGGCGAAGTATACCATGTCGCCCGCGCGCACGGCCTGACTCATGCGCGGACCAATCTTGTGACGGACTGCCTTCATTTCGTTTTCTTTCAGATTTGCCGAATCTCAGATTTCGGAGCGGCTTTCCCACTCGACCAGTTTCATGCGTCCGCTGACACCGAGCGAACGGAATGGATCCGGTGGAATCGTCGAAGGCCGGCCACTGACGGCGATGATGTCTTCGAGCGTCTGCGAGGATCTCCCGAGCGCGAGATCGACCAGAAGACGACCCGAGCTGGTGCCGCGCGTCATGCCGACACCATTGTAACAGTTCGCCGAATAGACCCCTGGAGCCATTTCGCCGAAGAATGTCGCATGGTTCCGCGACAGGCTGACGACCCCGCCCCAGGTCGAGGTGATCGGGACGTTGGCCAAGGCCGGGAACCGGTTGTCGAGCCCCTGCCGGTGCGCTTCGGCCACCTTGCCGAGGTCGCGCGAAGACGCCTTGTAGTTCGGGGCAAAGCCATAGTGGTTACGGATCAGGAGCCGCCCGTCCGATGTCATCCTGAGCGTGGTTCCACCCGCATCGGCCGGGGTCAGTCCCCAGTTCATCTTGCCGGTGTAGCGCTTGCGCTCGGCTGGAGTGAGCGCCCGCGTGATGCTTGCATAGGTGATCGTTGGCAGAATCCGGTCTTTCATATAGCCGAATTCCGGCGTGTAGGGGTCGGTCCCGAGAATGACCTTATTGGTCGAAACGGAGACTGTGCTCCCATCGGCCAAACGCAGCTTGACCGCAAATCCCCCGGCCTTTTCCGAAAACTCGACGACTGCCGCATCGTCGCGCAGGGTCACGTTTTCGGGCAGCTGCCGCGCCAATCCTCTGACCAGCAGGAAAGGGTCCACCAGCACAGCGCCGGGGGTAAAGACGGCGCCAGCGTAGTATTCCGTTCCCATGATGGCAGCGCATCCTTGCCGGTCGAGAACCTCGTAAGGTTCGCCAATCTTGTCCAGCGCCGCGCAGAACTTGCGCATCATGCCCGTTCCGCGCTCACGTACCGCACCTTGCAGCTTGCCGACGGGCGACCAGTCGCAATCGATTCCCAAGCGCTCGGTCTGCTCCCCAAGCACCGAAATCGCGCTGCGGTTCAGAGCCATGATCTTGCGAAGCCTCGTGGCATCGGGGTGATCCAGGTCGAACTTGTGCGGCAGATCGAGAAGAAAACCAGAGTTTCGCCCCGATGCCCCCCAGCCGACCGGGCGCGCATCGACGAGCAGAACGCGGTCCTGCGGCACCAGTTCACCCAGACGATGCGCCGCGGACAGCCCGGTGATGCCAGCGCCAACGATGAGCCAGTCATAGTTGGCGCCGATCTCGGAAACTTCGTTGATGGGGACGATTTCATCTGCCGGGCGCCAGCCGGACGGTCGGTCAAGTGGCGGAATTACCGGAGTGTGGCTTGCATAGGCCATCGCGATGCTTTCTATCTAGCCGGGTGTTCAAGCGATCTTCGAGAACGGCGGTGTTGCGAGGTCAAACCGCTCTAGATCCTGCAAGAAGTCGAAGTCGGACTTGCGCAGATGAACGGCGGAGGTGTCGATTGTCGCCAACACCATGTCCTCCCGGCCGGACGCGCGGCAAAGGTGCTGGCCATCCGGGGCGCAGATCGAACTGGTTCCACTGAATTGTGAATTGGCTTCGTCGGCCGCGAAATCGCAATAGCCGATGAACATGGCGTTTTCATACGCCCGCGACGGCACGATGGCATCCGAGACAAAGCGCCACTTGGCCCGAAGCGCTGTCGGCACGAGCAAGAGTTCAGTTCCCAACAGCGCAGCCCGCCGCGCCAGTTCAGGGAATTCGATGTCATAGCAGATCAGAACCGAACAGCGGATGCCTTCAAAGTCGAACGCTTCCGGTCCGGCCCCCGGCGTGAAACAGTCCCTTTCGAAGTCGTTCGGCAACGCCACCTTGCGATAGTTGCTGATCAGGTGCCCGGCCCGGTCAAAGACGGCGGCGCTGTTATAGAGCGCGCAGCCGCTTTGTTCCGGGTATCCGAGAACCAGCCCGACGCGATGCCGTGCCGCAAGCTGTCCGGCAGCGCGTAGAAATTGCGATCCCTGAACCTGGGCCGTTGCTCGCACGGCGCCAGCAGAGCCATAGCCTGAAAGGTACAACTCTGGTGTGATCAGCATGCCGGCGCCTGCTGCTGCGGCACGCGACATTGCCAGATCTAGATCGGTGAGAGCATCGTCAGCGGAACGAAACGCTGGGCGAGCTTGAAAAAGGGCAAGAGTGAGCAGTGGCATTTTGGTTCTCTGTTCTCAGTGCAAGCCCAACAGTCGCGGGACAAAAAGCGACAGCTCCGGGAAAAACGTAACCAGAAGCATCACGGGAAGTGCCACGTAGAAGATGATTTGCAAGGCTGGCTTGACCGCTTCATGAATAGAAACCTTGCCGATGCGGCAGGCCATGTAAAGGATCGGGGCGACCGGCGGGCTGTTGGCACCGATCACGACCGAACAGGCCACGATAGAGGCATAGTGGACCGGGTCGACGCCATGATGAACCATCAGGGGCATCATCAGCGGCGCGATCACCACGGTCACCGACAGGTCGTCCATGATCATTCCGACGAAGATCAGGAAGGCGTTGACCAAGAGCAGGATCAGGATCTTGTTCTCTGTCAGGTGCGTGACGGCTTCGGTCAGTTCCTGCGGCACGCTTTCGGCCACCATGATGCGTCCGATCATGAAGGAAAACAGCAGGATAAGAATGATCGTGCCCGTCGTTTCGCCGGCCTCGACCAGGCTTTGACGGAAGCGCGACAAGGTAAGATCGCGGTAGATGAAGAACCCGATCAGGATCGCCATGAACAAGGCAACCGCTGCGGCCTCGGTCGGGGTGAACACGCCGCCATAGATGCCGCCCAGAATGACCACCGGCATCATCAGGGCCGGAAGGGCCTGAAGCGTGGCGCGCAGCGGGCCATGGGGTGATTTCTGTGCCGAAATCGCCGCCATGCGTTCGGGCGTGTCGACCAGCATGCGTGCGGTCACGATCTTGTTGAAGAGCATCAGGCCAAACATCAGCAGCAGACCTGGCACGATCGTCGCCGCGAAGAGGGCGGTGATGGACTGACGTGTGACGACACCGAAAAGGATGAGCGTGATCGACGGCGGGATCAGGATGCCCAGAAGCGAGGACACGCCAAGCAGGGCGCTGGTGTAACCGCGGGGATAGCCGCGAGCGGCCAGCGGATCGCCCATGATGGTGCCGATCGAGGCAACGGCGGCGGTCGCCGTTCCTGAAATCGCACCGAATACTCCGGAGGATCCGATCAGGGCTGCACCCAAGCCACCCTTTCGGCCCCGCATCGCCATGGACATGAAGCTGATCAGACGTGCGGCAACCCCGCCGCTTTGCATCAGATAGCCGGCCAGAACGAACAGCGGCAGCGCCAGCAGGATAACCGAGTCGAGCGACCGGAACCCCTGCAAAAGCAATGTCGACGTGCTGACATCATAGGCCCAAACCAGAAACATCAGGACGCCCGCGAAAGACCATGCAACCGGTACCCCGAAGATCATCAGGGCCATCAGAAGCAAGATACCAAAAAGAGCTTCCATGGTTCAGACCTCTCCTGTTTCTTGATCGGTTTTGCCAAAAACGGCAGCAGCGGCGACGATGGCGTCCCGGACGGCATAGACAGCACAGAGCACGGCAGCGAGGACGACCGCAGACTGTGGAACGATGAGGGGAATGCTGAGAGCGGCGGTTGTTTGCGGCCGCTTGATCGACCAGGCGACCATGTCATTGGCCAGGCTCAGAAAGAACAGGCTGAGCACGACCATGATAAGGGATACGGCGAATGTGTGCAGGGCCTTGTGCTTTGGAGTTTTCAAAGACAGGGCAAGGAAATCGACCACCAGATGTTCGTGGTTGCGGGCCGCGACGACGGCGCCGCACATGTAAAGCCACATTGCCGAAAGGGTGGCGAGCTCCAGCACGCCCACGACCGACCAGCCAAGCACGAAACGGGCGAGAACTAGAAACAGGATCAGCCCGGTGATCGCGAGACTTGTCACAATCACGATGAGGTTGAGAATGCCGATCAGCCCGGCATCGAGCTTTCTGAGAAGGTCGACCATGTCGCGTTTCTCCCGGTTCGCAGCATGTTTGATAGGAGGGCGGCCGGAACCGTCAGATCCCGGCCACGGTGCAGGTCAGTTCACCTGGGCGCGGATCAGGTCCATGATGTCCTTGCCGACATCGGGTTCCATTTGCGGCCAGACTTCGGCACGAACCTTCTCGGCGAGCGGCGCAATCTGCTCGTCCGTGAGTTCGAAATATTCCATGCCCGACTGGACGGCCAGATCGACATAGTGCTGGTCTTCGTCACGGGCGGCCTTGAAACGCGCCTCCATGACGGCGACAGCGGCGTCTTCGATCAGCTTCTTGTGTTCGTCCGAGAGGCCCTCGTAGGTCTCGAGGTTGACCAGCAGGTTTCCGGTGACAAAGGTGTGTTTCGTGCGGACATAGTAGTCCAGCACGTCGCGGAAATATTCGTAGTCCCAGTAGATCACGTTGCCTGCGTCACCGTCGACCACACCGGTCTGGATCGAGGTGTATACTTCGCCCCAGTCGATCGCGGCGGTCTGGTAGCCCATCGATTCCAGAATCTGCGGGAAGGGGAACAGCGGCGGCGTCCGCACCTTGATGTTCGCGGCACCGGCGACATCGGTGGCATAGGCGCCGCGGGTTGCGACACCGCTGAAACCTTCGGGCCAGGCGCCGAAATACTTCAGCCCGATGTCGTTGAACACCGTGTTCAGCACGCCATTGGCCCAGCCGCCGGGCTTGTAGGCGTCCAGCGCCTCTTCCCAAGAGGTGACCATGTATGGGGTGTTCAGAATACCGATCCGCTTGTCATATGAGGTCGAAGGCCATGAAATCATGGCATTGACTTCGCCGGCGACGAACAGATCGAACACCTCAAGCTGGCCGCCGAGTTCATTCTGGTAGAAGATCTTGACGTCGATCTCACCGTTGGACCCTTCCTTCACGGCATTCGCCCAGGCGGCAAGAGCGACGCCCGACGGAGATTCGCGGTCCCCGGAATCGGTGGCAAACTTCAGTTCGATTTCCGCCGAGGCGGCCGTTGCGGCCAGCGCGGTTCCGAACACGACAGCCGAAAAAAAGCTTCGAAACATCTCAATCCTCCTTGTTGGGTTGTTCTACGGCGCTTCTACATAACAGGTGTTACGTATATTGCGTAACATGCGTTATGTCCTGTAGGTGAGTCAATAAATTTTTCCGGGCGCCCCCATGTCCGGCAACAGGAGCTGGCATGGCGGAGCGAAAACCGAGGAAAGACAGGAACCTAGACAAGGCAAGCTGGATCGCGGCTGCGCGCAAGATGCTGATAGAAAAGGGCATCGCCGGTATCAGCCTGCGCCAACTTGCAGAAGAGTTGGGCGCAACAACCGGGGCCTTCTACTGGCAATTCGCCAATCTCGAAGAGCTTCTGGAAGACGTGCGGCAGGACTGGGCACAACGCAATACCGCACCGTTCACGAGAGCGATCGAGGCCGCAGGCGATGACGGTTGGGAGCAGTACCTCGCCTATGTGGGCGTGCTGCTGAAAGAGGAAGAATACATACCCCAATATGACAACGCGATCCGGGACTGGGCACATAGCTCAAAGCGGACGGCCGAAGTACTGAAAGAAATCGAGACGCTCAGGATACAGCAACTGCATCAGGTATTTCTGGCAATGGGATTCACTGGTCGGGCCGCCCAGGTTCGAGCCTATGTCACCTATTTCCATCAGACCGGCTACAATGCGATGCAGGTGTCTGAGCCAAGGGAAGAACGGCTATTGAACATTCCCTACTATGCCGAGGTCCTTGCCGACAGGGCCGACCTTCTCGACTTGCAGACAGCTGAGGCCGTTTCAGAACATTTTGCAGCCAGGGACAGCGAAACCTGAACGCCCGGCATTCAGGGGCGCAGCCCCATAGGAACGTCATTGGCTCGCCGCGCTTGTATGGCGCGCGACAGCACCCGAGCATTCCGCCCGCCAGAGGCACCAAGAAGTCCAGAGGTGCCAATACCTGTAGCTTGGTAGGTATCGTCAGGTTGTCGGCACTTTCGTTCGGTCATGGCGGCGAGCCTTGCTGAATCTGTCTGATCTCTCCAGCTTCATGGAAATCGGTTTCCCACGCTCGATTATCGGCCATGCAGTCTGGGCGAACCATCGGTTTGCGCTGAGCCCGCGTGAGGTTGAAGATTTGCTGGCCATCGGGCCTTTGACGCCAAGTCGATTTGTATGCCCTTGGCGCGTTGCCAACCTGCAAGTGCTGTTGCACCTTGCCGCCGGAGCGGATGGCTTCTCTCACGAGCGGCACCCGCAGCAACGGCAACCACGGTCGGACGGCAGCTTCGGCCCGTTTGCGAAGCTTGCAGTGTGCTTGCTCTGCGCTTGGCTGCTGCTCTGATCCTTGTTTACCGGATTAGGCAGCGCATCACCGCTTACGCCGCCAGAATGCGCGCCTCATGCGCCTTGAGGCAGAGCCGCGCGGTATCGCCAAAGGCGCTGGCGTGGCTGCGGAGTTCGGGGAACAGGTCGAACACTTCCTGCCGGGACCGGTCGCTGAGTGCGTCCAGACCCTCGTCGCCGGGAAAGAAGCTCTCGGTCGCGGCATCGTTGGCATAGATCACCTCGTGCCGGTCCAGCATCAGATGCATATAGGTGACGTTGCCACCTTCGATCCGGCGTGCTGCCGGGCTGCTCAGCAGGTGGGTTGCGGCCACCAGAACCTCGCTCTCGCCGAAATACATCTGGGCCCGCGATCCCGTCCACAGCATCCGGTGCTGGGGCGACACCAGCAGGGGGGCGCTGGCGCCCTGCAACAGGGTCGGGTTCAGTTGGATCGGGGCGTGTTTGCCCTTGGCGGCCACGGCGCGGCTGCCGACCCAGCGCAGCGGTTGCAGGCCGTTGTCGCGGGTGACGATCAGGTCGCCCGGACGCAGCGTTTCGATCGCGCGCGGGCCATGGGCGGTGGCGATCAGCGTTCCGGGAGTAAAGCAGATGATATTCTCGATGTTCGAGAAGGTGACCAGCGTGCCGTCGGTCAGTTCAACCGTGCCGGCCAGTTCGCCGGGGAGGTTGGTGGTCAGGTTCAGGGTGTTACGGTCGGCGACGCCTCCAAGGTCGAGCGTGTCGCCATTGATCTCGTCCTCCTCGTTCCCGATGATCGAGATGGTGCCGCTGCCCGCTTCGCCAAGCTCGGTGAGGATGAAAAGGTCATCGCCCGCACCGCCTTCGGCTGCGTCTCCTTGTGCGGCTTCGATGGTATCGTTGCCATCGCCGCCGAACACCTGATCGGAACCGGTATTGCCAAGCAGAAGATCGTCACCACCCTGGCCCGAAAGCGTGTCATCGCCGCTGCCGCCGTCGATCGTGTCGTTGCCGTCCTGTGGGACGCGCGTGTCGAAGTAGACGTCACTGACCCAAACGGCCTGAGTTCCGTTGAGTGTGTTTGAGTAGACGATCTCGATCGCTTGAACCGGTCCGGTAATCTCGACGAGGACGGACCCGGATTCGTCCAGGGCGCTGTCGGACTGGCTCCCGGCAGTAATCGTATTGCCCGAGACAGTGTCGGGGCTGGTGCCCGCGCCGGTAGGGGTAAGGGTGACGGCAACCGGATTGCCGTTGGCGTCATATGCATTGACCTCGAGAATATCGCGGTGATTGCGGTTGGCCCAGTCAATATCGTTGATGCGGAACATCACGTTCTCGACTTCGTTTTCGACATCGAAATCGGTACGGGCTGCAAACTCTATCCGGGTCGTTGAGGTTGCTCCGCGGCCTTGTCCGGCAAGATAGAGAGAAGAGAACTCGGACTGCGTCTCGCCGCTGCGGACATAGCTTTCCTCACCGGTATCGACCTCGAAGACCGGGTTGTTATTACCATCATCGGTAAAGCTGACCGATACGTTCATACGCCCGGTCGACTGCGTGAAACCGGCCGAAAGGTCGGTGCCGTCGGTGCCTTCGGCGAACCAGTTCAGGGATTCGGTGCTGCCAGCCTGACCGTCACCATACAGCAGGTCATCGCCGTCGCCGCCCTGGATGTCATCATCGCCGCTGCCACCATAGACGATATCGTTCCCGAGGCCCGCATCGACGGTGTCGTTACCCTTGGAGGCAAAGACCTGATCGCCATTGCCGTCAGGGCCGGTACCCTCACCGCTGTCGACCGAGTTGCCGTTGCTACCGACATAAGTATCGTCGATCAGGTCGTCGTTGGTCGTGCCCTGAACCTTGTTGAATGGCGAGAAATAGGGGGCTGCCACTGCCTCGGCGCCGGACAATGTGCCGACCGGTCCCAGGTCGGGCACGAAGTACAGGTTCCCGTCCGTGGCCAGGTAATACTGGCCGGTTTCCAGTTCGTTGTTGTAGGTGGTGCTGCCAAAGGTTCCCGACCAGGCCCATTCTCCAGAACCGATCAACTGGGCGGTGGTGAAATTGACCAGCGCGCCGCCGATGCTGGCGGCAAGCGACAGGTCCTGATCGACTCCGAGCGTGACGAGATAGCCGCTGGGCATGGGTTCACCTCAATCGCGGCCTGGGACCGCCTGTTCCTTGTTCATGCTGCGGCTGGGTCGAAACCTTTGCCGCCACGGTCAGGAATAGAGAGGGGGCGTGGCAAATCCGGGGTCGGATTTTGTCCGATCTGGAAACAAATTTGGGTAAAATTGTGGTGAGTTTCGCCCGTATCCGACCGGATACGGGCGAGGTGCAGGGTCAGACCAGCAGGTTGAAATGCTCGGCAAAGGGCATGCTGCGCACACGTTTGCCGGTCAGATCGAACAAGGCATTGCCCAGGGCGGGCATCGCGGGGGGCGTGCCGGGTTCGCCCGCGCCGCCCATATGGCGGTTTGTTTCCAGAACGCGAACCTCGACCAGCGGCGTGTTGTGCATGCGCAGGGCGTCGTAATCGGGGAAATTGCCCTGTTCCACCGCGCCGCCGGCAAAGGTGATCTTGCCATGGGCCGCCGCCGACAGGCCATAGACCATGCCGCCGAACATCTGCGCCTTGACCGTTTCGGGGTCGAGTGCCAGACCGATATCGCAGGCGATCCAGGCGCGCGCGATGCGGATGGTGCCGTCTTCGTCGACCACTTCGATCACCTGCGCGACCGAGGTGCCGAAACTATAGGTAAAGGCAACGCCGCGCCCGACACCCTCGGGTGTCTTGCCGGTCCAGCCCGACATCTCGCGCACCGCCTCCAGGCACCCGGCCGAAGGCGCGTGTTCGGCGCGCATCAGCTCCAGCCGGAACTCCAGCGGGTCGCGCCCGGCCGCATGGGCCATCTCGTCGACAAAGGTCTCGTGGAAAAACCCGTTATGGCTGTTCCCGACCGAACGCCAGAAGCCGACGGGAACCGCCAGTTCGGCGATATGGCCGCTGATCCGGTAATTGGGTACCGCATAGGGTTGGTTGAAGAACCCCTCGACCAGCACCTTGTCGGGGCCGGCGCCGGGCATCCCCGTGACCCGCTGCATCGCCTGGCGCGAGGGCGATTGCGTGGCCAGGCGCCCGTCGATCATCACTGCCTTGCCATCCTTGACCGCGCCGCGCATCCGGGCCAGCGCGCCGGGGCGGTAGAAATCGTGGCGCATGTCCTCTTCACGGCTCCAGGTGGTCTGCACCGGCACGCCGGGCAAGGCCATCGCGACGCGGGTGGCGATCACGCCGAAATCGAACTCGGCCCGGCGGCCAAAACCGCCACCCAGATAGGTGGTGTGCACCTCGACCGCCTCGGTCTCGAGGCCCGCGGTCTCGGCGATCTTGCTCTGGATGATCGTCGGCGCCTGGTTGCCGCCCCAGAATTCCACCCGGTCGCCGGTGAAAAGCGCGGTGCCGTTCATCGGCTCCATCGTGGCATGGGCCAGATAGGGGGCGCTGTACTCGGCCTCGATCACCGTCGCGCCCTCGGGCAGGGTGGTGACATCGCCGTCGTCGCGCATGGTCGAGTTGGGGCTGTCGTCAAAGGCGCGGGCAATCTGAGCAAAGATGGCGTCGGTTTCGGGCGGATAGGGCGCCGTTTCCCACTCGACCGCGATCGCCTCGACCGCCTGCATCGCCAGCCAGGTGTTGGACGCAATGACCGCGACGCCGGTGCCCAGATCGACCACCTGTTCCACCCCGGGCATGGCGCGGGCGGCGCTGTCGTCAAAACCTTTCATGCCGCCGCCCAGATTGGGGTTCATCCGCACGCTGGCGAATTTCATCCCTGGAAGGCGCACATCGACCCCGAATTCGGCGGTGCCTGTGGATTTGGCCACCATGTCGAGCCGGGGCAGGCTGCGGCCCAGATAGCGCCATTCGGACGGGTCGCGCAGCGCGACCTCGACCGGGTCGAGCTTGGCGGCCTCTTCTGCAAGGTCAGGATAGGGGATGCGACTGCCATCGGGGGCGATCACCGCGCCCGCCTCGGTCCGCAAGGTATCGCGCGCCACGCCCAGCCGGTTGGCAGCGGCCTGTTTCAGGGTCTCGCGGGCGCTGGCGCCGGCCTCGCGCATGCGCACGAACCCGTCCTTCATCGAGGTCGAGCCACCGGTCACCTGAAGGCTCAGCACCTTGCCGATCACCCCCAGCGCCTCGCCCAGGCTGTGTTGGAAATTCGAGGTGTCATAACCCTTGCCGGGCAGCGCGTCGCCCATCAGGGCGCTGTTGTAATAGGCCGCTGCCGCCGGGCCGTGCAGCACCCGCACCTGATCGGGGATCACGTCCAGCTCTTCGGCGATCAGCGCGGCCCAGGTGGTCATCACCCCCTGACCCATCTCGGCGCGCGGGGCAAACAGCGTGACGCCCTGCTGGTCGATCAGCACAAAGGGGTTGAGCGCCGCCTCGCCCGGGCCGGGCTTCAGCGGATTGGGGGCGGGGCGCGAGACGTAATAGGCGCCAAAGGCCACGCCGCCGACAATGGCGGCGGAGCCGATCAGAAAGGTGCGGCGGACGATCTTGCCGATACTTGCCATGGATCAGGCCTCCTTCAGTTTGTCGGCGGCCGAGTGAATGGCGGCGCGAATGCGTGGATATGTTCCGCAGCGGCACAGGTTGCCCTGCATCGCGTCGTCGATTTCGGCGTCGCTGGGGGCGGGGTTTTCCGCCAGCAGCGCGGCGGCCTGCATGATCTGGCCCGACTGGCAATAGCCGCATTGCGCCACCTGATGCTCGACCCAGGCCTGTTGCAGGATCGAGAGTGCCTCGGGCGTGCCGGTGCCTTCGATCGTGGTGACCTGGCCCCAGACATCGCCCAGCGACACCTGGCAACTGCGCACCGCCTCGCCGTCGATATGCACGGTGCAGGCGCCACAGGCGGCGACACCACAGCCGAATTTGGTACCGGTCAGTCCGATCTCGTCGCGCAGCACCCACAAGAGCGGGACATCGTCGGGCAGGTCGACCCGATGCGTTTCTCCGTTGACGGTCAGGGAAGTGGCCATGGTGGTCCTCGCTTTGCTGTGCTGATGGCTGTCAGATGAGCCTCTGACAAAATTAGCGCTATTTGTCAGAGTGTCAATTGACAAAATCGCGAAAAACTGTCAGAGGTCGGACATGAAAGACGACGTTATCGACCCCAAGCAACAAGCGATCCTCGACTCTGCCTGGCAGGTCTTTGCCGCCTATGGGTTCCGCAAGACCTCGATGGACGACATAGCCCGCGGCGCCCGCATGTCGCGGCCAGCGGTCTATCTGTATTACAAGAACAAAGAGGCGATTTTTCGCGCCGTGGTCCAGTATTGCTATGACCTGACCGCCGAGGCGGTGGCCGATGCGCTGGGCGCGGGCGGCGCTGTGCCCGAGGTGCTGGAACGTGCCTTTGCCGCCCATGGGCAAAAGGTGATGGCCTTGCTCGACTCCCCGCATGGGGTGGAGTTGCTGGATGCCGGCAGCTCGACCGCGCCCGATATCGTCGAAGCGGGCGAGGCCGGGCTTTGCGCGCTTTATGCCGACTGGCTGACGCGCGAGGCGACCGCCGGGCGGGTCATGCTGTCGGGGCCGGCGCCAGAGGTGGCGGCGACCATCGCCGCCGCGCTGAAAGGGGTCAAGATGACGACCCCCGATTTTGCGACCTATCAGACCCGCATCGCGCAACTGGCGCAGATCCTCGGCGCCGGGCTGATGCGCGGGTAATCCGCGCTCAGGTCACACGGGCGCGGGTCTTGTATTCCGGTTTGTCCCACAGCCGGTTCTGCATCACATCGGCGATGATCGCCACGGCGGCCTTTACATCATCCGCGTCGATGAACAGCGGGGTAAAGCCGAACCGCATGATATCGGGCGCCCGGAAATCGCCGATCACGCCGCGCGCGATCAGCGCCTGCATGGCGGCATAGCCATCGGCAAAGCGGAACGAGACCTGACTGCCGCGCTGGGCGGGGTCGCGCGGGCTGGCCAGTTCCAGATCGGGGCAGGTGGCCTCGACCCCGGCGATGAACATCTCGGTCAGTTCGATGGATTTGGCGCGCACGTCGGCCATATCGGCCATGTCCCAGACATCCAGTGCCGCAGACAGCGCCGCCATCTGGATCACCGGCGGGGTGCCGACCCGCATCCGCTCGATCCCGGCGCCGGGGCGATAATCGAGGTCAAAGGCAAAGGGCGCCTGATGGCCCAGCCAGCCCGACAGCGCCGGACGCACCTGTTCCGCATGGCGGGGGGCGACATAGATGAAGGCGGGCGCGCCGGGGCCGCCGTTGAGGTATTTATAAGTGCAACCCACCGCGAAATCGGCGCCGCATCCGGCCAGATCAACCGGCAGCGCCCCGGCGGAATGGGCCAGATCCCAGACCGTCAACGCGCCCGCCGCATGGGCGCGTGCTGTCAGCGCCGCCATGTCATGCTTGCGCCCGGTGCGGTAATCGACCTCGGTCAGCATCAGCACTGCGATTTCGTCGGTGATCGCCGCCTCGACCGCTTCGGGGGCGACCACGCGCAGCTCGTATCCCGGACCCATCGAGCGCAGCAGCCCTTCGACCATGTAAAGGTCGGTGGGAAAGTTGCCGTTGTCCGACAGCACCACCTTGCGGTCCGGGTTCAGTTCCAGCGCCGAGGCAACCGCCTGATAGACCTTGATCGACAGGGTATCGCCGGTGACCACATGGCCCGGTTCGGCGCCGATCAGCCGACCGATGCGGTCTCCCAGCTCGCTGGGCTGCGCCATCCATCCGGCCTTGTTCCAACCGGTGATCAGCATCTGGCCCCATTCGTCGGTCACCGCCTGCTGTACCCGCGCGGCCGCGGCCCGCGGCAGCGGTCCCAGCGAATTGCCGTCGAGATAGAGCACCCCCTGGGGCAGGTCGAACATGGCCTTGGTGGCGGCAAAGTCGGTCATGAGTCCTCACATGGATATTTTAAGCCTAAAGCATCTGGGGCAGGGATACGCATCGCCGCCCGGTCTGTCCAGCTTTTGTTGGGGAAATTGCCCATGCGCAAGGGGGCAGGGGCGCGGGGCATCTCTGCCCTGCGTCGAAGGGATGTTTTTGAAAACAGACGGTTACAGTGATCTGTGCGGGCGCTATTCTGTTTTGGAAACCGCCCGCGCCAAATTGCGATACCGGCTCAGGTCTGACCGCCGGCGATCTCGATGCACTGGCCGTTGATGCTTTGTGAACCCGGGCGCACCAGCCATAGGGCGGCGGCGGCCACCTCTTCGGGGGCGATCAGCCGCTTGTGCCGGTTCTGGTTCACCATCAGTTGCAGGGCATCGTCGGCTGCCATGCCGGTGCGTTGCGAGATCGAGGCGGTATTGCGCTCGACGATCGGCGTGTCCACATATCCGGGGCAAAGCGCGTTGAACGTATAGGGCGTTCCCATGAACTCTTCCGAGTAGGTCCGGGTCAGCCCGATCATGCCGTGTTTGGAGGCCGCGTAGGCGCCCGCGCCGGGGGCACCGCGCAGTCCGGCAATCGAGGCGACCGTGATCACCCGGCCCCAGTCGGTTTCCAGCATCGAGCGCAGGCTTTCGCGGATGGTCAGGAAAGCGCCATCGAGATTGGTCGCCATGATATCGCGCCAGAACGCCATATCGGTCTTTTGCAGGGTCTTGCCCACGGCGATGCCGGCATTGGCGACGCAGATCTGCACAGGGCCGCGTGCCTCGACCGCGCGGGCGATGCCGGTGACGACCTCCTCTTCGTGGCGCACGTCCATTGCCAGCGGATGCAGCCCCTCGGTTGCCACCTGCTCCAGCACCTCGGCCCGGCGTCCGGTGATGGTGACCTGGGCGCCTTCGGCGGCCAGCGCCTGCGCAATCGCCAGACCGATGCCGGTGCCGCCACCGGTCACCAGCGCATGTTTGCCGTTCAGATGCATTGCGGGTCCTCCCTGTTCGCCGGATCAGCCTATCGGCGCGCCACCCTGTGACAAGGGGTTCCGTATCGTTCCGTTCCGTCTTATGCACATATATGAATGATTCACTGGGAGGAGAGTGACATGACACGATTTCTGGCCACGACGCTGATACTCGCCGCCACCGCGGCGGTTGCCAGCGAGGATATCGCCGACCAGTATCCGCAGTCCGAGCTTTACTCCAAACCGGTCGAGGTCATTCCGCATGTCTTCTCGGCCATCGGCGCCACCGCGCCGCCGACCTATGAGAATGCCGGGCACAACAACAACCTGTCCTTCATCGTGACGGATGAGGGGGTGGTGGTGATCAATGCCGGGGCCTCGGCCCGGCTGGCCGCTGCGCTTCATGACGAGATCAAGCAGGTCACCGATCAGCCCGTGGTTCTGGTCATCAACGAGAACGGGCAGGGCCATGCCATGTTGGGCAACAGCTATTGGCGCGACCTTGGGGTCGATGTCCTGGCCCATGTGGACGCGGTCGAGGAAACCACCCAGAACGGCGATTTCATCCTGATGGGGATGGAGCGGTACAACCGCGACCGGGCCGAGGGCACGCGGGTGGAGCACGCCAACCTGACCTTCGAGGATCGCTATGACCTGACGCTGGGCGGTGTGGCGATCGAGGTGATGCATATGGGACCGGCGCATGATCCGGGCGATATCCAGGTCTGGATCCCCGAATGGAAGATCCTGATCGCGGGCGACATCGCCTTTCACGAGCGGATGCTGCCGATCTTTGAACATACCTGCACCAGTTGCTGGCTGGAGACCTGGGAAACCAGGATGGAGCCGCTGGCCCCCACCTATGTGATCCCCGGCCATGGGCATCCGACCAATCTGGATCAGGTGCGGCGCTATACCTACGATTATCTGACCGACCTGCGCGAAAAGATCGGCGCCCATATCGAAGAGGGCGGTGACCTGGCCAGCGCCTATTACGTGGATCAGGAGCGCTGGCGCAATCTGGACACGTTCGAGGAACTGGCCACCAAGAACGCGGGCCGTGTCTTTGCCGAGATGGAATGGGAGTAAGGGGCGGAACAATCGTTCCGATCCGACCTAAATTCGGGAATATCTGCCCTGGTTGTGGCACGGCTGCCGCCGCTGCCTCCCTAATTGTCGCAGGCGGGTCGGTTTTTTTGCAAATCCCGTCGCAACCGGGTAGAGGTGCGCCATGAACGCTTGGGGATATTCGGGCGAGTGCCCGGAAAGGAACGGCCATGCACCGCATTGACCTGCCGCCGATATGGCTGGCGGCCTTCATTGCCGTGGCCTGGTTCCAACAGCGCTATTTCTCTCTTGGTCTCTCGCTGGACAGCGGACTTGCCGACCTGATTGCCGGTCTGTTGATCGGGGGCGGGGTGCTGTTGATGCTGATGGCAGCGGTCGAGTTCCGTCGCCACCGGACCACCATCATTCCCCATCGCGCCCCTTCGGCCATGGTACAGAGCGGCATCTACAAACGCAGCCGCAACCCGATCTATCTGGGTGACGTGCTGGTTCTGGCCGGCGTGATTCTGCATCTTGATGCAGTTCTGTCGCTGGTGCTGGTGCCGGTCTTTGCCTGGCTGCTGGAAAAACGCTTCATTGTTCCCGAGGAGAACCGCCTCCGACGGCAATTCCGGGCGGATTTTGCCCGATACGCACAGAAAACGCGGCGTTGGATATAGGACATGACAGGTTCGGACCCAACGTCGCGCATGCTGCGCTTGCGAAATAAAATTGCGCAAGATACATCTTTGCTTTGCAAACCTAACTGTGGCGCGTCCGATCTCCGGGCCGAATAGGGGGACCTGACTGGTGAAAATAGGCACACCAAAGGAAATTTTCGAGGGCGAGAACCGCGTCGCGATGACACCGGATTCCGCTGTGCAGTTGCAGAAACTGGGCTATGACTGCGCGATCGAGAGCGGGGCCGGTGCGGCCGCGGGCTTCTCGGACGCGCTGTACGAGGCGGCTGGCGTTCAGATCGTCAAGACCGCGGCGGCGCTGTGGAAAGAGGTCGATATCGTCGCCAAGGTGCGCCAGCCCGATGCGACCGAGCTGAAGCGGCTGAGCAAGGGCAAGACGCTGATCTCCTTCTTCAATCCGGCGGGGAACGAAGAGGGGATGGAAGCGGCCAAGTCCAAGGGCGCCAATGTGATCGCCATGGAAATGGTGCCGCGTATCAGCCGCGCCCAAAAGATGGACGCGCTGTCGTCGATGGCCAATATCGCGGGTTATCGCGCGGTGATCGAGGCGGGCAACAACTTTGGCCGGTTCTTCACCGGTCAGGTGACGGCGGCGGGCAAGGTGCCGCCAGCCAAGGTGCTGATCGTCGGCGCCGGTGTGGCCGGTCTGGCCGCCATCGGGACGTCGACCAGCCTGGGCGCGATCACCTATGCGTTCGACGTGCGGCCCGAAGTGGCCGAGCAGGTCGAGTCGATGGGCGCCGAATTCGTCTATCTCGACTTCGAGGAAGAGCAGCAGGATGGCGCGGCAACCGGCGGCTATGCCTCGGTCTCGTCCCCGGAATTCGCGGCCGCGCAGCTGGCCAAGTTCCGCGAACTGGCGCCCGAGATGGACATCGTCATCACCACCGCGCTGATCCCCAACCGCGAGGCGCCGGAGCTGTGGACCGAGGACATGGTCGCGGCGATGAAGCCCGGCTCGGTCATCGTGGACCTTGCGGCGGAAAAGGGCGGCAACTGCAAGCTGACCGTCAAGGACGAGAAGATCGTTACCGAAAACGGCGTCACCATCATCGGTTACACCGATTTCCCCAGCCGCATGGCGGCGCAGGCCTCGACGCTTTATGCCACCAATATCCGTCACATGATGACCGATCTGACGCCCGAAAAGGACGGCCAGATCAACCACAACATGGAAGATGACGTGATCCGGGGCGCCACGGTGACGTTTGAGGGGGATATCACCTTCCCGCCGCCGCCGCCAAAGGTTCAGGCGATTGCGGCCAAGTCCAAGGAAAAGCCGAAAGAGCTGACCCCCGAGGAGAAGCGCGCGCAAGAGGTTGCGGCCTTCAAGGCGCAGACCAAGAACCAGGTGACGCTGCTGACCGTGGGTGGCCTGTTGCTGCTGCTGGTGGGTCTGGTGGCCCCGGCCAGTTTCATGCAGCATTTCATCGTCTTCGTGCTGGCGGTGTTCGTGGGCTTCCAGGTGATCTGGAACGTCTCGCATTCGCTGCACACGCCGCTGATGGCCGTGACCAACGCCATTTCGTCGATCATCATCCTGGGCGCGCTGATGCAGATCGGGTCGGGGTCGTTCCTGGTGATCCTGCTGGCCGGTCTGTCGGTCTTCATGGCCGGGATCAACATCTTCGGCGGCTTCCTCGTGACGCGGCGCATGCTCGCCATGTTCCAGAAATCCTAAAGGAGTAGAGGGCTATGGACTTTGGATTCACCACTGCCGCCTATGTCGTGGCGGCTGTTCTCTTCATCCTTTCGCTGGGTGGCCTGTCGGGCCAGGAAAGCGCCAAGCGCGCCGTCTGGTACGGCATTGTCGGTATGGGACTGGCGGTGTTCGCAACCCTCATCGGGCCCGGCGCGGGCCTGTGGTGGCTGTCGATCATCCTGGTCGCGCTTGGTGGCATGATCGGCTTTCAGCTGGCGTCAAAGGTCGAGATGACCCAGATGCCGGAACTTGTGGCCGGTATGCACGCCCTGGTCGGTCTGGCGGCCGTGTTCGTGGGCTTCAATGCGCATTTCGAGCTGGGCCGCGTTCTGCTCATGGATGACAGTGCAAAGAAGGCACTGGAAGGTTTTGCGGCGCTTCTTGCCAAGAAGGACGCCGTCGAAATCAACATCCTGCGGGTCGAGGCGGCGCTGGGCATCTGGATCGGGGCGGTGACCTTTACCGGTTCCGTGATCGCCTATGGCAAGCTCTCGGGCAAGGTGACCTCGGCGGCGACCAAACTGCCGGGCGGTCATGCGCTGAACGCTGGCGCGGCCATCCTGTCGCTGATCTGCCTGATCTGGTATCTGAACTCGGGTGGGTTCTTCCCGCTTCTGATCCTGACAATCGCCGCGCTTTTCATCGGCTATCACCTGATCATGGGCATCGGCGGCGCCGACATGCCGGTGGTGGTGTCGATGCTGAACAGCTATTCGGGCTGGGCGGCGGCGGCCATCGGTTTCAGCCTCGGCAATGACCTGTTGATCGTGGTCGGCGCGCTGGTCGGCTCGTCCGGTGCGATCCTGTCCTACATCATGTGCAAGGCGATGAACCGGTCGTTCATCTCGGTGATCCTGGGCGGCTTTGGCGGCACCTCGGGCCCGGCGATGGAGGTCGAGGGCGAGCAGATCGCCATCGACGCCGAGGGCGTGGCCGCGGCGCTGAACGATGCCGACTCGGTCATCATCATCCCCGGCTACGGCATGGCGGTGGCGCAGGCACAGCAATCGGTCAGCGAACTGACCCGCAAGCTGCGCGCCAAGGGCAAGAATGTACGTTTCGCCATCCACCCGGTGGCGGGCCGTCTGCCCGGGCACATGAACGTGCTCTTGGCCGAGGCCAAGGTGCCCTATGACATCGTGCTGGAAATGGACGAGATCAACGAGGACTTCCCCGATACCGATGTGGCCATCGTGATCGGCTCGAACGACATCGTGAACCCGGCCGCGCAGGAAGACCCCAACAGCCCCATCGCCGGCATGCCGGTTCTGGAATGCTGGAAGGCGAAACAGGTGTTTGTCTCTAAGCGCGGGCAGGGCACCGGCTATTCGGGCATCGAGAACCCGCTGTTCTACAAGGAGAACACGCGCATGTTCTATGGCGACGCCAAACAGTCGCTGGACAAGCTGCTGCCGATGATCGACTGATCCGGCTGAAACAGTTGGGGAAAGGGGCGTCCATGCGGCGCCCCTTTTCGTTTCCGGGCCGGCCATGCGGTGGGTTTTCTTGCTCAAGAGGCGGCATGTATGCCAATGTATCCTGTAACTGCCTGAAATAAATAAATATTTGCTGTCTCGCCTTGCTCGCGTATAGTGCGCGCATACCGGAGAGCCCCCAATGACGCCCATTCAGGACCATCCCTTGCGCTTTGCGCTGGCCAACGAGCTGCACGCGCGCCCCTTTCCCATTTCGCGCGCGCCCTGCACGGTGGCCTATCTGGCAGTGAAACAGCCGGATGCGGCTGTGGGGCGCGACCGCGAGGCGGACCGGGCGCATCTGATCGACCTGCTCGACCGGCATGGCGCGGCGCATCCACAGCCGGGGGCCACGCACTATGCGGGCCAGATCGGGCGGCACTGGCTGAAATGGGAAAGCCATACCGAGTTCGTGACCTATACGGCCTTTGCCACGGGTGTCAGCGCGCGTCCCTTCGATCCGGTCGACTTTGAAGTTTTCCCGCCTGACTGGCTGGCCGCCGCGCCGGGCCAACGGGTGACCTCGGCCCTTCTCAGGGTCGAGGAACAGCCGCCCGAGGCGGATATCATCGCCGCGTTGGCCGACTGGTTCGTGCCTGAAAGCCTGGCCGCCGCGCATGTGCTGGACCGGGCCGCGGTGGCGGCGGGCGATTTCCGCATCGACCCGGCGGGCCACATGCGCTTTGCCGTCTTTGTGGCGCCGGACACCGGCGAGCGCCGGATTGGCCGCATCATCCAGCGCCTGTGCGAGATCGAGACCTACAAGGCGATGTCGATGCTGGGCTTTGCCCGGGTTAAGGCGCTGGGGCCGAAGCTGGGTGAACTGGATGCCGCGTTGACCGCGCTGATGGTCAAGATGACAGATGGCGACCACCCGGCCGAGGAATTGCTGCCGCAATTGTTGTCCACATCTGCCGAACTGGAGACCATGGCCGCGCGGGCGGAATTCCGTCTGGGCGCCACCGGGGCTTATGAGGCCATCGTGGGGCAGCGCATCAGTTCCTTGCGAGAGGAGCGGTTCGGCGGACGCCAGACCTTTGCCGATTTCATGCTGCGCCGTTATGAACCGGCGATGCGGACGGTGAAATCGACCGAACAACGGTTGAAGCGTTTGTCGGACCGGGCGATCCGGGCCGGCGACCTGCTGCGTACCCGCGTGGATGTGGAACGCAGCGCCCAGAACCAGGCGCTGCTGGAGAGCATGGACCGCCGCGCCGACCTGGCCCTGCGTCTGCAACACACGGTCGAGGGCCTGTCTGTGGTCGCGGTCAGCTACTATGCGGTCTCATTGGTCTCGGCCTTTCTGCTGCCGCTGTCAGAGTGGTACGGGATCGACAAGAAGACGCTGATCGCGCTGGTCACTCTGCCGGTTGTTGGGCTGGTGTGGCTGGGTATTCAGAGGATCCGGAAGAAGCTGCATTAAGCACCGCATCGGTCAGTTTTGCACCCAGCGCGATGGCAGCGAGCGCCAGCAGCGCGGCAAGGCTGAGCGTGGGAATACCGGCCAGACCGGCGCCCAAGGTGCAGCCACCCGCCAGCACGCCGCCCATGCCCATCAGCACCGCCCCGGCCAGATAGCGGCCGGTCTGGCGTGGGCTGTCAAAGCTCTGCCAGCGGAAGCTGCCGAACAGCAGCGCCGCCGCCAGCGCGCCCAGCAGCACGCCACCCACCAGCCCGGTGCCGAAACCGGGCGCGATCGAGGTCGAGGCGATGGTGTAGAACAGCGTATCGGCGGCAGGGGCGGTAAACGAAAGGCTCTCCATCGCGATGGGGTCGAATTCGTCAAACAGGACATAGCCGGTACCGACCCAGCCCAGCGGCACCAGCAGACCGATCAGGGCGGCGCCCAGCAAGGGGAGCGCCCGATTGCCCGAGCGTGCCGCGACCAGCAGCGCGGCCAGCGCCAGCGCGGCGGTCCAGAGCGCAGCGCCGCCGGGCAGGGCGGCCAGCGAGACGGTCTCGCCCAGGTCGATGGTGAAGGTGCCCAACGTAGTGCGCAGCGGTGCCAGCGCGCCTTTCAGCATCGCATGGGCCACCACGGCAAAGACCAGAAGAACCGTCAGCGCCCGCAGGTTGCCGGTTCCGCCCAGCACGGTGAGCCGCGAGATACAGCCGCGTGTCAGCACCATGCCGGCGCCGAACATCAGCCCGCCCAGCACCACCGCCAGAACCGGCAGGTCCGATGCGAGGAGGCGGTGATCGGCAAAGCCGATCAGCCCGGACGCCACGGCGGCCTGAGTGCCCAGGATGGCGGTGGCGAGTGCGGTGAACCAGACACCGGCGGCCTGGCGCGCATCCGCACCCACCACGGCGCGGCGGAAACAGAACCGCGTCCGCTCGGCCAGAAGGCCAAACAGAACGCCCAGGATCAGGCCCAGAAGAACGCTGATCTCTTTTGCGGTGGTCTCTTCGAAACCAAGGGACTCGAACATGGCAGCCTCACGGAGAATTGAGAATATTTTCCCAGATGCGGGCAAAATGCACGACAATCAAGCACATCAGAATGTGTGCTGACGTTCTCTTGTGGGAGATTCTCCCGTCCGCGAGGGGGGCTTCGAAAATGCTGTTCCGGCCTTGCCGGTTGCAGGAAACCAAAAGGCCGCCCCGGATCGGAGCGGCCTATCTTTCGTTCTTTTTTTACCTCAGCGGCCCCGGATGCGCGGGTCGAGTGCGTCGCGCAGGCCGTCGCCCAGATAGTTGACGCTCAGCACCGTCAGCGAGATCGCCATACCGGGCCAGATCACCCGTTCGGGGAATTGTTGCAGATAGTCGACGCCATCGAACAGCAACCGCCCCCAGGTCGGGAAGTCGGGCGGGAAGCCGAGGCCCAGGAAGCTGAGCGCGCTTTCGGTGATGATCGCGGTGGCGATGCCCAGCGTTGCCGAGACCATGATCGGAGACAGCACGTTGGGCAGGATATGCCGGGTGATCAGCCGCGTGTTCGTGGTCCCGATCGAGCGGGCCGCCAGCACGAATTCCCGCTCTTTCAGCGCCAGCACATCGCCGCGCACGATCCGCGCCGTGGGCATCCACGATGTGATGCCGATGGCCGACACTATAAGGATGAATATCCCCCGCTCCAGCCCGAAGGCGGCGTTCAGCGGCTCGCGGAACAGCAGCATCATGACCAGCAGCAGCGGCAGCAGGGGCAGGGCGAGGAACAGGTCGGTCAGGCGCATCAGCGGCCCGTCGAGCTTGCGAAAGAACCCGGCCAGCACGCCGACGAAAGAGCCGAGGAACAGCGCCAGCAGCATCGCGGTGATCCCCACCGAGACAGAAGTGGCGCCGCCCGCCATCATCCGGGCCAACAGGTCGCGACCCAGCTGATCGGTGCCAAAGGGATGGGCCAGGCTGGGCCCTTGATTGCGTTCCCGGATCGCCG
Organism: Ruegeria sp. BHSC223; assembly: GCF_059613025.1. NCBI lineage: Bacteria > Pseudomonadati > Pseudomonadota > Alphaproteobacteria > Rhodobacterales > Roseobacteraceae > Ruegeria > Ruegeria sp. BHSC223. Next base: position 100,609 of record NZ_JBXWRR010000007.1, read on the forward strand.
TCTTGGTCGGGTCGAGATCCCAAAGATACGGACCCAGATAGACAGCGGCCACGATCAGGAAGAACAGGGTCGCCCCCATCATCGCGCCCTTGTGCTGACGGAACTGGTCCCACACGTCATACCATTGGCTGCGCGGCGGTTTGGTGGGTTGGGGTTGGCTCAACTCAGTCATAGCGGATCCGCGGGTCAAGGATGCCGTAAAGAACGTCGGCGATCAGGTTGAAGAGGACGATCAGCACGGCAAAGATAAAGGTCAGGGTCTGCACCATCGGCAGGTCGTTGGCCTGAAGCGCACCGATCAGCAGCTGGCCGATGCCGTTCACCTTGAACACCTGCTCGGTGATGATGGCGCCGCCAAAGATCGAGGGAATGCCCAGCGCGATCACGGTCACCACCGGGATCATCGAGTTTCGCAGCACGTGGACCATCACGACGACATATTCGCTGAGCCCCTTGGCGCGGGCGGTGCGGACGTAATCCTGGTTCAGGTTGTCCAGCATCGAGGCGCGCATGAAACGGGAAAGCTGCGCGGTGATCTGGAGCGCCAGCACCATTACCGGCATGATCATCTGTTTGAGCTGATAGACGAAACTGTCCCAACTGTTGACCACATGCGTGGTGTCATAGATCGACGGGAACCAGCCAAGCTGCACCGAGAAGATCACGATCACCAGCACGCCCGAGAAGAAGGGGGGCACCGAGAAGCCCACCATCGAGACAAAGGTCCCGAGCTGGTCGAACCAGCTATATTGCCGATAGGCGGAATAGATGCCGATGGGCAGGGCGATGATGATGGCCACCACATAGGCGGTGCCGACCACCCACAGGGTCTGGGGGATGCGCTGCACCACGATGTCCATCACCGGCGAACGGGTCTGCCACGAGATCACCCGCAGCTTGCCCTCGGAAAGGGCTGTACCAAAGTAATGGTCGATCAGCACCTGTGGTTCGATCCAGAAGAACTGCACGATCCATTTCCAGAACCGGATATGCAGCGGCTGGCCCAGGCCCAGCGCCTCGCGCATCTTTTCCTTGACCTCGGGCGGCACCGTCAGCGGCACCTGCGCCATCGGATCGCCAGGGGCGAGTTCAAGCAGCAGGAAGATGACAAGACTGATGAACAAAAGCGTCGGGACGGCCAGGACCAGACGACGGATGGTGAAGGTCAGCATTCGGGTGCGCCTTTGTTTACGAGTCTTTTTGTTGGGACGGATGCCAGAGCGCCGCGCCCCGATGTTGGATCGGGACGCGGCTGAATGGTGTTGGCGTTACTTGATGCGGTGCCAGTCGGCTGCGTTCCACAGCTCGCTGTCCCACACGTTCAGGACGACGCCGCCCAGCGTGTTGGAATGGGCCGACAGACGACCACGGTGCACCAGCGGGATCATGCCGCCGTTTTCAACCATGATGTCGTTCAGACGCTTGGCGATTTCCGCGCGCGCATCCGCACCAGCCGTTTTGGTGAGTTCCGCATGCAGCGCGTCGAACTCTTCGTTGCAGAAGCGGCTGATGTTCTCACCCTGCCACTGGCTTTCCGGCTTGGGGGCCTTGTCGCACAGGCCGTTGCCCAGGTAGGACTGCGGGTCGGTGCCGTTGAAGGTGTTGGCGTACATTTCAACGTCGGCATAGAACTTCTGGAAGGTATCGGGCGAGCCCGGGTCACCACCGAAGAACACGGATGCGTTGATGTTGCGCAGTTCGGTCTCGATACCGATCTCGGCCCACCACTCCTTGATCAGCGCCTGGAAGTCCTGACGCACGGCGTTGGTCGAGGTCTGGTAGACCACTTTCAGCGGCACGCCGTCCTTTTCACGCACGCCGTCGCCGTTGGTGTCGACGATGCCGGCGTCATCCAGCAGCTTCTTGGCGCCTTCGATGTCCTGGGTGTCGCAGGAGAAAGTGTCCGAGTTCACCGCGGCAGGTGCCGGAACCCAGTTGCAGGTGACCTTGCCGGCCTGGCCATAGCCGATCTCAACCAGCAGCGGCCGGTCGATGGCCATCGACATCGCCTTGTAGACAGCCGGATCCTGCAGGAAGGGATGCGGATGCTTGGCGGTCGAACGCTCGCCTTCGGGCAGGTCGGGCGAGGGGTTGGTCTGGTTCAGCATGATGCGCTCGACCAGCGGGCCGAAGCCCGCGACCGGGGTACCCTTGCCGCCAGCCTGCATCTGCTGGATCACCTCGGGCGCCAGCTGCAGGTTCCAGGCATAGTCGAACTCGCCGGTTTCCATCACGGCACGACCGGCCGCGGTGGCATCGCCGCCGCCCTTGAAGGTCAGCGTGGCAAAGGCCGGTTTGTTCGGGTCACGATAGTTGTCGTTGGCCTTCATCGTGATCACGTCGTTCGGTTTGAACTCGGTGACGACAAAGGGGCCGGTGCCGATCGGGCCAAAGTTCTCGGTGGTGCATTCGGGGGCCTTGGCGCCCATGCAGTTCTCGAACTGGGCCTTCTGGATGATCGGGCTTTCGCCACCCACGAAGGGGCCATAGGGGAACGGGGTCGGCTTGTCGAAGGTGACCTTGACGGTCATGTCATCGAGCGCCTCGACCGAGGTCACGCCTTCGAACTTGGTCAGCTGCGCGCAGCCGCCTTCGGGATGCATGCAGTAATCGGCGGTGAATTTCACGTCATGGGCGGTAAAGGCGCTGCCATCCGACCACTTGATGCCGGGTGCGATCTTCCAGGTGATCGAGGTCAGATCCTCGCTCACGCCGCCATTCTCGACGGTCGGGATCTCGGCCGCCAGGAAGGGCACCATGCCGCCGTTTTCGTCGTAACGGGCCAGCGGTTCGATGATCAGCGAGGCGGATTCAACGTCCTTGGTGCCGCCCGACAGGAACGGGTTCAGGATCGAGGGTGCCTGCCAGTAGATGATGCTGACATTGCCGTCCGCACCACGCTCGGCAAAGGCTGCCGGGGCGAGGGCCGTGCTGGCGATTGCACCCATCAAAAGGGCCTTGAGTTTCATACTACACTCCTTGTTGGACACGGATGTGTCGTGATTTTTTCCACGGTTAACCGTGGCTTGGGTGTTGCCGCCCGTTGGGTAAATCCTTGAAAGACAAATCCTAATCCATTCGCGCTACGCGAAAGAACCAGGCTCCCCCAGGAACGGTTACGGGTCGTATCGAAACAGAGTTTTGGAAAATTGCAAGCCTTGCCGTCGGGAAAACGGTCAATGGGTTTGACTCCCCCCCTGCGAGGGCCTTAGCGTTTGCCAACAACCAAAAAGGGCGACCAAGGGGAGCGCGCGCGTGCTGGATCAGCCTATTGCACAGATCAAGAAGCTCAGAGTCGAGTTCCAGACAAAGGACGGACCTGTTGTCGGGGTCGAGGATGTCTCGTTCGAGATCAATCCGGGCGAGACGGTCTGTGTTGTGGGCGAATCAGGCTCTGGCAAGTCTGTTTCTTCGTTGTCGCTGATGCGATTGGTGGAGTTCGGCGGCGGTGACATCGCCGGTGGCCAACTCTTGTTCGACCGCCGCGACGGCGGCGAGCTGGATCTGGCCACGGCCGACCAGGACTATATGCGCCACATTCGCGGCAACGAGATCGGCATGATCTTTCAGGAGCCGATGACGGCGCTGAACCCGGTCTTTACCGTCGGGCGCCAGCTGACCGAAGGCTTGCGCGTGCACCGGGGGCTGAGCCAGTCTCAGGCCGAGGCGCGCGCGCTGGAGCTGTTGCGGCAGGTCCGCATTCCCGAACCCGAGCGCCGGCTGAAGCAGTATCCGCACGAACTCAGCGGCGGTATGCGCCAGCGGGTGGTGATCGCCATGGCGATGGCCTGCGAGCCGCGTCTGCTGATCGCCGATGAACCCACGACCGCGCTGGACGTGACCATCCAGGCCGAGATCCTGGCGCTGATGGACCGGTTGAAGCGCGAGACCGGCACCGCGGTGATGTTCATCACCCATGACATGGCGGTGGTGGCCCAGATGGCCGACCGCGTGGTGGTGATGTTCCGTGGCAACAAGGTCGAAGAGGGCACGGTCGAGGAAATCTTCGAGAACCCGCAGCACGATTACACCAAGGCGCTGCTGGCTGCCGTACCCAAGCTGGGCGAAATGCGCGGCAAGGTGGCGCCCGAACCGATGAAGCTGATGGGGGTCGCCGATCAGAAGATCGAGCCGATCATGGGCACCGAAACCCCGCTGTTGACCGTCAAGGGGCTGACCACGCGGTTTCCGGTCAAGGGTGGTTTCTTCCGCCGCACGGTGGCCAATGTGCATGCGGTCGAGGACGTCTCGTTCACCCTCAACAAGGGGCAGACCCTCAGCCTGGTGGGCGAATCCGGTTGTGGCAAATCCTCGGCGGGTCGGTCGATCCTGCGCCTGGTCGAACCGATGGCGGGGCAGATCAATCTGGACGGCGTCGATATCATGCAGCTGGATCAGGCCGGGCTGCGCAAGGCCCGGCTCGACATGCAGATGATCTTTCAGGACCCGTTCGCCTCGCTGAACCCGCAGATGCAGTTGCTGGAGCAGGTGGCCGAACCCATGCGCAACTATGACGTTGCCAGCGGCTCGGAACTGGTGGACCGCGTCGCCTCGCTGTTTGACCGGGTGCAATTGCCGCGCAGCTTCATGCGCCGTTATCCGCACGAGATGTCGGGCGGCCAACGGCAGCGAATCGCGATTGCGCGCGCGCTGGCGCTGAACCCCAAGCTGATCGTCGCCGACGAGGCGGTCTCGGCGCTGGACGTGTCGGTGCAGGCGCAGGTGCTGAACCTGATGATGGAATTGCAGGCCGATCTGGGGCTCAGCTATCTGTTCATCAGCCATGACATGGCCGTCGTCGAACGGGTCAGCCACCATGTGGGCGTCATGTATCTTGGTCGGGTCGTTGAACTCGGGCCGCGCGTGCGCGTGTTCGAAAACCCGCAGCATCCCTATACCCAGGCCCTGATGAAGGCGGTGCCGATCGCCGACCCGCGCCGGCGCAAGTCCGAGAAGGACCTGAACTTCAAACCGATTCCCTCGCCGATCCATCCCATCGGCTACGACCCCGATCCCTCGCGCTATATCGAGGTCGAGCCGGGCCATTACGTGCTGGATGGCGAATGGGCGGGCTATACGGTCGACCGCGATTCGATCAATGCGACCGCTCTGTCGCACGCGGGGCAGGGCGGACACTGACCCATGACTGAACGCCTGTCGCCGGTCGAGATCATGGGCGCGCTTGTCGCCTTTCCGACCGTCAGCCGCGATACCAACCTGCCGCTGGTGGACTGGGTCGAGACCTATCTGGCCGGGCACGGCATCACCGCGCATCGCTGGGTCGATCCCGACCAGCCGCACAAGGCGGCGCTCTTTGCCCATGTCGGCCCTTGGGAAGAGGGGGCGGTGGTGCTCTCGGGCCATACCGATGTGGTGCCTGTCGACGGCCAGCCCTGGGACAGCGACCCGTTCACCGTGGTCGAGCGCGACGGCAAGTATTTCGGGCGCGGCACCTGCGACATGAAGGGATTCGACGCACTGGCGATCTGGGCGCTGGTCGAGGGGCGCTATCGCGATCTGAAACGCCCTCTGCAACTGGCGCTCAGCTTTGACGAGGAGGTCGGCTGTACCGGCGCGCCGCCGATGATCGTCGAGATGCAGAACCACCTGCCCAAGGGCAGCGCCGTGATCGTCGGCGAGCCGTCGATGATGCAGGCGGTGACCGGGCACAAGGGCGGTTTTGGCTATGACACCCATGTTGTCGGCTTCGAGGTGCACAGCTCGATCATGCATACCGGGGTCAACGCGATCATGGCCGCCGCGCCGCTGATTGACTGGGCCAATCACCGCAATGCCGAAAACCGCGCGGCGACGCCTTCGGCGCTGGCGGCGATGTTCGATCCGCCCTGGACCACCTGCCATGTGGGCATGATCTCGGGTGGAACCGCGCATAACATCACCGCCAAGGACTGCCGCTTTGCGATGGATTTCCGCATCGTGCCCGGCGAGGCAAAGGAGCGGTGGCGCGACGCCTATTTCGAGGCGGTGCGCGAGGTCGAGGCGCAGATGCAGGCGGTGCATCCCGAGGCGCGGATTGATCTCTCCGAACAGTTCCACGTGCCGCCGCTGGTCCCCGAGCAGGAGGGCGAGGCCGAGATGCTGGTGCGCGCCCTGACCGGCGACAATGCGGGCCATGTGGTCAGCTATGGCACCGAGGCCGGACAGTTCCAGGAGGCGGGTTACTCTGCCGTGATCTGCGGCCCCGGCGACATCGCCCAGGCGCATCAGCCCAACGAGTTCATCACCGTCGCCCAGTTCGAGGCGGGCCATGGTTTCATGGCGCGATTACTCGACCGATTGTCGGAGTAACGGCAATGCAGGTGCGACCGGGCGCAACAGGATGGACCCCAACAGGTCGGCGCACCGGCGCAGCCGCCAAGCCCCGTTTTCACGCGCCGTGCCCCCGGAACTCCGGGGCGCGGCGTTTTCGTTTGTGTCAGGTGCCCGGATGTATCCGGCAAGGAGAGCAATAAATGCCGATCAAGAACCGTCTTGCGGACATGAAAGAAGAAATCACCGGATGGCGCCGGCATCTGCATGCCCATCCCGAGCTGTTGTTCGATGTGCATCAGACCGCCGCATTCGTGGTCGAGCGTCTGCGTGAATTCGGTGTGGATGACATCACCACCGGCATCGGTCGCACCGGGGTTGTCGCCACCATCAAGGGCAAGACCGACACGGCGGGCAAGGTGATCGGCCTGCGCGCCGATATGGACGCGTTGCCGATCACCGAGGCGACTGGGCTCGACTATGCCTCGACCGTGCCGGGCAAGATGCATGCCTGCGGTCATGACGGGCATACGGCCATGTTGCTGGGTGCTGCCAAATACCTGGCCGAGACCCGCAATTTCGACGGCACGGCGGTTTTGATCTTTCAGCCCGCCGAAGAGGGCGGCGGTGGTGGCCGCGAAATGTGCGCCGATGGCATGATGGATCGCTGGAACATCCAGGAGGTTTACGGCATGCACAACACGCCGGGCCTGCCGGTCGGGCAATTCGCGATCCGGCCCGGCGCGCTTCTGGCCTCGTCCGACGAGTTCGAGATCGTGGTGACCGGCAAGGGCGGCCATGCCGCCGCCCCGCATGATGCCGTCGACACCACGCTGGTGGCCTCGCAGATCGTGGTCTCGCTGCATTCCATCGTCTCGCGCAACGTGGACCCGATCAAACGGGTGGTGCTGACCGTCGGCACGTTCGAGACGGACAGCGTCGCCTCGAATGTCATCGCCCATACCGCGCGGCTGTGCGGGACGGTGCGCACGCTTGATCCCGAATACCGCGCCCTGGCCGAGGCGCGGGTGCGCCGCGTGGCCGAGGATATCGCCTCGGCCTATGGTGCCACGGCGCAGGTGATCTGGACCCCCGGTTATCCCGCCACCATCAACAGCGAGACCGAAACGCACCATGCCGCCGAGGCCGCGCTGGCCGTTTCAGGCGCGGTGGATGATGCCGTCGACCCCATCATGCCCAGCGAAGATTTCGCCTATATGCTGGAAGAACGGCCTGGCGCCTATATCTTCCTTGGGAACGGGGACACGGCGCAATGCCATCACCCGGCCTATAACTTCGATGACGAGGCGATCCCGGCGGGCAGCAGCTGGTATGCCGAGATGGTCGAACGCCGCATGCCCGCGCGCTGAGCGGCCAAAAAAGACAGGGAAGAGAACAAGATGCCGATCAAGAACCGCCTGGCGGAGATGCATGAGGAAATCGCGGGCTGGCGGCGCGATATCCACCAGCACCCCGAGATCCTGTACGAAACCCACCGGACCTCGGCCATGGTGGCCGGCAAGCTGCGCGAATTCGGCTGTGACGAGGTGGTCACCGGCATCGGCCGCACCGGCGTTGTCGGCGTGATCCGGGGCAAGAGCGACACGGCGGGGCGGGTCGTGGGGCTGCGCGCGGACATGGACGCGCTGCCGATGCAGGAGCAGACCGGGCTGCCACATGCCTCGACCATTCCCGGCGCGATGCATGCCTGCGGCCATGACGGCCATACCGCGATGCTGCTGGGCGCGGCCAAATACCTGGCCGAGACCCGCAACTTCGACGGCACCGTGGTGGTGATCTTTCAGCCCGCAGAAGAGGGCGGAAACGGCGCCGAGGCGATGGTCAAGGATGGCATGATGGACCGGTTCGGGGTGCAGGAGGTCTATGCCATGCACAACAATCCGGGCCTGGCCGCCGGTCAGTTCAAGATCCGGCCCGGTCCGCTGCTGGCCGCTGCTGACACGTTCGAAATCCATCTCGAAGGGCGCGGCGGCCATGCGGCCAAACCGCATGACACGGTCGATACCACCGTGATGCTGTCGCAGATGATCGTGGCGCTGCAAACCGTGGTGTCGCGCAATACCGACCCGATCCTGCAGGCGGTTCTGTCGGTCACCTCGGTCGAGACCTCGTCCAAGGCGTTCAACGTGATCCCGCAGGCCGCCACCATCCGGGGCACCGTGCGCACCCATTCCGGCGAGATGCGCGACCTGATCGAACGGCGACTTGGCGAGGTTGTTCAGGGTGTCGCCGCCACCTTTGGGGGTAAGGCCGAGGTGAATTACGAACGCGGCGTGCCGGTGACCGTGAACGCCGAGGAACCCACCCGTTTTGCCGCCGAGGTGGCCGAACTTGTCTCGGGCGGCTGCGGCGAGGCGCGCATGGTGATGGGGGGCGAGGATTTCTCCTTCATGTTGGAGGCGCGCCCCGGCGCCTTCATCATGATCGGCAATGGCGATAGCGCCGGGCTGCATCACCCCGAATACGATTTCAACGACGAGATCATCCCGGCCGGATGCAGCTGGTTCGCCGAAATGGTCGAACGCCGCATGCCCGCTACCTGAGAAGGACCCCGCCGATGCCGGTCAGAAACCGATTTGCCGAGTTGCAGGATCAGATCGCCGAATGGCGCCGCGATATCCATGCCCATCCCGAGACCCGCTTTGAAGAGCACCGTACCAGTGCGCTGGTGGCCGAGCGGCTGCGCGCCTTTGGCTGCGACATGGTGGAAACCGGGGTCGGGCAGACCGGCGTTGTCGGCGTTATTCACGGACGCCAAACCGGCTCGGGCCGGGTGATGGCGTTCCGCGCCGATATGGACGCGCTGCCGATCACCGAAGCGACCGGGTTGCCGCATGCCTCGACCCATCCGGGCAAGATGCATGCCTGCGGCCATGACGGCCATACCGCGATGCTGCTGGGCGCGGCGCAATACCTGGCCGAGACCCGCAATTTCGACGGCACCGTGGTGCTGTTGTTCCAGCCCGCCGAAGAGGGCGGCGGCGGCGCCAAGGCGATGCTGGCCGACGGGGTGATGGACCGCCACGGCGTGACCGAGGTTTATGGCCTGCACAACTGGCCCGGCCTGCCGGCGGGCCAGTTCGCCCTGCGTGAGGGGCCGATGATGGCGGCCACGGATTTCTTTGAAATCCGGGTGCAGGGGCGGGGCGGGCACGGGGCCATGCCGCATCTGACCGCCGATGCCACGCTGGCCGCCGCGCAACTGACCGTGGCCCTGCAACAGGTGGTGGCGCGCAATGTCGATCCGCTGAAACCGGCGGTGCTGTCGGTCTGTTCGCTGCGCACCGACAGCGACGCTCATAACGTCATCGCCGACAGCGCTCTGATCAAGGGAACGGTGCGCTACCTGCACCCCGAGGTGCAGGCGCGGATCCGTGCACGCATCGCCGAGGTGGCCCGTGCCACAGCCGAGGCGCATGGCGCAACGGCCGAACTGAACTACATGCAGCTGGTGCCGGTCACCAGCAATCCGGCCCCCGGTGCGGCCCATGCCGCCGAGGCGGCCCGGGCGGTGACCGGCCAGGCGCCGCTGGAGATCGACCCGGTGATGGGGGGCGAGGATTTTGCCGACATGCTGGCCGAACGCCCCGGCGCCTTCATCTTTCTGGGCAATGGCGACAGCGCCGATCTGCACCACCCCGCCTATGAATTCAACGACGCGGCCATTCCCGCCGGATGCAGCTGGTTCGCCACGCTGGCCGAGCAGCGAATGCCGCTTAACCCCTGATGTGACGCAAGAGGAAACACTATGCCTGTCAAGAACCGCTTTGCAGAATTGCAATCCGAGATCACCGAATGGCGCCGGGATATCCATGAAAACCCGGAAATCCTGTTCGAAACCCATCGGACCAGCGCGCTGGTTGCCGAAAAACTGCAAGAGTTCGGTTGTGACGAGGTGGTCACCGGCATCGGCCGCACCGGTGTGGTCGGTGTCATCAAGGGCAAGAGCGACAGCAAGGGCAAGGTGATCGGGCTGCGCGCCGACATGGACGCGCTGCCGATCCATGAGCAGACCGGGCTCGACTATGCCTCGAAGACACCCAACGCCATGCATGCCTGTGGCCATGACGGCCATACCGCGATGCTGCTGGGCGCGGCCAAGTATCTGGCCGAGACCCGCAATTTCGACGGCACGGTGGTGGTGATCTTCCAGCCCGCCGAAGAGGGCGGTGGCGGCGGTCGCGAGATGTGCGAGGATGGCATGATGGACCGCTGGAACATCCAGGAGGTCTACGGCATGCACAACTGGCCCGGCGCGCCCGTGGGCAGTTTCGCGATCCGGCCCGGTGCCTTCTTTGCCGCCACCGACCAGTTCGACATCACCTTCGAGGGACGCGGCGGCCATGCGGCCAAGCCGCATGACACGATCGACACCACGGTGATGACCGCACAGGCGGTGCTGGCGCTGCAAACCATCGCCAGCCGCAACGCCGACCCGATCGATCAGGTGGTGGTTTCGGTCACCTCGTTCGAGACCTCTTCCAAGGCGTTCAACGTCATCCCGCAGCGGGTGCAGATCAAGGGCACCGTGCGCACCATGTCCAGGGACATGCGCGATCTGGCCGAGAAGCGTATCAACGAGATCTGTTCGGGCATCGCGGCCACCTTCGGCGGTACCGCCGATATCCGCTATATCCGGGGCTATCCGGTGATGGTGAACTCGGACGAGCAGACCGAGTTCGCGGCCAAGGTGGCGCGCGATGTGTCGGGCGGCTGCGACGAGGCGGCGCTGGTCATGGGGGGCGAGGATTTCGCCTATATGCTGGAGGAACGCCCCGGCGCCTATATCCTGGTCGGCAATGGCGACACCGCGATGGTGCATCATCCCGAATACAACTTCAACGACGAGGCCATTCCGGCGGGATGCAGCTGGTGGGCCGAGATCGTCGAACAGCGGATGCCTGCTGCCTGAGCAAGAAACAGGGAGAGGCGCCGCCTCTCCCCTAGCCACGCAAGGCGCGTGTCACCCAGATCGTTACCCGGTCTGCGGTGGTGCGAATGCGGTCTCGTCCAGTCCCGACCAGCCATCCGTGCCAGCCAGCTCGTGGGTCACCGGGGCTGACCGGCAGATCACCGCGCCCTTGCGGATGGTGGCCAGGCGATGGGCGCGCAGGCGGATCGCCTCGATCCGGTCGCGCGCCTGCAACAGCACGAAATTCGCGGCGCAGCCCTTGGCCAGACCATAACCGTCGAGCCCCATGATCCGGGCCGAATTCTCGGTGACCGCGTCAAAGCACCAGTCCATGTCGGCGCGGCTGGACAGTTGACCCACATGCAGCCCCATGAAGGCCACGTCGAGCATGCAGGCGCGGCCCAGCGAATACCACGGATCCATCACGCAATCCGAGCCGAAGCCCACGGTGATGCCCGCATCGCGCAGCTCGCGCACGCGCGTCTGGCCGCGCCGTTTGGGATAGCTGTCGTGCCGGCCCTGCAACATGATGTTGATCAGCGGATTGGGAATGGCATGAACCCCGGCCTCGACCATCAGCGGGATCAGTTTCGAGACATAGTAGTTGTCCATCGAGTGCATCGAGGTCAGGTGCGAACCCGCCACCCGGCCCTGAAGGCCCAGACGCTGGGTCTCATAGGCCAGCGTCTCGATATGGCGGCTCAGGGGATCGTCGCTTTCGTCGCAATGCATGTCGACCATCAACCCGCGCTTGGCCGCGATCTCGCACAAGAGGCGCACGCTTTCGGCGCCATCGGCCATGGTGCGCTCGAAATGCGGGATGCCGCCCACCACATCGACGCCCATGTCCAGCGCCCGCACGGTGTTGGCCATCGCGGTCGGGTCGCGCAGCACCCCGTCCTGGGGAAAGGCCACCAGTTGCAGGTCGAGCCGGTCCTTGACCCGCTCGCGCACCTCCAGAAGGGCCTGCACGCCTTTCAATTCGTCGTCGCAGGTGTCCACATGGCTGCGGATCGCGCCGATGCCCTTGGCCACCGCCAGATCGCAATAGCGCAGCGCGCGGGCAATGATGTCATCGATCGACTGGATCGGCTTCAGTTCACCCCACAGCGCGATCCCCTCCAGCAGCGTGCCCGAGACGTTCATGCGCGGCGTGCCCAACGACAGGGTTGCGTCCATGTGGAAATGCGGATCGACAAAGGGCGGCGAGACCAGGTTGCCGCCCGCCTCGATCACCGTGCCCGCCTCGGCGGTGATGCCGGGTTCGACGGCGGCGATCAGGCCATCCTTGCAGGCGATATCGACGCCGCTCTTCCCGTCGGGCAGATTGGCGTTCTTGACGATCAGGTCGAACATGGCAGGCTCCTATCGTTGGCCCTTGAACCAGGGGTGCAGCAATGCGCGCGGATAGTCGGCAGAGCGCGCGGCGATGACAAGGGCCATGATGGACAGGATATAGGGCGCCATCAGGAACACCTGTCCCGGCACCAGCGCACCCATCTCGGTCTGCAAACGGACCTGAAGCGCATCGAAGGCGCCAAACAACAGCGCCCCGAACAGCGCCTTGCCCGGTCGCCAGCTGGCAAAGATCACCAGCGCGATACAGACCCAGCCGCGTCCGTTGACCATGCCGAAAAAGAAGGCGTCAAACGCGCTCATCGTCAGGAAGGCGCCGCCAAGCGCCATCAGCGCCGACCCCGCCACGATGGCGCCGATCCGCAGCCCATAGACCGACAGGCCCTGCGCATCGACACTGTCGGGATTGTCGCCCACCGCCTGAATGGCCACCCCCAGCGCGGTGCGGTTCAGCACATACCAGACCAGCCCAACCATCATCAGTGCCAGCCAGGTCAGCGCCGTCTGCTGAAACAGGACCGGCCCGAGGAAGGGCAGATCGGACAGCACCGGCAGGTCCAGCGGCTGAAACGGCTCGATCCGGGGCGGGGACGAGACATTGGGCAGCGCGGTGCGATAGGTGAAATAACTGACCGAGGTGGCAAACAGGGTGATGCCAAGGCCCGAGACATGTTGCGACAGGCCCAGCGGCACGGTCAGGATCGCGTGCAGCAGGCCAAAGAAGGCCCCCGCCAGCGCCGCCACCAGCACGCCGCCCCACAGGCCCGCGCCCAGCCAGACCGCCATCCAGCCGCACATGGCGCCGACCACGAATATCCCCTCGATACCAAGGTTCAGCACGCCCGCGCGTTCACAGATCAGTGCGCCCAGCACGCCGAATATCAGCGGGGTCGCAATCCGCAGGCTTGCGGCCCAGAAGCTTTCGCTGAGCAGGATGTTCAAGATGTCCATCATGACGCGGCCCTTCCCGTGCCCGAGCGGATGATCCGGTAGCGGGCGATGAAGCCGCCCACCAGAACGCAGAGCAGCGACATCGACACCACCAGATCGGCCAGAAAGGACGATACTCCCATCGCCCGGCTCATGCTGTCAGCTCCGACAAAGACCGAGGCGATGAACAGGGCGGCGATGACCACCCCCACCGGCGACAGGCCCGCCAGCATGGCCACCACGATGCCGGTATAGCCGAAACCGGGCGACAGGTCGGCGGTCAGATAACCCTTGAGGCCCGCGACCTCGCTGACACCCGCCAGCCCGGCCAGCCCGCCCGAGATGATCGCCACGCCAAACAGCGAACGGTTGACGTTGATCCCGGCATGGCGGGCGGCGGCGGCGTTCTCGCCCACCGCGCGCAGCCGGAACCCCCAGACCGAGCGCGCCAGCATGAACTGCGCCACCGCGGCCAGAACCAGCGCCAGGATCAGTCCGGAATGCACCCGCATCCGGTCCATCAGTGGCGGCAGCATGCCCTGGTCGAGGATCGGCGCCGATTGCGGCCAGCCCAGCCCCATTGGATCCTTGAGCGGTCCTTCGAGCATCATTTGCAGGAAAATCAGGATGATGAAGTTCAACAGAAGCGTGGTCACCACCTCGTCGGCGCCAAAGCGCGATTTCAGGTAGGTCGGCACCGCCATGCCCGCCGCCCCGGCCGCAGCACCAAGGATCACGATCAGCGGCACCAGCACCAGCCCCGGCAGGTCGAGCCAGCCGGCGCCGACCGCCACCGCCGCCATGGCGCCAAGGTAAAGCTGCCCCTCGGCCCCGATGTTCCAGAGCTTGGCGCGAAAGGCCAGCGCGGCGGCCAGCCCGGTAAAGATCAGCGGTGTCGCGCGGGTCAGCATCTCGGACAGGGCAAAGACCGAGCCAAAGACGCCCTTGACCATCTCGCCATAGGCCGTGATCGGGTTGGCGCCCGCCGCCATCAGCGGAATGGCGGCAAAGGCCAGCGCGATCACGGCCGAAAGCACCGGAATGCCCAGGTCCATGGTGCGCGACCTGTGTTGGCGCGGTTCAATCCGGATCATGCCGCCTCTCCTGCCATCATCAATCCAATCCGCTCGCGGTCATGGCTGCCGGTCTCGACAATCTGGCCGTCGCGGATCACCACGACCCGGTCGGCCAGGCCCAGGATCTCGTCCAGATCCTCCGAGATGAGCACGATCCCGGCGCCGCGTTCGCGGGCCTCGAGCAGGCGCCGCCCGACCTCGGCCGCCGCCCCCATGTCCAGACCGCGTGTCGGCTGGTTGGCCAGGATCAGGCGGGGCGAGCGTTCGAACACCCGCGCCAGGATCAGTTTCTGGATATTGCCGCCCGAAAGCAGCCGCGCAGGTGCCGTCACGCCCGGACCGCGCACGTCATAGGCACGGGCCAGTTCCTCGGCATGGGTCGCGATCGCCTCGCGCCGGAGCAGCCCGCGCGATTGCACCTGCGGGTCGTCCAGCCTCTCGATCACCATGTTCTCGGCCACGCTCATGGCGCCGACGATGCCCTCGTGATGGCGGTCCTCGGGGATGCGCCCGACACCGGCGCGCACCATCCTGGCGGGAGAGGGGCGGGGGACCTCGCTCCCATCCACCCGGATATGCCCGGCGGTGGGGACGGAAAGGCCCGAGATCACGTTGGCCAGCGCGCTTTGCCCGTTGCCCGAGATACCCGCAACGCCAAGGATCTCATGGGCATGTACCGTCAGATCGGCCTGTTTCAGGCTGTCGCGCTGGGACCGGCCCGCGACCGAAACCCCCTGCAAATGCAGAACCGGGGCACCCGGCGCCATGGCGCTGCGGGCGATGCGGGGGGTGTCGGCGCCCACCATCATCCGGGCAATCGCCGCCTCGTCGGCCTCGGATGTGGCCATTTCTCCCACCTTGCGCCCATGGCGCAGCACCGCGATCCGGTCGGAAAAGGCCAGCACCTCGCGCAGCTTGTGCGAGATGAAGATCACCGACAGGCCCTCGGTCGTCATCGCCTTGATGCTGGCAAACAGCGTATCGGCCTCTTGCGGGGTCAGCACCGCGGTGGGTTCGTCCAGCACCAGAATGCGGGCGTCGCGGTAGAGCGCCTTGAGGATCTCGACCCTCTGCCGCTCGCCCACGGAAAGGCGGCCCACCGGCACGTTCAGCGGGGCCTTGAGCCCGCTATGGGCCATGATCGCCTCGATCCGTGTCCGCGCGCCACGCCGGTCGCGGCGGATCGCGCGCAGCGGTTCAGCGCCCAGCGTGATATTGTCCAGCGCATTGAGGTTCTCGGCCAGGGTGAAATGCTGGTGCACCATGCCCACGCCGGCGGCCAGCGCCGCCTGCGGATGGCCCAGCGGCAGGGGCGCAAGATGCCCGGCCTCGTCCGCCACCTCGACCGTTCCCGCGTCGGGCAGGTAATGCCCGAACAGCATGTTCATCAGCGTGGTCTTGCCCGCGCCGTTTTCGCCCAGCAGCGCCAGCACCTCGCCGCGCGCCAGCGACAGGCTGACATCGTCATTGGCCACCACCGGGCCAAAGCGCTTGCTGAGCCCGTTCAGCCTGAGAACCGTTCTATCCGTCATGGGGAAACGGGCTGGCGGTCACCCCGCCAGCCCCGCTTTCATCAGTTGTCCGAGACCGGGCGGTCGTCGTTCACGTTGACACGGAACAGACCGTCCAGAATCTCGGCTTCCTTGGCCTTGACCGCCGTGACCGTTTCCGGTGCGACCAGGGTCTCGTCCATCACCAGCGAACCCCCGCCATAGGCCATGAAACTGTACTGGCCATAATCGGCGGCCTCGAAACTGCCACCCGCGACATTCTCGATCGCCTTGTCGATGGTGGCCTCCATGTGCCACAGCGCCGAGGCGACGATGGTGCCGGGATAATCGCCCGAGGTGTCGATCACGTTGCCGACCGCCTTGACGCCGCGCTCGACCGCGGCGTCAGAGACGCCAAAGCGTTCGGCATACATCACGTCCGCGCCCGCATCCATCATCGCAAAGGCGCTTTCCTTGGCCTTGGGCGGGTCATACCAGCTGTCGATGAAATTGACGATGAACTTGACATCGGGGTTGACCGAGCGCGCGCCGTCCATGAACGCATGCATCAGCCGGTTCACCTCGGGGATGGCATAGCCGCCGACCATGCCGATCACGTTCGATTCGGTGGCGGCACCGGCCACCATGCCGGTCAGATAGCTGGGTTCGTGGATCCAGTTGTCGAAGACCGAGAAATTCGGCGCCACCGGCCCGAAGGACGATCCCATCAGAAAGGCGGTGTCGGGATAGTCCTTGGCCACCTTGCGTGCGGCGCGTTCCAGACCGAACACCTCGCCCACGATCAGTTGTGCACCCTGTTCGGCATATTCGCGCATTACCCTTTCATAATCGGTATTTGCGACATTCTCCGAGAAGGTATAGTCGATATCGCCGCGGTCGGCGGCGGTGTTCAACGCCTTGTGAATGCGGCTGATCCATTGCTGTTCGACCGGCAGCGTGTAGATGGCCGCGACCTTGACCTTTTCGGCGGCGGCAGCCCCCGCCGTCATCAGGGCCGAAGCTGCGACTGCCGCAGCAAGCATGACCCTGCGCGTGATTGATGTGTTCTTCATGATCCTCTCCTGCTTTTTTCAGGAAGCGGAGCATTATTTTACCGATTAGTCAATTTTTTCACGCAGGCACCTGTGTAAACGGGGCTTGAATTCGGCCGTCCTGCCTCCGGTTTGCGCATCTGGCCGGGTCAGGCCTTGGGGGCAGCCTGCGACCAGAGCTGTTGATAGACTTCCTCGATCCCCGCGGCCTCGCGCGCGGCGCTGAAACTCTCGACCGCGATCTCACGGGCGGCAAGGGCGGCGGCACCGTGGATATCCTCGTCAACCAGCAGCGCACGGGCAACCTCGGCCCCTTGGCTCGGATTTTCCAGCGGCACCACCCGCCCGGTGCGGCCCTGGGCCGAGAACTCGCGAAAGAAGCCGGTGTCCGAGCCGACAAAGGGCACGCCCGAGGCCATCGCCTCGAGCGGGACCATGCCATAGCCCTCGTAGCGGGGCAGTTGCACCACCAGCGACAGGGCGCGCATCAGGTCCGGCAGGCGGTCCGGCGCAACCTCGTCGATGAAACGAATGCGGTCGATCATGCCGGCGCGCTGCACCTTGTCCTTGAGGGTCAGGGCGAATTTCTGGTGCTCTTTGGTGGCGCGTCCCACCACCAGCGCCACCGCGCCCGGCATCTCGGGCAAGAGGCGCAGCATCGCCTCGACAAAGAGATCGGTGCCCTTTTCCAGGCGCACCCGACCGATGGTGGCAATGCCGAATGTGCCGCCATAGCCCTGCGCCGCCCAGGCGGCGGGGCGGTCGGGGGCGGGGGTGAAGCGATCTGTATCGACGCCATGGGGCACCACCGCGCGCACATGCGGGACAAAGCTTGCCGCCGCGTCGGATGTGGCCACCACCGCGTCCATGCGGTTGATCAGCCAGCGCGGAAAGGCCGAATGCCGCCGGATCGCGGCCGAGGTAAAGACGATACGGATCGGCAGGCGCAGCACATCGCGCGCCCAGATCGCGGTCTGCATCTCGGGGTTGCGGCGCACGTGCCAGATGGCAAAGGGCTTGCCCGGGGGTGGCGTGCGTGACAGCGCGCGGGCGGCGCGGGCGCTGATCGGTGTGGGGCAGCCGGGCAGGGCATGGCCCACCAGCGCCAGATCGTGCGTCGCGACCTGCTGGCGGATCACATTCGCCGCCGTGGCCGAGACGCCGGTGAAGTTGCGGTTGAAATTGGTGACGAAGAGATCGGGCATCAATCCAGTCCCAGCCGGGTTGTCAGGGTGTCGATGACCCCCTCAAGCGCGGTTTCCTGCGCGGCGACCAGTGCGCGCGCCTGGGTGCGGGCGGTGTCAAACGCCTCTGTATCGTCCAGCCAGCGGCGGACGGCGCGGGCCAGCGGAGCGGCGCCTGTTACCTCTATGGCGCCACCGCTCGCAATCAATGGCTGAAAGGTTTCGGCAAAGTTGAAATAGCCCGGCCCGGTAATCACCGCCGCGCCTGCCTGGGCCGGTTCGAACGGGTTGTGGCCGCCGATCTCGCGCAGGGAGCCGCCGAGAAAGACCAGCGGGCAAAGCGCGTACCAGGTGCCGGTCTCGCCCAGCGTGTCGGCCAGATAGACCTGCGTGCCGGGGGTGATGCTCTCGCCGATGCTGCGGCGGGCGGATGTGAGTCCGGCACCTGTTATCAGCGTCGACACTTCAGTGCCGCGCTCGGGGTGGCGCGGGATCAGCAAGAGCAACAGGTCAGGGTGGTCGGCCAGCAATTGGCGATGCGCTTCCAGCACCACCTCTTCCTCGCCCGGATGGGTGGAACTGGCGACCCAGATCGGGCGGGGACCGATGGCGGCACGCATCTCTGCCAGCAGGGCGGCATCGACCGGCAGCGGCCCGGCCATAGCCTTGAGGTTGGTGCCGGGCGTGACCCGCGCCGGGTCGGCGCCCATGGCGATCAGGTTGTCGGCGGTCTGCCGGTTCTGGGTCAGGAACAGGCGAAAGCGATCGAGGAGAAAGCGCGCAGTCGAGGGGAACCGTTGCCAGCCGCGCACCGATTTCTCCGACAGGCGGGCATTCAAGAGGGCCAGCGGCACTCCGGCGCGCGCGCCCTCGACGATCATGCGCGGCCAGAACTCGCTTTCGACAAACACCGCCGCGTCGGGGCGCCAGTGGCGATAGAAGCGCGCCACCGGGCCGGGCCCGTCGAGCGGGGCGAACTGGTGACGGCAGCGCGGCGGCATCCGCCGCGCGATCAGATCGGCCGAGGTGGGCGTACCCGAGGTGATCAGGAACTCGAGGTTCGGCAGCCGCTCGCCCATGCGGGTGATCAGGCGCAGCACCGACAGGCTCTCGCCGACGCTGGCGGCATGGAACCAAACGAGCCGCCCGGCAGGGCGTGGCAGGCTCGCGTGGCCCAGACGTTCGTGCTGGCGCTCCAGCGGTACATCGGCGCGGCGCAGCTTTTTGCGGACCGCGCGCCACGCAAACGGAACCAGCACCGACGAGGCCGCGCGATAAAGATGATAGAGCGGGGTCGGCGACAGGCCGGGGCCGGACACGGTCAGCCGCCCGTGTGGCTCATGTGCCGGGACATCCTGCCGTCGACCTGCTGGCGGGAATAGTCGAAATCATGGCCCTTGGGTTTCAGCCCGATAGCGGCACGGATCGCCTGCTCCAGCGGTTCCTCGCTGCCCGGATGGTCGCGAAGGGGCTTGCGCAGGTCGGCCATGTCCTCTTGTCCGAGGCACATATACAGCTCGCCGGTGCAGGTCAGGCGCACCCGGTTGCAGCTTTCGCAGAAATTATGGCTGAGCGGGGTGATGAAGCCGATCTTTTGCCCGGTCTCCTCCAGCCGCACATAGCGCGCCGGGCCACCGGTGCGTTCGGACAGGTCGGTGACACGGTAGTGGTTTTCATACTCCGCGCGCACGTCCTTGAGCGACCAGAATTGGCCAAGACGGTTCTCGTTGCCGATATCGCCCATCGGCATGACCTCGATCCAGGTCAGGTCCATGCCGCGTTCGGCGCACCATTCGGTGATGCGCGGCAGTTCTTCCTCGTTGAAGCCCTTGAGCGCGACCGCGTTGATCTTGATCCTGAGGCCCGCGCGCTGGGCCGCGTCGATGCCGCGCAGCACCTGCGGCAGGCGGCCCCAGCGGGTGATGTCGGCGAATTTCTGATCGTCCAGCGTATCAAGCGAGACATTCACCCGGCGCACGCCTGCGGCATAAAGCTGATCGGCAAAGCGTTCCAGCTGCGAGCCATTGGTGGTCAGCGTCAGTTCTTTCAGCGCGCCGCTGTCCAGATGCCGTGTCATGCGGTTGAAAAAGGTCATGATGTCGCGACGCACCAGCGGCTCGCCACCGGTGATGCGCAGCTTCTCCACTCCCATGCGGACAAAGGTCGAGCACATGCGGTCCAGCTCTTCCAGCGTCAGCAGCTCTTTCTTCGGCAGAAAGGTCATGCTTTCCGACATGCAATAGACGCAGCGGAAATCGCAGCGGTCTGTGACGGAGACGCGCAGATAGGTGATGGCGCGCTGGAACGGGTCGATAAGCGGAGCTGTCATGGCGACATAGGTAAAGCGGGTCGCTGCCAGCGGCAAGGGCGATGTGGGTTTGGGCTGGCGCAGGCCCGCTCTCTGGCGCTAGGGTCGGGCCATGAGATACCTGGTTCTGATTTCCCTCGTGGCGCTGGCGGGCTGTGACCGCGTGCGCACCACCACCGACAAGCTGTTCGGGGGCGACAAGGCCCCGGAAACCACCGCCGCGCCGCAGGCCGAAACCGCGCCCGAAGAGGCCGCCGAGGCCGCAACGCCCGAGGCCGAAACGGCCGCGCCACCTGCCGACATCCTTCCCGGATGGGAGGGCGCGCGCCAGACCGTGGCCGGTCTGGGCGATCCCACGATTCCGGGGCGCTGGATGGAGACCGCGCTAGTCGAACAGGAGCGCAATGGCCGCGTAGTGGTGCGCAAGACGGGCGCCATCGCCCATGTCACCCTGATTCCTGGCGGCGGCGATCCGGGCAGCGGCAGCCGCCTGTCACTTGAGGCGATGCGGGCGCTGCTGGCGCCGATCGACGAGCTGGTGGAACTCGACGTCTATTCCAACTGAGCTTTCAGGTATTTGCCCGCCTCCTTGCGGGCAAATGCCTTCATGGCGGGGCCGTGTTCGGCCAGAAAGGCGCGCACCGCTTCGGGATCGTGCTTGGAATGGTCGCGCAGCCACCAGGCCACCGATTTCTGGATGAACCAGTCGCGGTCGGGCACATAATCCGCCGCCCAGCCCAGGATGCGGTCGCGCGCGGCGGTATCGGCGGGTTTGGGGTTGCTCATCTTGGCCCAGGGCAGGGTGGTCACCAGCGCGGCGCGCCGGGTCCACATGTGGTCCGAGCGGGTCCAGTCTTCGACCTGGTCCAGCCGCGCCGGATCGGCCACCAGCCGTTTCTGCATCGCCATCGCCGCATGATCGGCAATTGCCCAGGCATCGAAATCGGGCAGCCACGACAGCAGCAGGTCCCAGACCGCGTCGTCAGGGCGGATGCGGGCCTGGGTCAAAAGCTTGGCGGCGGCCACCCGCGCCTCGTGGATATCGGTCTGCCAAAGCGCCTTGGCCAGCGCCACCCGGTCGGGAACAGCCAACTGTTGCCGCCAGGCCCGGCTCAGATCGTTCAGCACCGGGTTGGCGACCCCCAGATAGACGCGCGGAGCCTTGTGATAGGCGGCCATCTCGGCGGCGCGTTCGGTGTCGGCATGGTCGCGGATCTGGTCGAGATAGGGGCTGAGCATGGCGTCCTCCACGGGCGGGGTAGTGACAACCGGCGCGGGCGCCGGTTGTCGTGAACCTGTCGCAGGCAGAGGCGCGTCAGGTGTCTTTCTGCTTGCGGGCCTTCTTGGCGCGCAGCATGTCAAACAGCTTGCGCGCGCGGTCGGGCTTGTTCTCCTGCTTGGTGCGGGCAACGGCCAGCGCGTCGGGTTCGACATCGCGGGTCACCACGGTGCCGGTCGCGGTCATCGCACCGTCGCCCAAGGTGACCGGCGCCACCAGCATCGTGTTCGAGCCGATAAAGACATTGGCGCCGATGGTGGTGCGGTGCTTCATCACGCCGTCATAATTGCAGGTGATGGTCCCGGCGCCGATATTGCTGTTCGCGCCGATGCTGGCATCGCCGATATAGGTCAGGTGGTTGACCTTGGCACCTTCGCCGATCTCGGCATTCTTGATCTCGACGAAATTGCCGATGCGGGCATTTTCGGCCAGTTCGGCACCGGGGCGCAGGCGGGCATAGGGGCCGACCACCGCGCCCTGGCTGACATGGCAGCCCTCGAGATGCGAGAATGCGCGGATGGTGGCACCGCTTTCCACCGAGACGCCGGGGCCGAACACCACGTTGGGCTCGATCACCGTGTCGCGTCCGATCACCGTATCGGCGGCAAGATAAACGGTGTCCGGCGCCATTAGGGTGACGCCCAGATCCAGCAACTCGGCCCGGGCGCGCTCCTGAAAGATCGCGTCTGCCGCTGCCAGATCGGCGCGCGAGTTGACGCCCAACGTCTGCGCCTCGTCACAGGCCACCGCGGTCACGGCCAGCCCCTGTTTGCGCGCGATCTCGACCACGTCGGTCAGGTAATACTCGCCCGAGGCATTGTCATTGCCCACCGCCGCGATGAGGCCGAACAGGGTTTCCGCGTTGCAGGCCAAAAGGCCCGAGTTGCAGAAGCGGATCGCGCGCTCGGTTTCGGTGGCATCCTTGAACTCGACGATCCGTTCCAGGCTGTCGCCCTGCATCACGAGGCGACCATACCGGGCGGGGTCGGCGGCCTCGAACCCGAGGATGACCAGGTCGTGGGTCTTGCGGGCGGCCAGCATCCGCTCCAGCGTGTCGGGTTGCAGAAAGGGCGTGTCGCCATAGAGCACGACCACATCGCCCGCGAACCCCTCCAGCGCTGCACGCGCCTGATCGACGGCATGGGCGGTGCCCAGCTGTTCCTCTTGCAGGACGACCGTTGCGCCCTCATCCTCGTCCAGAGCGGCGGCGCGCACGGCTTCGGCACCATGGCCTGCCACGATTACGGTGCGCTCAGGCTCCAGCACGGCGCCGGCGCGCATCGCATGCACCAGCATCGGCACCTGGGCGATCGGGTGCAGAACCTTGGGCAGCTCGGAGTTCATCCGGGTTCCCTTGCCAGCGGCGAGAATGACCAGTGCGGTGCTCATGATGCGTTTTCTCTTTCGTTTTGCTTGCGCCCGTTTTATCCGCTGGGGGCACGGGCGCAAGCGATTGTGCGGACGGGCAGAGACAGGCAGGGGCGCAACATCGCCCGGAAAGGGGCGCGATGCGCACGGTGATCTTCGATCTGGACGGAACGCTGGCCGATACCTCGGGCGACCTGCTGGCCGCGGCCAATCACTGTTTCCGTGACATGGGGCTGGGCGATGTGCTGGTGCCGGGGCAGGATGCAGGCATCGCACTGCGGGGCGGGCGGATGATGCTGACGCGCGGGCTGGAGCGCGCGGGCGCTTATGATGCGGCGACGGTTGACCGCTATTACCCGGTGCTGCTGGAGGCCTATCGCGGCGCGATCGACCATCACAGTTTCCTCTATCCCGGCGCGATGGAGGCGGTCGAGGACCTGCGCGGTCTGGGCTACGGCGTCGGCATCTGCACCAACAAGCCCGAGGCGCTGGCCGACCTGCTTTTGCAACGGCTGGGGGTACGCGACGTCTTTGCCGCGCTGATCGGCGCCGATACGCTGCCGGTGCGCAAGCCCGACCCCGAACCGCTGCGCGCCGCCGCGCGGGCGGCGGGGGGCGATCCGGCGGCCTGCGTCCTGGTGGGTGACAGCGATACCGACCGCAACACCGCGCGCGCCGCTGGCGTGCCCTCGATCCTTGTCACCTTCGGCCCTTCGGGGGCCGATATGGCGGCGCTGGAACCCGAGGCGCTGCTGGACCGGTTCGAGGACCTGCCGCAGGTGGTGACCCGGCTGATCGGATAAAACCCGATTTGGCCTTTGCAAAACTGCATCTCGGCTCTTGACCACCTGTCGGGCGCCGCCTCAGATACCAGTCATGACAGAGACATTCTCGGGTAGTTTCACCCAGCAGGAACCCATTCCGGACGAGGCGATCGAGGCGGCACTGGCGGTGCTGCGTCATGGCCGGTTGCACCGGTACAATCTGGCCAAGGGCGAGTTGGGCGAGACCGCCCTGCTGGAGCAGGAATTCGCCGCCCAGACCGGCGCGCGCTATTGTCTGGCGGTGGCCTCGGGCGGCTATGCGATGGCCACCGCGTTGCGCGCTGTGGGGGTGGGGCCCGGCGATGCGGTGCTGACCAACGCCTTTACGCTGGCACCGGTGCCCGGCGCCATCGCCTCGGTGGGGGCGCGGCCGGTGTTTGTGGGGGTGACCGAAAGCCTGACCATCGACCTGGATGATCTGGAGGCCAAGGCGGGCACGGCGCGGGTGCTGATGCTGAGCCATATGCGCGGGCATCTGTGCGACATGGACCGGCTGATGCAGATCTGCGACGACGCCGGGATTATCGTGATCGAGGATTGCGCCCATACGATGGGCGCGGCGTGGAACGGCGTGCCCTCGGGCCGTCAGGGCGCGGTCGGCTGTTACTCCTGCCAGACCTACAAGCATGTGAACTCGGGCGAGGGCGGGCTGCTGGTCACCGATGACGAGGAGATCGCGGCGCGGGCGGTGATGCTGTCGGGCTCCTACATGCTCTATGAACGCCACCTGGCGGCGCCGGGGCCTGAGGTGTTCGAGCGGATCAAGTATCACACCCCCAATATCTCGGGCCGGATGGACAATCTGCGCGCCGCGATCCTGCGGCCGCAGCTGCGCGCGCTGGACACACAGGTGACGCGCTGGAACGAACGCTATCAGCGCATCGAGGCGGGCTTGCGCGGCACGCCGGGCCTCACGGTGATCGAGCGGCCCGAGGCCGAGACCTATGTCGGCTCGTCCATCCAGTTCCTGCTGCTCGACTGGGCGGCGGACAAGGTGCAGGAGGTGCTGCGCCGCTGCGCGGCGCGGGGGGTCGAGCTGAAATGGTTCGGCACGCCTGAACCTGTGGGCTTTACCTCACGCTATGACAGCTGGCGCTATGCCGAGAGCGCGCCGATGCCTGCCAGCGATAGGGTGCTGGCCGGGATCGTCGACATGCGGGTGCCGCTGACCTTCAGCCTCGAGGATTGCGATCTGATCGCGCGCATCATCCGGGCCGAGGTGGGGGCGGTCCACCAGTCCTGACATCGCGAAACGCCGCAAAGCCGCAAAGGCGCCGTTCCGCAAGGGACGGCGCCTTTGCCGTCATGCTTCATATGCAGGAATCGTTGACGGATGAGGAAAACGCTGGTATCGCCTTTATTGAACAGTTGTTCATTAATGCGGAGAGGAGAGCGCGATGTTCGCAGCTACCATGCAATTCGATCTGGGCGAGGATGTGAACGCGCTGCGCGATATGGTGCATCGCTGGGCGCAGGAGCGGGTTCGCCCGATGGCCGCCGAGATCGACCAGACCAACGAGTTTCCCAACGAGCTGTGGCGCGAGATGGGCGATCTGGGCCTCTTGGGCATCACCGTGCCCGAGGAGTTCGGCGGCGCCGGCATGTCCTATCTGGCGCATGTGGTGGCGGTCGAAGAGATCGCGCGCGCCAGCGCCTCGGTCAGCCTCAGCTACGGCGCGCATTCCAACCTCTGCGTCAACCAGATCAAGCTGAACGGCAATGACGAGCAAAAGCGCAAATACCTGCCGGGCCTGGTCTCGGGCAAGCATGTGGGCGCGCTGGCCATGTCCGAGGCGGGCGCCGGATCAGACGTGGTGTCGATGAAGCTGCGCGCCGAAAAGCGCAACGACCACTATCGCCTGAACGGCAACAAGTACTGGATCACCAACGGCCCCGACGCCGATACGCTGGTGGTCTATGCCAAGACCGACCCCGAGGCGGGCAGCAAGGGCATCACCGCCTTCCTGATCGAAAAGTCGATGAAGGGTTTCTCGACCTCCAAGCATTTCGACAAGCTGGGCATGCGCGGCTCGAACACGGCCGAGTTGGTGTTCGAGGATGTCGAAGTGCCGTTTGAAAACGTGCTGGGCCAGGAGGGGCGCGGCGTTGCCGTTCTGATGTCGGGCCTCGATTATGAACGCGTGGTGCTTGCGGGCATCGGCACCGGCATCATGGCCGCCTGCCTGGACGAGATCATGCCCTATATGGCCGAGCGCAAGCAGTTCGGCAAACCGATCGGAACCTTCCAGCTGATGCAGGGCAAGATCGCCGACATGTACACGGCGATGAATTCGGCCCGCGCCTATATCTATGAGGTCGCCAAGGCCTGTGACCGGGGCGACGTGACCCGTCAAGACGCCGCCGCCTGCTGTCTTTATGCCAGCGAACAGGCGATGGTGCAGGCGCATCAGGCGGTGCAGGCGATGGGCGGTGCCGGGTTCCTGTCCGACAGCGCGGTCAGCCGCATCTTCCGCGATGCCAAGCTGATGGAGATCGGCGCCGGCACCTCGGAGATCCGCCGCATGCTGATCGGCCGCGAGCTGATGAACACGGTGCTCTGAAAACGCAAACGGCCCGCAAGCCGAGGGAACTTGCGGGCCGCCTGTCTTGCCGAGGAGGGATCAGAACCGATGCACGTACTGGACGCCGATCACCAGCGGGTCGATCTCGGCCGTGCCGATGGCGGCACCGTTCAGGGTGGCGTCGGTTTCGATGTTGATCCAGCGCGCGTTCAGACGCAGAGCGCCGCGGTCGCTGATCTGATAGTCGAGGCCCGCGTTGACGGCGACACCGAAACTGTCATCCAGCTTGAGCGTGCCCAGCGGCGAGCTTTCCTCGAAGAAGGTGGTATAGTTCACGCCGATACCCAGATAGGGCTTCCAGGCCGAGTTGGTCGGGAAGTGATAGTTCAGCGACAAGGTGGGCGGAAGGTGTTTGACAGTCCCGGCGTAGCCGATCCCGCTGATCGAGACGTCATGCTTGAACGGTGTCGCGGCCAGCAGTTCGATGCCCAGATTGTCACGGATGAAGTATTCGACGGTAAAGATCCCCTGGGTGTTGTCATCCACCGTGGCCGCGCCACCGGCCAGGGTGCCGTTGTTGGATTTTGGGTTCACATAGCCCACACCGACACCAACGGTCCAATCGCCCTGAGATTGGGCCGCGAGTGGTCCGGCAAGGGTGACGAGAGCTGTGGAAAGCGCCAAGGCAGCAGCGATACGTGTCATGTGGGTACCTTTGGTTTAGTTGACGACCCGTTTCTGCGCCCGGACAGATGCGAATTCCCTGATCTGGATCAAAATTTGTTTATCTTCCGCCGCGTAACGAATTATATTTATTTACAAAACACCTTTATAGCCCCTTTTGTTCAAGGGGTTTCCGGGGGTCGCGTCCAATGACATTCGCGGCGCGCATACCGGGGTTGCGCCCTGATGGCGGCTGGGACCTGCCCGCGCGTCTGAACATGGCGCGCCAATGCCTGTCGCAACCTGCCGATGCGCTGGCGATCATCGACCTGACCGGACCCGCGCGGCGCGACATTACTCATGGCGACCTGAGCGAAATGGTGCAGGGGCTGGCGCGGGCGCTGATGCGGCGCGTGGCGCCGGGGGACCGGGTCGGCGTGCTGCTCAGCCAATCGCCCTGGTGCGCCGCGGCGCATCTGGCGCTCTGGCATATCGGCGCCATTTCGGTGCCGCTGTTCAAGCTGTTTCAGCAGGACGCATTGCGCAGCAGGCTGGAGGATTCCGGTGCCCGGCTGGTGTTGACCGATGCCGAGGGCGCCGCCCTGCTGGGCGATCTGGCGACCCCGCTGATGGCGGCCGAGATCGGGGTGCCCGGCGAACCGGTGCCGCAAGCCGATACAAGGCCTGAGGATCCGGCGGTGCTGATCTATACCTCGGGCACCACCGGCCGGGCCAAGGGGGCGCTGCATGGTCACCGGGTGCTGACCGGGCACCTGCCGGGCGTCTCGATCAGCCACAATCACCTGCGCCCGGACGATTGCCTGTGGACGCCTGCCGACTGGGCCTGGATCGGTGGCCTGTTCGACGTGCTGATGCCGGGGCTGGCGCTGGGCATTCCGGTGGTGGCCGCGCGGCTCGACAAGTTCAGCGCAGGGGCCTGCGCCGATGTGATCGCGCGCGGCGGGGTCCGGAACGTGTTCTTTCCGCCCACCGCGCTCAGGATGCTGAAAGCGGCGGATCAGGCCATTCCCGGCCTGCGTTCGGTCGCCTCGGGCGGCGAGCCGCTGGGGGCCGAGATGCTGGCCTGGGGCGAGGGCGCCTTTGGCCTGACGATCAACGAATTCTACGGCCAGACCGAATGCAACATGACCGTGTCGTCCTGCGCCGCCGATTTCCCGGTGCGTCCGGGCTGTATCGGCAAGCCGGTGCCGGGGCACGAGGTGGCGGTGATCGACGATGCGGGTCAGCCCACGACAGAAGAGGGCGATGTCGCCGTGCGGCGCGGCTCTGCCTCGATGCTGCTGGAATACTGGCGCAACCCGGCCGCCACCGCCGAGAAGTTCCGGGGCGACTGGCTGGTGACCGGTGACCGGGGCGTGTGGGAGGGCGAGTACCTCCGTTTCGTGGGGCGCGAGGATGACGTGATCACCTCGGCCGGCTACCGCATCGGCCCGGCCGAGATCGAGGATTGCCTGTTGACCCACCCGTCCGTCGCAACCGTAGGCGTGGTCGGCAAGCCCGACCCGCTCAGAACCGAGATCGTCAAGGCCTATGTGGTGCTGAAACCGGGCGCCCGGGCCAGCGCCGAAGAACTGCAGGCCTGGGTCAAGGACCGGCTCGCCCAATATTCCTATCCCCGCGAGGTGGCGTTTCTGGACGCGCTGCCGATGACGGTGACAGGCAAAGTGATCCGCAAGGAATTGAAGCGCCGCGCAGCGGCAGAACTGGAGGCCAATCCATGAAACTCACATCCAAGGCCATGCCCGCCTCCGAGGGCTTCAAGGCGAACCGCGCCGCGCATCTGGAGGCGCTGGCGCAGATCGGGGCGGCGGCCGAGGCCGCGCGTCTGGGCGGCGGTGAAAAATCGCGAGCGCGCCATGAAAGCCGGGGCAAGATGCTGCCGCGCCGCCGGGTGGCCAACCTGCTCGACGCGGGCTCTCCCTTCCTGGAAATCGGCGCCACCGCAGCCCATGACATGTATGATAACGCGGCCCCCGCTGCCGGTGTCGTCGCCGGGATCGGCCGGGTCGAGGGGCAGGAGGTCATGGTGGTCTGCAACGATGCCACGGTAAAGGGCGGCACCTATTACCCGATGACGGTCAAGAAGCACCTGCGCGCGCAGGAGATCGCCGAGGAAAACAACCTGCCCTGCATCTATCTGGTGGATAGTGGCGGCGCCAACCTGCCCAACCAGGACGAGGTGTTCCCGGATCGCGACCACTTTGGCCGCATCTTCTATAATCAGGCGCGGATGAGCGCCAAGGGCATCCCGCAGATCGCGGTCGTCATGGGATCCTGCACCGCAGGTGGCGCCTATGTTCCCGCCATGTCCGACGTCACCATCATCGTCAAGGAACAGGGCACCATCTTTCTGGCCGGTCCGCCGCTGGTCAAGGCCGCGACGGGCGAGGTTGTCAGCGCCGAAGACCTCGGCGGCGGTGACGTGCACACCCGCCTGTCGGGCGTGGCCGATTACCTGGCCGAGGATGACGCCCACGCGCTGGCGCTGGCGCGCCGCGCGGTGCGCTCGCTCAACCGCCGCAAGCCGCTGACGGTGGACTGGGCCAGCCCCGAGGAACCGGCATACGACCCCGAGGAAATCCTGGGCGTGGTGCCCGCCGATCTGAAAACCCCCTATGACATCCGCGAGGTGATCGCGCGGCTGGTCGACGGCTCGCGCTTTGACGAGTTCAAGCCGCGCTTTGGCGAGACCATCGTCTGCGGCTTTGCCCATCTCAAGGGCTGCCCGATCGGCATCATCGCCAACAATGGCGTGATCTTCAGCGAGGCGGCGCAGAAGGCGGCGCATTTCGTGGAACTGTGCAGCCAGCGCAAGATCCCGCTGGTGTTCCTGCAGAACATCACCGGTTTCATGGTGGGCCGCAAATACGAAAACGAAGGCATCGCGCGCCATGGTGCCAAGATGGTGACGGCGGTCGCCACGACAGCCGTGCCCAAGATCACCATGCTGGTGGGTGGCTCGTTTGGCGCTGGCAACTATGGCATGGCGGGCCGCGCCTATCAGCCGCGGTTCCTGTGGACCTGGCCCAACAGCCGCATCTCGGTGATGGGCGGCGAACAGGCGGCGGGCGTTCTGGCCACCGTCAAGCGCGACGGGATCGAACGGCAGGGCGGCAGCTGGTCGGCCGAGGAAGAGGCCGAGTTCAAGCGCCCGACGCTCGAGATGTTCGAGCGCCAGTCGCACCCGCTTTATGCCAGCGCCCGGCTTTGGGATGACGGCATCATCGACCCCCGCAAGAGCCGCGATGTGCTGGCCCTGTCGCTCAGCGCCGCGCTCAACGCACCGATCGAGGACACGCGGTTCGGCGTGTTCCGCATGTGATCCTCGTTTCGCAGAAAATATTCCGGGGGCGCCAGTGCCGCGCCATTGGGGGTGCCCCCAATGGCGACGGGCAGCGCCCCCGAACCGACCCTTGAGTCAAAAGGACCGACCCCATGTTCGACAAGATCCTGATTGCCAATCGCGGCGAGATCGCCTGCCGCGTGATGGAAACTGCGCAGCGCATGGGCGTCGCCTGTGTTGCGGTCTATTCCGATGCCGATGCCGGCGCCAAACATGTGGCGATGGCGGACGAGGCGGTGCATATCGGCGGTCCGGCTCCCGCCGACAGCTACCTCAAGGGTGAAGTGATCATTGCCGCCGCGCTGGAAACCGGTGCGCAGGCCATTCATCCCGGCTATGGCTTCCTGTCCGAGAACCCCGATTTCGTGGATGCGGTCGAGGCGGCGGGCCTGACCTTTATCGGTCCCTCGGCCAGCGCGATCCGGGCCATGGGCCTCAAGGACGCCGCCAAGGCGCTGATGCACGAGGCGGGCGTGCCTGTGGTGCCCGGCTATCACGGCGACAACCAGGATCCCGAACATCTGGCGGGGGCCGCCGATACCATCGGCTATCCGGTGCTGATCAAGGCGGTCGCGGGCGGCGGCGGCAAGGGCATGCGCCTGGTCGAGCGGCCACAGGATTTCGCCGCCGCGCTCGACAGCGCCCGAGGGGAGGCCAAGACCGCCTTTGGCAATGACGCGGTGCTGGTCGAGAAATTCGTGTCCAAGCCGCGTCATATCGAGGTGCAGGTATTCGGCGACGGCACCCATGCGGTGCATCTGTTCGAACGCGACTGCTCGCTGCAACGTCGCCACCAGAAGGTGATCGAAGAAGCGCCCGCGCCCGGCATGACCGAGGAGATGCGCGCCGCGATGGGGCAGGCGGGCGTGCGTGCCGCCGAGGCCATCGGCTACAAGGGCGCGGGGACCGTGGAATTCATCGTCGACGCCTCCGAAGGGCTGCGCGCCGACCGGTTCTGGTTCATGGAGATGAACACGCGCCTGCAGGTCGAACATCCTGTGACCGAGGCGATCACCGGCGTCGATCTGGTGGAATGGCAGCTGCGCGTCGCATCGGGTGAGAGCCTGCCCGCCCGGCAGGAGGATCTGAGCATCACCGGCCATGCCTTCGAGGCGCGGCTCTATGCCGAGGATGTGCCCAAGGGCTTTCTGCCCGCCACCGGCACGCTCAGCCATCTGGCCTTTCCCGAAGGCTGCCGCGCCGATAGCGGCGTGCGTGCGGGCGACACCATCAGCCCCTGGTACGATCCGATGATCTCGAAGGTCATCGTGCACGGCCCGACCCGCGCGGTGGCGCTGTCACGGCTCGACCGGGCGCTGGCGGGGACACAGGTGGGCGGCACCGTCACCAATCTGGCCTTCCTTGGTGCGCTGACCCGGCATGCGGGCTTTGCCGCCGGTGACGTGGATACCGGCCTCATTGGCCGCGATATCGACGCGCTGGTCGCGGCCCCCGCGCCCGAGCCGCGCCATGTGGCCGCCGCCGCCATGGCGGTGCTGGGACTGGACGAGGATCAGGCCGAGCAGGGCTTTACCCTCTGGGCGCCGCTGCACCGGGCGATCACGCTTGGCTGGCAGGGCGAGGAGATTGCCGTCGATGTGCAGGTCGAGGGACGTGACCGCCAGCTCTGGCAGATCGGCGCGGATCAGGTGGTGGCCGAACGGCGCGACGGGCGCTGGCGCATCGGCGGGCGGGCGATGCCCGATGTCTCGGTCGCGGGGGGCGTGGCCACCGTGTTCGACGGCTATGGTCTGCCCTTTGACATCATCGACCCGCTTGATCGCGACAGCAGCGCGGGTGGCGATACAAACGTGGTGCTGGCTCCGATGCCGGGTCTGGTCAAGGCGGTCTTTGCCAGCGCCGGTCAGTCGGTGAAGGAGGGCGACCGCCTCGCCATCCTGGAGGCGATGAAGATGGAGCATTCGCTGCTGGCCGCCCGTGACGGGGTGGTGGCCGAGGTTCTGGCCGAGGCCGGCGCCCAGGTCGAGGCCGGTGCCGCGCTGGTGCGTCTGGAAGAGGAAGAGGCTTGACGCGCCGCCGCGGACATGCGGCGGTGGGGCAGGTGAACTGAGCGCAACGGGACAGGAGTGCGGCGATGGGCGATTGGGTCGAAATCTTCGAGATGGGGCCGCGCGACGGGCTTCAGAACGAGAAACGCGAGATACCGGTGGCCGAGAAGGTGGCGCTGGTCGATTGCCTCAGCCGGGCCGGGTTCCGCCGGATCGAGGTGGCCAGCTTTGTCTCGCCCAAATGGGTGCCGCAGATGGCCGGGTCTGCCGAGGTGCTGGCCGGGATCACCCGGGTCGAGGGGGTGCGCTATGCGGCGCTGACCCCGAACATGCGCGGCTACGAGGATGCGCTGGCGGCGCGTGCAGACGAGATTGCGGTCTTTGCTTCGGCGTCCGAGGGCTTTTCCAAGGCCAATATCAACGCCACCATCGAAGAGAGCATCGCGCGGTTCGAGCCGATCCTGGAGGCCGCGCGCCATATCGATCTGCCGGTGCGGGGCTACGTCTCTTGCGTGACCGACTGCCCCTATGATGGCGCGGTGGCGCCCGAGAAGGTGGCCGAAGTGGCTGACCGGCTGTTCTCGCTGGGCTGCTACGAGATCTCGCTGGGCGACACGATCGGGCAGGCGACCCCGGACAAGATCGCGCGCATGCTGCTGGCAGTGCGCGAGCGGGTGCCGGTCTCGCGGCTGGCGGGGCATTACCACGATACGGAGGGCCGGGCGCTGGCCAATATCGACGCCTCGCTGGCGCTGGGCGTGCGGGTCTTCGATGCTGCCGTGGGCGGCTTGGGCGGGTGTCCCTATGCGCCGGGCGCGGCGGGCAATGTGGCGACCGAGGCGGTTGCCGCGCATCTGGAGCGGCTGGGCTACCAGACCGGGCTCGACATGGATGTGATCGCCGAAGCGGCAGAGATGGCGCGCGCCATGCGCACCGGGTGAGACCCGGAATTCTGCAAGAATTCCGGCCCGTTTTCCGTGCCGGAAAACGGTTCTGAAGGAGAGGTCATGTACGAAACCATCACCATCGACACGGATGCGCGCGGGGTTGCCACCCTGACGCTTGACCGGGCGGAGAAACACAATGCCATGTCGGCGCAGATGCTGGCCGATCTCAGCGCCGCCGCAGCGCAACTGGCCGCTGACGACGCGGTACGGGTCGTGGTGCTGACCGGTGCGGGCAAAAGCTTTTGCGCCGGTGGCGATCTGGGCTGGATGCAGGCGCAGATGGCCGCCGATGCCGAAACCCGCTTTGTCGAGGCGCGCAAGCTGGCCGAGATGTTGCAGGCGCTCAACAGCCTGCCCAAGCCGCTGATCGGCGCGGTGCAGGGCAACGCCTTTGGCGGCGGCGTCGGCATGGCCAGCGTCTGCGATATCGCGATCGGTGTCGACACGCTCAAGATGGGCCTGACCGAGACCCGGCTGGGCATCATCCCCGCCACCATCGGCCCCTATGTCATTGCCCGCATGGGCGAGGCGCGCGCGCGCCGGGTCTTCATGTCGGGGCGTCTCTTCGGGGCCGCCGAAGCGGTGGAACTGGGTCTGCTCGCCCGCGCGGTGCCTGCCGAAGATCTCGCCGCCGCGATCGAGGCCGAGGTCGCACCCTATCTGGCCTGCGCGCCCGGCGCGGTTGCCTCGGCCAAGGCGCTGATCCGCGATCTGGGGCCGCGCGTCGATGACGCGGTCATCGACCGCACCATCCGGGCGCTGGTCGACCGTTGGGAGACGGATGAGGCCCGCGAGGGAATCGGCGCCTTTTTCGACAAGCGCAAACCTGCATGGAACACTTAGGTTTGATCTCCTGTCGATCACCGGTGTCTGACCGAAAATATGCCTGAAAACCGATACCTGCTGCGTCGAAATATGCGTGGCAGGACGCGTTCGTTCAGTTGACCCTCTGAGCGGGCGCGGGTAGAGAAGGTCCAGTCAACACGCCAATTGACGGCGCGTCCCGAGGCGGGCGCGCAGGAAAGGAGCCACTCGTGGAAGAGCTGTTGCGGGAATACCTCCCGATCCTGGTGTTTCTGGCCGTCGCCGCTGGCCTTGGACTTGTCCTGATTCTCGCCGCCGTCGTGCTGGCGGTCCGCAATCCCGATCCCGAAAAGGTCAGCGCCTATGAATGCGGCTTCAACGCATTCGACGATGCGCGGATGAAATTCGACGTCCGGTTCTATCTGGTGTCGATCCTGTTCATCATCTTCGACCTGGAGATCGCCTTCCTGTTTCCCTGGGCCGTCGGCTTCAAGGACATGAGCGATGTGGGATTCTGGTCGATGATGGTGTTCCTGGGCGTGCTGACCATCGGCTTTGCCTATGAATGGAAGAAAGGGGCGCTGGAATGGCAGTGATGACGGGTGCCAATACCGCGGGCGTCGACAAGGAAGTCGCCACCCAGGCCCTGAATGCCGAATTGCAGGACAAGGGGTTCCTGCTGACCTCGACCGAGGACATCATCAACTGGGCGCGCACCGGCTCGCTGCACTGGATGACATTCGGTCTGGCCTGCTGCGCGGTCGAGATGATGCATACCTCGATGCCGCGCTATGACGCCGAACGGTTCGGCATCGCGCCGCGCGCCTCTCCGCGCCAGTCGGACGTGATGATCGTGGCCGGTACGCTGACCAACAAGATGGCGCCCGCCCTGCGCAAGGTCTATGACCAGATGCCCGAGCCGCGCTACGTGATCTCGATGGGTTCCTGCGCCAATGGCGGCGGCTATTACCACTACAGCTATTCCGTGGTGCGCGGCTGTGACCGGATCGTGCCGGTGGATATCTACGTGCCGGGCTGCCCGCCGACCGCCGAAGCGCTGCTCTACGGTCTGTTGCAGTTGCAACGCAAGATCCGCCGCACCGGCACCATCGTGCGCTGAGGAGAGAGCCAAATGAGCGACGCACTCAGAGAACTGGGCACCCATCTGGAGCTGAAACGCGCCGACTGCATCCTGTCCTGGGATGTGACCTATGGCGAGTTGAATGTCGATGTGGCGCCGTCGAACCTGGTCGATTTCGTGGATTTCCTGCGCTCGGACAGCAGCTGCCGCTTTTCGACGCTGGTCGATATCACCGCTGTCGATTACCCCGAACGAGCCAAGCGGTTCGACGTGGTCTATCACCTGCTCAGCATGTATCAGAACCAGCGCATCCGCCTGCGGGTCTCGATCCGCGAAGAGGATATGGTGCCCTCGATCACCGATGTGCACCCCTCGGCCAACTGGTTCGAGCGCGAGGTGTTCGACATGTTCGGCATCCTGTTCACCGGCCACCCGGACCTGCGCCGCATCCTGACGGATTACGGGTTCCGGGGCTATCCGCTGCGCAAGGATTTCCCGACCACCGGCTATACCGAGGTCCGCTATGACGAGGCGGAAAAGCGGGTTGTCTATGAACCCGTGAGCCTGGTGCAGGAATACCGACAGTTCGATTTCATGTCCCCCTGGGAAGGCGCCGATTACATCCTTCCGGGAGACGAGAAGAAAGAGGGTTAAGCCATGGAGTTCCTGATCTGGATTGCATTGGCGGCTGCGACGATCATTCCGATGATCAAGCTGCTGCCGCATTTCGGGATCAACCGGAACTGGGCCTTTGCCTGCGTGATCTCGCCGGTGGTCATCGTGCTGCTGTGGATCATGGCCATGAAGCTGCAAGAGATGGAGCGGCGCTGACATGCTGACGATCCTGGGGGAACTGGCCGCGCTGGCGGCTCTGGGACTGGTCCTGGCGGGGGCTGCGGCCAAGGCGGCGCAGGCGGAACGTGCCCGCGTGCGGGCCACGGCAAAACGGAATGCGCGGGCGCGTCGCTGACGCCCGCATGGGCCGCGCCCTGACGGGCCGGTACGACACGACAAGCCGGGCAGGGCGCCCGGACAGGAGAGACAGATGATGGATGGCGGCAAGGGCTTCGAGGACGCGCTGACAGGCGAGCAGAAGATCCGCAACTTCAACATCAATTTCGGTCCCCAGCACCCGGCGGCGCATGGCGTGCTGCGGATGGTGCTGGAGCTGGACGGCGAGATCGTCGAACGCTGCGATCCGCATATCGGCCTGTTGCACCGCGGCACCGAAAAGCTGATGGAAAGCCGCACCTATCTGCAGAACCTGCCCTATTTCGACCGGCTCGATTACGTGGCGCCGATGAACCAGGAGCACGCCTGGTGCCTGGCCATCGAAAAGCTGACCGGTGTCGAGGTGCCGCGCCGCGCCAGCCTGATCCGGGTGCTGTATTCCGAGATCGGGCGCATCCTGAACCACCTGTTGAACGTGACCACCCAGGCGATGGACGTGGGCGCGCTGACGCCGCCGCTCTGGGGGTTCGAAGAGCGCGAAAAACTGATGATCTTTTACGAGCGGGCCTGTGGTGCGCGTCTGCACGCGGCCTATTTCCGGCCCGGCGGCGTGCATCAGGACCTGCCCGACGCGCTGTTGGACGATATCGAGGCGTGGAGCCATACCTTCCCCAAGGTGCTCGACGATATCGACGGCCTGCTGACCGAGAACCGTATCTTCAAGCAGCGCAACTGCGATATCGGCGTGGTGAACGAGGAAGAGATCCTGCAATACGGATTCTCGGGCGTGATGGTGCGTGGCTCGGGCCTGGCCTGGGATTTGCGCCGTGCACAACCCTATGAATGTTATGACGAATTCGAATTCCAGGTGCCGGTGGGCAAGAACGGCGACTGTTACGACCGTTACCTCTGCCGGATGGAAGAGATGCGCCAGTCGATCTCGATCATCCGTCAGGCAATTGCCAAGTTGCGCGATTGCCCCGGCGACGTGCTGGCGCGCGGCAAGCTGACGCCACCCAAGCGCGGCGACATGAAAACCTCGATGGAAAGCCTGATCCATCACTTCAAGCTGTATACCGAAGGGTTCCATGTGCCCGCGGGCGAGGTCTATGCCGCCGTCGAGGCGCCCAAGGGCGAGTTTGGCGTCTATCTGGTGGCCGATGGCACCAACAAACCCTATCGCTCCAAGATCCGGGCGCCGGGCTATCTGCATCTTCAGGCGATGGACCATGTCGCCAAGGGCCACCAACTGGCCGACGTCGCCGCCATCATCGGCACGATGGACGTTGTGTTCGGGGAGATCGACAGATGAGCCCGATGCGATCCACTTTGATCGGAATGATGGGGCTGGCCGCTCTGGCCGCTTGTGACGTTGCGCCGACGGGCGACGGCAGCACCGGCGTGATCACCGGTGAAATGCGCGCCGACTATCTGGATGCCGTGGCCAGCGTCGGTTGCGTGCTGCGGGACGAGCGTCAGTATGGCGCGGTCGATTTTCAGGCCGGTCTGAGCCGCGAGCAGACGCTGGCGATCACCGCGAATTATCTGTCGAGAGGCAAGGCCGAACGGGTGGGGGATGGGAACTCCATCCGGATCAACACCGGGCCCTGTGCCGCGTAACGGGAACGAGAAGGACAAGAACACCAATGCTACGCCGTCTGCATCCCGAACAGCCCGACAGCTTTGCCTTTACGCCCGCCAATCAGGCCTGGGCCGAGGCGCAGGTCACCAAGTTTCCCGAAGGCCGCCAGGCCAGCGCGGTTATTCCGCTGCTCTGGCGCGCGCAAGAGCAGGAGGGCTGGCTGACCCGGCCCGCCATCGAAGTCGTCGCCGACATGCTGGGCATGGCCTATATCCGGGTTCTCGAAGTGGCTTCGTTCTACTTCATGTTTCAGCTGCAACCGGTTGGAACCGTGGCTCATATCCAGATCTGCGGCACCACCTCCTGCATGATCTGCGGCGCCGAGGATCTGATCGCGGTCTGCAAGGAAAAGATCGCCGATAAACCGCATACCCTGTCCGCCGATGGCAAGTTCAGCTGGGAAGAGGTGGAATGCCTCGGTTCCTGCACCAATGCGCCCATGGCGCAGATCGGCAAGGATTATTACGAGGATCTGACCGCCAAGCGGTTCGGCGAGCTGCTGGACGAGCTGGCCGCTGGCAAGGTGCCGGTACCCGGCCCGCAGAATGGGCGTTACGCGTCCGAGCCTCTCAAGGGGCTGACCAGCCTGACTGAATATGACAGCGGCAAGACCCGCTATAATGCCAGCGTGCAACTGGCCACCGATATCGGTGACACGGTCAAGCGGATCGACGGCACCGAGGTGCCGCTGCTGACCCCCTGGATCGGCAAGGATGGCACGGTTGCCAGCCGCGCGGGCAAGGTCAGCCCGCCGCCCGCACCCGCCGCGCCGAAACCGGCGGTCAAGCAGACCCCCAAGGCCGAGACGAAACCTGCGCCCAAGCCCGCAGCTGAGCCGGTGCTGAAACCCTCGACCGCACTGCCGGGGCAGGAGGAACTGGCCAGCCGCAAGGGTACATGGCGTTATGAGGCCGAGGGTGCCGAGACCACGACCGACGAGGCGGGCGAGGAACAGCCGCTGACCCTGAGCGCGGCGCGCGAAGGTGGGGCCGATGACCTCAAGTTGCTCAAGGGCGTTGGGCCCAAGCTCGAAGGTCTGCTCAACGAGCTGGGATTCTACCATTTCGACCAGGTCGCGGCCTGGACCCCGGCCCAGGTGGCCTGGGTCGATGCACGGCTGACATTCAAGGGCCGGATCGAACGCGACGGATGGATCGAACAGGCCCGCCAACTGGCGGCGGGTGAAGAAACGGAATTTGCCAAACGGGCGAAGAAGGACGGAATTTACGACGAATAACCGACAACAGGGAGACCACATCATGACGACCTCAACGGACAAATCGGCAGACACGGCGCGTGTCTGGAAACGGGCGGCCTATGGCGGGCTCGTGGTCGCGGGTGTGATCCTGGTATTCGGTCAGACAAGCTTCGTGACAGCTGTTGTCGCCGGACTGGTGGCCTTTGCCGCGGGCGGCTACCTGGGGGGCAGAATGACCGCGGCCGCGCAGCAGGCCGAGGCGCGGGGCAATCTCGCCGAGGACATTCGTGCCGATGTCGCCCAGAGTGCGCCGGCGCCGATGGCGGAACCTGAGGTGGTCAACGTCGTGGCAGAGCCCGAGCCGGTTGAGACCGTGGCAGAGCCTGCGCCGGTCGCGACCGTGGCAGAGCCCGAGGCAGAAGAAGAGATGAAATTGGTTCAGCCTTCCAAGGTCTTGCCGGGCGAAGCTGAACTTGCCGCGCGCAAGGGCACGTGGCGATACGAAGGAAACAGCGCCACGGCATGATCCGTGGCGCGCACTGGAAACATGGACGAGAAACTGGAACAGGTCATTGCCCGCAAGGGTCGCCACATCGCCTTGGTCATCGCCGTGACCATGGTGCTGTGGCTTGTCCTGTCGATGTTCATCGGTCCGGCGCTGGGGCTGCCGGGCCGGTATGCGCTGCTGATAGATTTCGCAGCGCTTGCCGGTTTCATCTATGCGGTGATCAACATTTTTCAACTCTGGCGCCTGCGTCAGGATAGCCAAAGGTAGGCAGGAAGCATGCTGAAGGATCAGGACCGGATCTTTACCAATCTCTACGGGATGCACGACCGCACGCTGAAAGGCGCGATGGCACGCGGCCATTGGGACGGAACCGCCGGAATCATCGCCAAGGGGCGGGACTGGATCATCCAGCAGATGAAGGACAGCGGACTGCGCGGGCGCGGCGGCGCGGGCTTTCCCACCGGTCTGAAATGGTCCTTCATGCCCAAGGAAAGCGATGGCCGCCCGTCCTATCTGGTGGTCAATGCCGACGAATCCGAGCCGGGCACCTGCAAGGACCGCGAGATCATGCGCCACGATCCGCACACGCTGATCGAAGGCTGCCTGATCGCCAGCTTCGCGATGAACGCAAACGCCTGCTATATCTACATTCGCGGCGAATACATCCGCGAGCGCGAGGCGCTGCAAGCCGCGATTGACGAGGCCTATGACGCGGGCCTGTTGGGCAAGAACGCCGCCAAGTCGGGCTGGGATTTCGACCTCTATCTGCATCACGGCGCGGGCGCCTATATCTGCGGCGAGGAAACCGCCCTGATCGAAAGTCTCGAAGGCAAGAAGGGCATGCCCCGGATGAAGCCGCCGTTCCCGGCGGGCGCGGGGCTTTATGGTTGCCCGACCACGGTCAACAACGTCGAATCCATCGCCGTGGTGCCCACCATCCTGCGGCGCGGGCCGGAATGGTTCGCAGGCTTTGGCCGCCAGAACAACGCGGGCACCAAGCTGTTTGCCATCTCGGGTCATGTGAACAACCCCTGCGTGGTCGAAGAGGCGATGTCGATCTCGTTCCAGGAACTGATCGAGACCCATTGCGGCGGCATTCGCGGCGGCTGGGACAACCTGCTGGCGGTGATCCCGGGTGGCTCCTCGGTTCCCTGCGTGCGCGGGGAAAAGATGAAGGACGCGATCATGGATTTCGATTACCTGCGCGGCGAACTGGGCTCGGGCCTGGGCACGGCGGCGGTGATCGTGATGGACAAATCCACCGACATCGTGAAGGCGATCTGGCGGCTGAGCAAGTTCTACAAGCATGAGAGCTGCGGCCAGTGCACCCCCTGCCGCGAAGGCACCGGCTGGATGATGCGGGTGATGGACCGCCTGGTGCGCGGCGAGGCGGAACTGGAAGAGATCGACATGCTGTGGGACGTGACCAAGCAGGTCGAGGGCCACACCATCTGCGCCCTTGGCGACGCGGCGGCCTGGCCGATCCAGGGCCTGATCCGCAACTTCCGCGAAGAGATCGAGGATCGCATCAAGGCGCAGAAATCGGGCCGCATGGGCGCGATGGCGGCGGAGTGAACGCGATGAGCAAACCCACTGCCTCTCGTTTCCCCCAACGGGCCGCGCTGGCCCTGCTGATCGGTGCGGTTGCCGTGACGGCGGCCTGCAACAGCACCAAGCGCGAAAATCGGCTTCTGTTCGGCGGGCATTACTTTCCGGTCAAGGCCAAGCCGGTCGACAAGAAGGCGACGCTGTCGGTGTTCACGGTGACGGTGGACAAGGTCAGCCAGTCCTTTGACGACGCGCGCGAGGCGGGGCGGCACGGTGGTGTCTCGTACTGTATCGCCAATTACGGCAACTCCAGGATCGACTGGCAGGTCGGCCCCGACAGCGACCCCGCGCAACTGCGGATCGAGGGCGACAAGATGACCTTTCAAGGCACCTGTCAGCGGCCATGAGCGGACGGTCGGCATATCCCTGCCGGTCGGGCGCGCTGTTATTGCATAACAGGCCCGGCATGCTTCGGTCTGGATCTTCCAGACCGAAAGGACATGTCATGATCAAATCCATCCTGACCGCCGCCGCCAGCCTGGCCATCGTGGCCTCGACCGCTGCGGCCAAACCGCCGCTGCGCGAGGTGCCCGAGATCGCCGACGGCATCTTTACCATCGTGGTGGCCAACGAGATCCGCAAGAATTGCGACGATATCGACGGGCGCCTGTTCAAGGGGATCGGCGAGATCCGCCGCCTGCGCGCCCGTGCCAACGAGTTGGGCTATTCCGACAGCGAGATCCGCGCCGTGCTGGACAGCGACGTCGAAAAGGAACGGTTCCGCGACCGTGGCCGCAAGTACATGGCCGAACTGGGCCTCAACTATGACACGCCGGGCGACCTGTGCCGACTGGGCCGGCTGGAAATTTCGAACAACAGCGCAATCGGCGCGCTACTGAGGGCGAATTAGATCATGTCTGACCTCCGCAAGATCAACATCGACGGGCACGAGATCGAAGTCGAGGGCGCAATGACCCTGATCCAGGCCTGCGAAGTGGCCGGGATCGAGGTGCCGCGCTTCTGCTATCACGAGCGTCTGTCGATCGCGGGCAATTGCCGGATGTGCCTGGTCGAGGTCGTGGGCGGTCCGCCGAAACCGGCGGCCTCCTGCGCGATGCAGGTGCGCGACCTGCGCCCGGGGCCGGAAGGCCAGCCGCCGGTGGTCAAGACCAACTCGCCCATGGTCAAGAAGGCCCGCGAAGGCGTGATGGAGTTCCTGCTGATCAACCACCCGCTGGATTGCCCGATCTGCGACCAGGGCGGCGAGTGCGATCTGCAAGACCAGGCAATGGCTTATGGCGTCGACTTCAGCCGTTTCCGCGAGGCCAAGCGCGCGGTGGACGATCTGAACCTGGGCCCGCTGGTCGGTACCGCGATGACCCGCTGCATTTCCTGCACCCGCTGCGTGCGCTTCACCACCGAGGTGGCGGGCATCACCCAGATGGGCCAGACCGGCCGGGGCGAGGATGCCGAGATCACCAGCTACCTGAACCAGACGCTGGATTCGAACCTTCAGGGCAATATCATCGACCTGTGCCCGGTGGGTGCGCTGACCTCGAAACCCTATGCATTCACCGCCCGTCCCTGGGAACTGACCAAGACCGAGAGCATCGACGTGATGGATGCGCTGGGGTCGAACATCCGGGTCGACACCAAGGGGCGCGAGGTGATGCGTATCTTGCCGCGCAACCATGACGGCGTGAACGAAGAGTGGATCAGCGACAAGACCCGCTTTGTCTGGGACGGGCTGCGCCGCCAGCGGCTTGACCGCCCCTATGTGCGCGTCGATGGCAAGCTGAAGCCCGCGACCTGGCCCGAGGCGCTGAGTGCCGCCGCCACCGCGATGAAGGGCAAGAAACTCGCTGGCCTGATCGGCGATCTGGTCCCGGTCGAGGCCGCGTTTGCCCTGAAACAGCTGGTCGAAGGGCAGGGCGGCAAGGTGGAATGCCGCGTCGACAATGCCCGCCTGCCGATCGGTAATCGGGGCGCCTATGTCGGCACCGCCGCCATCGAGTATATCGACGACGCGGATATGAT
Source organism: Ruegeria sp. BHSC223 (assembly GCF_059613025.1). Classification (NCBI taxonomy): domain Bacteria; kingdom Pseudomonadati; phylum Pseudomonadota; class Alphaproteobacteria; order Rhodobacterales; family Roseobacteraceae; genus Ruegeria; species Ruegeria sp. BHSC223. The sequence continues at coordinate 143,953 of NZ_JBXWRR010000007.1, forward strand.
CCTGCTGATCGGCACCAACCCGCGCGACGAGGCGCCGGTGCTGAACGCACGTATCCGCAAGGCCTGGACCCGGGGCGCCGAAGTGGCGCTGATCGGGCCCGCCGCCGATCTGACCTATGACTATTTCCATGCGGGCACCGACCGTAAGGCGCTGGCCGACATGATCGCCGAGGGCGTTTCGGACGAGACCCGCGAGAACAAGAAAACACTGGTCATCGTGGGGCAGGGCGCCCTGCGCGAGGCCGATGGTCTGGCGGTTCTGGCCGCGGCGCAGAAGATGGCCGAAATCTCGGGCTCGGGCCTGCTGGTGCTGCACAGCGCGGCGGGCCGCGTGGGGGCCATGGATATCGGGGCTGCGACCGAGGGCGGCATCGAGGCCGCCATCGACGGGGCCGAGGTGATCTATAACCTGGGTGCCGACGAGGTCGAAATCGACGCCGGTGCATTCGTCATTTATCAGGGCAGCCATGGTGACCGGGGCGCGCATCGTGCCGACGTGATCCTGCCGGGAGCCGCCTATACCGAGGAAAACGGCCTGTTCGTCAACACCGAAGGCCGACCGCAACTGGCCATGCGCGCGGGCTTTGCTCCGGGCGAGGCCAAGGAAAACTGGGCCATCCTGCGGGCGCTGAGCGCCGAGCTGGACGCCACGCTGCCCTACGATTCGCTGGCGCAGTTGCGTCAGGCACTGGTGGCAGAGGTGCCGCATCTGGCACAGATCGACCAGGTGCCGGAAAACACGGTCGAGGCGCTGGAACAGGGACCGCTGGGCGCGGCCAGCTTCCGCAACGCGGTAGACGATTTCTATCTGTCCAACCCGATTGCCCGGGCCAGCGCCCTGATGGCGGAACTGTCGGCCGCCGCCAAGGAGCGCCGGGCGGAGAAGATCGCCGCAGAATGACCCGCCTCGCGCTCATATCGCCCCTGGCCCTGATGGCCTGCGCCGAGCCGGCGCAGGATCAGGTGTCGCGTTTCGCGCCCCAATACATGGGCGTCGAAACCGCGCTGCTGGAAGGTGATCTGGTGCAATTCGGGGTTCGGATGAGCGGCGCGCGCAGCGCCGCCGATCTGGACGACTATGCCGAATGCGCGGCGGCCCAGTATGCCCTGATCCGGGGCTATGGCTTTGCGCGTCATTTGCGCACGAATGTGAATGAAAAGGGTGGCGTGTGGGCGGCGGATGCTGTTTACACCATCTCGCCATCCCTGCCGCGCGGGGCAAAGACCATCGACGCCGAAGTCGTGGTCGCGCACTGCGCCGAAAACGGAATACCCACGGTGTGAGGACCTATGGCTGAATTCTTTGACACCCCAGGCGGCATAGCCCTGATCATCCTGGCACAAGTGCTTGCGGTCGTTGCCTTTGTGATGATCTCGCTTCTCTTCCTCGTCTATGGCGACCGCAAGATCTGGGCCGCGGTCCAGATGCGCCGGGGCCCCAACGTGGTGGGCGTCTATGGCCTGCTGCAATCGGTGGCCGACGCGCTGAAATACGTGGTCAAGGAAGTGGTCATTCCCGCCGGCGCCGACCGGACGGTGTTCATCCTCGCGCCGATGACCTCCTTCGTGCTGGCGATGATCGCCTGGGCGGTGATTCCGTTCAACGACGGCTGGGTGCTGAGCGATATCAACGTCGCCATCCTCTATGTCTTTGCCGTCTCCTCGCTTGAGGTTTACGGCGTGATCATGGGCGGCTGGGCCTCGAACTCGAAATATCCGTTCCTGGGCTCGCTCCGATCTGCCGCTCAGATGATCTCTTACGAGGTCTCGATCGGTCTGATCATCATCGGGGTGATCCTGTCGACCGGCTCGATGAACTTTGGCGATATCGTGCGGGCGCAGGATACCGGCTGGGGCTTTTTCGGTTGGTACTGGCTGCCGCATTTTCCGATGGTCTTCCTGTTCTTCATCTCGGCTCTGGCCGAGACCAACCGCCCGCCCTTTGACCTGCCCGAGGCGGAATCGGAACTGGTGGCCGGCTATCAGGTGGAATATTCCGCCACGCCCTTCCTGCTGTTCATGGCCGGGGAATATATCGCCATCTTCCTGATGTGCGCGCTGACCTCGCTCTTGTTCTTCGGCGGCTGGCTGTCGCCCATTCCCGGCCTGCCCGACGGGGTGCTGTGGATGGTCGCCAAGATGGCGTTCTTCTTCTTCCTCTTTGCAATGGTCAAGGCGATCACGCCCCGCTACCGGTATGACCAGCTGATGCGGCTGGGCTGGAAAGTCTTCCTGCCGTTCAGCCTGGTCTGGGTGGTCTTCGTGGCCTTTGCGGCGAAATTCGACTGGTTCTGGGGCCTATTTGCCCGCTGGACCGTGGGGGGCTGATCATGGCGAATATCGACTATACCCGCGCCGCCAAGTACTTCCTGCTTCAGGATTTCTGGGGCGGCATGAAGCTGGGGCTGAAGTATTTCTTCGCCCCCAAGGCGACCGTGAACTATCCGCATGAAAAGGGGCCGCTGTCGCCCCGGTTCCGCGGTGAACACGCGCTGCGTCGTTACCCCAATGGCGAGGAACGCTGTATCGCCTGCAAGCTTTGCGAGGCGATCTGCCCGGCGCAGGCCATCACCATCGACGCCGAACCGCGCGAGGACGGCAGCCGCCGCACCACGCGTTATGACATCGACATGACGAAATGCATCTATTGCGGTTTCTGCCAGGAGGCCTGCCCGGTCGATGCCATCGTCGAAGGCCCGAATTTCGAGTTCGCCACCGAGACCCGCGAAGAGCTGTTCTATGACAAGGAGAAACTCCTGTCGAACGGCGACCGCTGGGAGGCCGAGATCGCCCGCAACCTGGAACTGGACGCGCCTTACCGATGAAACCCGTCCTGCCGGATACCCTTTCCATTGCCCCTGGCAAGACGACCCCGCCGCTGGGGACGCTCTGGCTTGGCCCGCGCCTGCCGCGGATGGAGACCATGTGCATGCTGAACATGGTCCGGGCCGGTTGGGATGTGACCCTGTTCGGGTATCAGAGACCGGAAAACCTGCCTTCGGACATCCCATTCCGGGATGCTCGTGAGGTGATGGAGCGGGACCTCTCGGACCGCGCCGTCGAAGGCGCGCGCGCCCTGCCGGGTGCCATGGCGGCAGATATCTTCCGTCTGCACATGATCCGGCAGGAAAACATGGCCTGGGTCGACAGCGATTTCCTGCCCGTTTCGGACCGGTTCCCGGACATCCGACGCTCGTTCTTTGCGGTCAACGACAATCTGCCCGCCAACACGACAATGTATTTCGCGCCCGACGATCCGGTCTTGCTCGACTATATCGCCGCTGTCGAAGACGAATTCCCCGAGCCGCAGCCGTTCTATGGCGCACAGGTCAATGCCCGTATCCGCGAGTTGCGCCGCACTGACACGCCGATGCATCGCGGCCAGATGCATGCGCGCCGCTATAGCGGCCCCTTCGTGCTGCGGCATCTGTTGCAGATCCATAACCGGACCGGCGAGGCGCTGGCCGAGGATGTGATCTTTCCGATCCAGTATTCGAACAAGAGCCAGTTCTGGGACCCCTACGAGGTAGCCACGCGTGCCTTCAGCGAGCGCACCTGGGCGGTGCATCTCTGGGGCAGCAGAATTCGCGGTCAGATGGAAGAGCGCGAGGCCGATCCGGGATCGTTCCTGGGGTATTTTCTGGCCGAGGTCGGGATGGGCAAACCACAAGCCAAAAGAGGTGTTGCATGACCGACATGTCGAAACTGTTCGAACAGTTGATTGAGCAGAGCCAGGCCATGGCCAAAGCGGTCAACCCGGGCTTCGAGAATTTCTCTCCCTCCGAGGCCTTCAAGGGGTTCGAGGCGATGTGGCCCACCATGCCCAAAGAGGTGATGGAGCTGATGTTCGGCAATACCGTCAACAAGGACGGGCTGGATGCCAAGACCCGGCTGCTGCTGACGCTGGCGGGGTTGACCTGCCAGGGCGCCCAGGCCGATACGGCCGTGCGCCAGACCGTGCGCCACGCGCTGGAAGCGGGGGCGAGAAAACAAGAGATCGTGGAAACGATCGGACAGATGTCGGTCTTTGCCGGCATTCCCGCCATGACTCGCGCGCTGAACCTGGCGCAAGAGGTCATGGGCGATAATGGGGACGATGATCAATGAGCGTGTTTGCCTTTTACCTCTTTGCCGTCAGCGCCATCACCGGCGGGCTGTTCACGGTGATCAGCCGCCAGCCGGTGCATTCGGTGCTGTGGCTGATCCTGGCCTTCATCTCTTCGGCGGGGCTGTTCGTGCTCTTGGGGGCCGAGTTTGTGGCCATGCTGCTGGTCATCGTCTATGTCGGCGCGGTCGCGGTTCTGTTCCTCTTCGTCGTGATGATGCTGGATGTGGATTTCGCCGAGCTGAAGGCCGAGATGGCGCGCTATATGCCGCTGGCCTTGCTGATCGGGCTGGTGATCCTGATGCAGTTCGTCATGGCCTATGGCGCCTGGGAAACCGCCGAGGGCGCTGCCGGACATCTGGCCCAGCCGGTGCCGGCGGATCGCCACAATACCGAGGCTCTGGGCCTCATCATCTATGACCAGTATTTCCTTCTGTTCCAGCTTGCCGGTCTGATCCTGCTGGTGGCGATGATCGGTGCGATCGTGCTGACCTTGCGCCACCGCCAGGACGTCAAGCGTCAGGACGTCATCGCTCAGATGATGCGCGACCCTGCCAAGGCAATGGAACTCAAGGATGTGAAACCGGGGCAGGGGCTGTGAGCGACCCGATTTTTTGCAAAAAAATCGGCCCGAAATCTTTGCAAGATTTCGGTGCCGCGCGAAGGACAGGATGGACGAATGATCGGACTTGAACATTATCTAACGGTCGCGGCGACGCTGTTCGTCATCGGCATCTTCGGTCTGTTCCTGAACCGCAAGAACGTGATCGTGCTGCTGATGAGCATCGAACTGATGCTGCTGGCGGTGAACATCAACCTTGTGGCCTTCTCCTCGTTCCTGGGCGATCTGGTCGGGCAGGTCTTTACGCTCTTCGTGCTGACCGTCGCCGCCGCCGAGGCCGCCATTGGTCTGGCCATCCTCGTCTGTTTCTTCCGCAACCGCGGCACCATCGACGTCGAAGACGTCAACGTGATGAAGGGGTAAGGGATCATGGAAACAACCATTCTCTTTGCCCCGCTTGTGGGCGCCATCCTGTGCGGGTTCGGCTGGAAGTTCATCGGCGAGAAAGCCGCCATGTGGACCGCCACGGGCCTCTTGTTCCTGGCCTGCGCGCTCAGCTGGATCGTGTTCCTGGGCTTTGACGGGCACACCCAGCAGATCGAGATCCTGCGCTGGATCGAGAGCGGGTCGCTCTCGACCTCGTGGTCGATCCGCCTGGACCGGCTGACCGCGATCATGCTGATCGTGGTGACGACCGTCTCGGCGCTCGTGCATCTCTACAGCTTCGGCTACATGGATCACGACCCGCAATGGCGCACCGGCGAAAGCTACAAGCCGCGCTTCTTTGCCTATCTGTCCTTCTTCACCTTCGCCATGCTGATGCTGGTGACGGCGGATAACCTGGTACAGATGTTCTTTGGCTGGGAGGGCGTGGGCGTCGCCTCGTACCTGCTGATCGGGTTCTACTATCGCAAACCCAGCGCCAATGCGGCGGCGATGAAGGCGTTCATCGTCAACCGGGTGGGCGATTTCGGCTTTGCCCTGGGTATCTTTGCCCTGTTCTTCCTGGTCGACAGCATCAACTTCTCGGACATCTTCGCCGCCGTGCCGACGCTGGCCGAGACGCAGATGACCTTCCTCTGGCGTGAGTGGAACGCGGCCGAGGTGATCGGCGTTCTGCTCTTCATCGGCGCAATGGGCAAATCGGCGCAGCTGATCCTGCACACCTGGTTGCCCGACGCGATGGAAGGCCCGACGCCCGTGTCGGCGCTGATCCACGCGGCCACCATGGTGACGGCGGGCGTGTTCCTGGTCTGCCGGATGTCGCCGCTTTACGAATTTGCACCGGGGGCTGCCGGGTTCATCACCGTGCTGGGCGCCACCACCGCGTTCTTTGCCGCGACCGTGGGTCTGGTGCAGACCGACATCAAGCGGGTGATCGCCTATTCGACCTGTTCGCAGCTGGGCTACATGTTCGTGGCCGCTGGCGTGGGCATGTATTCGGCGGCGATGTTCCACCTGTTCACACATGCCTTCTTCAAGGCGCTTCTGTTCCTTGGTGCCGGTTCGGTCATCCATGCGATGCATCACGAGCAGGACATGATGAACTATGGCGCGCTGCGCAAGAAGATCCCCTATACGTTCTGGGCAATGATGATCGGCACGCTGGCCATCACCGGGGTCGGCATCCCGCTGACCACCATCGGCTTTGCCGGGTTCCTGTCCAAGGACGCGATCATCGAAAGCGCCTATGCGGGTGGGTCCGCCTATGGGTTCTGGCTGCTGGTGATCGCTGCGTTCATGACCTCGTTCTACAGCTGGCGGCTCATTTTCCTGACCTTCTATGGCGAGGCGCGGGGCGACAAGCATACCCATGACCACGCCCATGAAAGCCCCAAGGTGATGCTGGTGCCGCTGGGCGTGCTCAGCCTGGGCGCGGTGTTTGCGGGCATGATCTGGTACGGCAACTTCTTTGGCCATGCCGATCAGGTGGGCAAGTTCTACGGCATCCCGGTGGCCGAGGCCGCTGCGGGTGGTCAGGACGCGGCCCATGGCGCCTCGGACAGCGACACGGTCAGTGGCAGCGATGCAAGCCATGGCAACGCGGACGCCGGTCACGGCGATGACGCGACGCATGGCAAGAGCGAGGGCGAGCATCACGCAGCCTTTGCCGGGGCACCGGGCGAGGGGGCGCTTTACTTCGGTCCCGACAACCATGTGCTGGACGATGCCCACGCGGCTCCGAAATGGGTCAAGGTCTCGCCCTTCATCGCCATGGTGCTGGGTCTGGCGCTGGCCTACCTGTTCTACATCGTCAATCCCGAGCTGCCCAAGCGGCTGGCGGCCAATCAGCGTCCGCTTTACCTGTTCCTCAAGAACAAGTGGTATTTCGACGAGATCTACGACGCCATCTTCGTCCGCCCGGCGCTGGCCCTGGGCCGGCTGTTGTGGAAACGCGGTGACGGCGGCACGATCGACGGCTTCCTGAACGGCGTCGCCATGGGCGTGGTGCCCTATTTCACCCGCCTCGCGGGCAAGGCTCAGTCGGGCTACATCTTCACTTACGCTTTCTGGATGGTCCTGGGCATCGCTGCCCTGGTCACCTGGATGTCGATCGGCGGGGGCGCACACTGATGGACAACATCCTTTCCATTGTCACCTTCATCCCGGCCCTGGCCGCGGCAATCCTGGCCGTGTTCCTGCGGGGCGAGGACGCCGCAGCCCAGCGCAATGCCAAATGGGTGGCGCTGTTTGCGACGACCGTGACCTTCCTTGTGTCCATCGGCATCTATACCGGCTTTGATCCGGCCGACACCGGCTTCCAGATGGTGGAAGAGGGTGAATGGCTGATGGGTCTGAAATACAAGATGGGCGTTGACGGGATCAGCGTTCTCTTCGTGCTGCTCACCACCTTCATCATGCCGCTGACCATCCTGGCCAGCTGGGAGGTGACGACCCGCGTCAAGGAATACATGATTGCCTTCCTGCTCTTGGAAACGCTCATGCTGGGCGTGTTCATGGCGCTCGACCTGGTGCTGTTCTACCTGTTCTTCGAGGCCGGGCTGATCCCGATGTTCCTGATCATCGGTATCTGGGGCGGCAAGGAGCGCATCTATGCGTCCTTCAAATTCTTCCTCTATACTTTCCTCGGCTCGGTGCTGATGCTGGTCGCGATGGTGTCCATGTATGTGGATGCCGGTACCACCGATATCGCGCTGCTGATGAAGCATCAGTTCTCGTCCGAAAGCTTCAGCGTGCTGGGCGTGCACGTGCTGGGCGGGGCGCAAACCCTGATGTTCCTGGCCTTCTTCGCCAGCTTTGCGGTCAAGATGCCGATGTGGCCGGTGCATACCTGGTTGCCGGACGCGCACGTGCAGGCGCCGACCGCCGGTTCGGTGGTGCTGGCCGCGATCCTGTTGAAGATGGGCGGCTATGGCTTCCTGCGCTTCAGCCTGCCGATGTTCCCCGTGGGGGCAGAAGTGATGACCGACCTGATCCTGTGGCTCTCGGCCATCGCGGTTGTCTACACCTCGCTGGTGGCGATGGTGCAGGAGGACATGAAGAAGCTGATCGCCTATTCCTCGGTCGCGCATATGGGCTTTGTCACCATGGGCATCTTTGCCGCCAACCAGCAGGGTGTCGACGGGGCCATCTTCCAGATGCTCAGCCACGGCTTCATCTCGGCGGCGCTGTTCCTGTGCGTGGGCGTGATCTATGACCGGATGCATACCCGCGACATCGACGCCTATGGCGGTCTGGTGAACCGGATGCCGACCTATGCCCGTGTGTTCATGCTGTTCACCATGGCCAATGTCGGCCTGCCGGGCACTAGTGGGTTCATCGGTGAGTTCCTGACCCTGATGGGCACCTTCCAGAAGAACACCTGGGTCGCGGCGGTCGCCGCCTCGGGCGTGATCTTCTCGGCGGGCTATGCGCTGTGGCTTTATCGCCGGGTGGTGTTCGGGGATCTGATCAAGGAAAGCCTGAAGGCGATCACCGACATGACCTCGCGCGAGCGCGCCATCTTTGCGCCGCTGATCGTGATGACCATCCTGCTGGGGGTCTACCCCGCGCTGGTCACCGATATCATCGGGCCGTCGACCGCCGCGCTGATTTCGAACTTTGACACGGCCCTGGCCGCGGCTGAAGCCGCGACCCAGGTCGCATCGCATTAAGGGAGCTTTGGGAACATGATCCAGGCTGATCTGTACATTATCCTGCCCGAGATCGTTCTGGCGCTCTATGCGATGGCGGCGTTGCTGGGGGCGGTCTATACGACCAAGGACGGGATGGGCCCGGCGCTGGTCTGGGCCACGGCGGCACTGATGGCGGTGCTGGCGATCTGGATCGCGACCCAGGACAGCGGCACCCGCGTGGCATTCGGCGGCATGTTCGTTGATGACGCGTTTGCCCGCTTTGCCAAGGTGGCGATCCTGCTGTCGGCCGGTGCCGTCCTGCTGATGAGCCAGGACTACATGGCGCGGCGCGGATTGCTGCGGTTCGAATATCCGCTGTTGGTGGCGCTGGCCGCTGTCGGCATGATGATGATGGTCAGCGCCGGCGACCTGATGTCTCTCTACATGGGTCTCGAACTGCAATCGCTGGCGCTCTACGTCGTGGCCTCGCTGCGTCGCGACAGCGTGAAATCGACCGAGGCGGGTCTGAAATACTTCGTGCTGGGTGCGCTGAGTTCCGGCCTGCTGCTTTATGGCGCCTCGCTGGTATACGGCTATACCGGCACCACGCTGTTCTCGGGCATCCTGACCAGCGCCCATCACGGCGAGGTCTCGATCGGGTTGCTCTTTGGCCTGATCTTCCTGATCTCGGGTCTGGCGTTCAAGGTCTCGGCGGTGCCCTTCCACATGTGGACCCCCGACGTCTACGAAGGCTCGCCCACCCCGATCACAGCTTTCTTTGCCACCGCACCCAAGGTGGCGGCGATGGGCCTGTTCGCGCGGCTGATGTTCGATGCCTTCGGCAACGCGGTCAGCGACTGGCAACAGGTTCTGGTGGTGCTCTCGGTGCTCAGCATGTTCCTGGGCGCGGTTGCCGCGATCGGCCAGCGCAACATCAAGCGGCTGATGGCGTTCTCGTCCATCGCGCACATGGGCTATGCCCTGATCGGTCTGGCGGCGGGCACCCAGGCGGGTGTTCAGGCGATGCTGGTCTATCTGGCAATCTACGTCACCATGAACGTGGGCACCTTTGCCTTTATCCTGATGATGGAGCGGGACGGCCAGCCGGTGGTGGATATCGACGCCCTGCGCCAGTTCTCGCGTCGTGATCCGGGCAAGGCGCTGGCGGTGCTGATCCTGATGTTCAGCCTGGCGGGCGTGCCGCCGATGCTGGGCTTCTTCGCCAAGCTGGGCGTCTGGCAGGCCGGTATCGATGCCGGGCTGATGGGGCTGGTCGTGGCCTCGGCCATCGCGTCGGTCATTGGTGCCTTCTACTATCTGCGCATTGTGTTCTACATGTATTTCGGGGCCGAGAACGAGGAACCGATCGACACCCATTCCTCGCCCGTGCTCTGGGTGGCACTGATGGGGTCTGCCGCGATGATGCTGGTGGGGCTGTTCTATCAGTTCGGCGTCGAAGGGGCGGCTGCCGCCGCGGCGGCGACGCTTGTCAACTGATCCTGCAACACAACCGACAAAGGGGGGCTCGGTCCGTGGACCGGGCCTTTTTGCGCAATGAGTGATTGGCCCCAAGGCTATGGCAAGCGGGTGCTGGACGAGGTCGACAGTACCCTGAACGAGGCAGGCCGGATCGCGCCCACGCTGTCGGGTCCGGAATGGATCATGGCGCGGCGCCAGACCGCCGCCCGAGGGCGGCGGGGCAGGGCCTGGGTGCAAGCGCAGGGCAATCTGGCGGCAACATTGGTGATGCGCCCGGTGGGCGAGGCCAAGCAGGCCGCGCTGCGCAGTTTTGTCGCGGCGCTGGCGCTGTTCGATGCCTGTGTGGCGGTGACCGGACGGGCCGAGGGGCTGTCGCTGAAATGGCCCAATGACGTGCTGTTGAACGGCGGCAAGCTGGCGGGTATCCTGCTGGAAAGCACCGGCCACGGCAGTGGTGTGGCGCACCTGGCCATAGGTGTCGGGGTCAACCTGGCCGATGCCCCCGGCGCCGACGCGGTCGAGCCGGGCGCTGTCCGCCCGGTCTCGCTGTTGTCAGAGACCGGTGCGCAGGTCGAGCCCGAGTTGTTCCTGACCGAACTGGCCGCCGCCTTTGCCCGCTACGAGGCTCAATTCCTGACCTATGGCTTTGCCCCCATCCGCAGTGCCTGGCTGGCCCGCGCCGCGCGCCTGGGCGAGGTGATCACCGCCCGCACCGCAACGTCGCAAACCGTGGGCACCTTTGAAACGGTGGACGCGGACGGCAACCTTGTCCTAAACACCGCCCAGGGCCGGGTCAGCATCCCGGCGGCAGAGGTCTATTTCTAGGGGAGACAGGGCCATGCTTCTGGCCATTGACTGCGGCAATACCAATACCGTCTTCTCGATCTGGGATGGCGAGAAATTCCTGTGCACGCTCAGGACCTCGACCCATCACGCGCGCACGGCGGATGCCTATTTCACCTGGTATTCCACCCTGATCAAACATTACGGGATCGAGACCGACATCACCGATGTGATCATCTCGTCCACGGTGCCGCGGGTGGTGTTCAACCTGCGCGTCTTTGCCGACCGGTTCTTTGGCTGCCGTCCGCTGGTGGTGGGCAAGCCCGACTGCCTGTTGCCGGTTCAACCGCGCGTCGATGCGGGCACCGCCGTCGGCCCCGACCGTCTGGTCAATGCCGCCGGTGCCTATGACCGGCATGGCGGCAACAAGATCGTGGTCGATTTCGGCACCGCCACCACATTCGACGTGGTCGATGACGATGGCGCCTATGTGGGTGGCGTGATCGCGCCCGGCGTGAACCTCAGCCTCGAGGCGCTGCATATGGCGGCGGCGGCGTTGCCGCATGTGGATATCGCCAAGCCGCAGGCGGTGATCGGCACCAATACGGTCGCCTGCATGCAATCGGGCGTGTTCTGGGGCTATGTCGGTCTGGTCAAGGAGATCTGCGCCCGGATCAAGGGTGAACGCGACCGGGATATGCAGGTGATCGCGACCGGTGGGCTGGCGGCGCTGTTTCAGCAAAGCGAAATTCTGTTCGATATCTTCGAAGACGATCTGACGATGCACGGGCTGACCGTGATCCATCGCTATAACAAGGAAAACGGAACCGTATGAGCCGTGAGAGATTGATCTACCTTCCATTGGGGGGCGCCGGCGAGATCGGCATGAACGCCTATGTCTATGGCTATGGCCAGCCGGGGAAGGAGCGGCTGATCCTGGTCGATATCGGTGTTGCCTTCTCCGATATGGACACCACGCCGGGGGTGGATCTGATCTGGGCCGACATCTCGTGGCTGCGCGAGAATGTCGACCGGCTTGAGGCGGTGTTCATCACCCATGCGCATGAGGATCACGTGGGCGCGGTCGCCCATACCTATGACCAGTTGCGCAAACCGATCCACGCGCGCGCCTTTTCCGCCAATATCGCCCGGCGCAAGATGTCCGAACTGGGCCTGCCCGAGGAGGCGGTACAGACGGTTTCGGCCTGGCCCGAGCAGGTGCAGGCCGGACCCTTTACCGTCGGGTTCCTGCCGGTGTCGCATTCGATCCCGGAAAGCGCCGCGCTGGTCATCGACACGCCGGCAGGACGGATCGTGCATAGCGGCGATTTCAAGCTCGACCCCAGCCCGGTGGTGGGCGAGGCCTTTGACCCCGATCTGTGGGGCTCGGTGGGCAAAAGCGGGGTGCGGGCGCTGGTCTGCGACTCGACCAATGTATTCTCGCCCAATCCGGGCCGCTCGGAATCCGAAGTCGGCCCCGAGATCGAGAAACTGGTGGCGGGCGCCACCGGCATGGTGGTGGCAACCACCTTCGCCTCGAACGTGGCGCGGGTGCGGACCCTGGCCGAGGCGGGCGCCCGGGCCGGGCGCTCGGTGGTGCTGCTCGGTCGCGCGATGCGGCGGATGATCGAGGCCTCGATGGAAACCGGCGTGCTGACCGAGTTTCCGCCTGTGATCAGCCCGGAAGAGGCGCAGGACATCCCGCGCGATCACCTGATGCTGATCGTGACCGGCAGTCAGGGCGAACGGCGCGCCGCCAGCGCGCAGCTGGCGCGCGGCAAGTATCGCGGGCTGGAACTGGCCGAGGGCGATCTGTTCCTGTTCTCGTCCAAGACCATCCCGGGCAACGAAAAGGAAGTCATCCGTATCATCAACCAGCTCAGCGAAAAGGGCGTGGACGTGGTCGACGACAGCTCGGGCCGGTATCACGTTTCGGGCCATGCCAACCGACCTGATCTGGAGCGGGTACATGCGCTGATCGACCCGCAGATGGTGATCCCGATGCATGGCGAGCACCGGCATCTGCGCGAACATGCGCGCGTGGCCGAGGCGGGCGGACGTCAGGGCGTGGTGGCGGTGAACGGTACCATGCTGGACCTCAGCGGCAATGCGCCGGTGGTCGCCGCCCATATCGAGACCGGGCGCACCTATCTGGACGGCACGGTGCAGGTGGGCGCGCTGGACGGGGTGATCCGCAACCGGATCCGGATGGCCCTGAACGGGCATGTGACGGTCACGGTGATCCTGGACGAAGAGGACGAACCGCTGGGCGAACCCTGGTGCGACATCATGGGTCTGCCCGAGATCGGCAGCTCCAAGGCGCCGCTGGTCGATGTGTTGGAGGAGGACCTGAACCAGTTCCTCATGCGCTCGAACCAGAAGACGCTGCGCGACGACGATCGGTTGGAAGAGGCGCTGCGCCGCATCGCACGCCAGACTGCTCAGGCGGAGATCGGCAAGAAGCCGGAAGTGACGGTGGTAATCAGCCGGATGCGCTGAGCCGGGCGCGGGACAAGGTCTTGAAAAAGACCTTGTGGGCAAGATTTGACTTCAAATCTTGCCGCGCCAGGCCAAGGCCGGGTTACCCGGTCTCGGGCATCGGATAGCCGCGCAGGCGCAGGAACAGGCTCGCCTCTTCGTTGTTGTGGAAATAGGGCACCGAGGCGGGCGGTTCCGGGTCGGCCACCCGGCCCGCGACCTCTGCCAGCACCACTTCGGTGATGAAGGGCAGATCGAACCGGCGCGCGTCTTTCAGCGGGATCCATTGCAGGTGTGACAGCTCGTCCGAGGCATGGGTGAAATCGTCCAGGTCGCCCGAGATCGCCCCGGCATCGACCAGAAAGAACCGCGCGTCGAACCGGCGCGGTCTGCCGGGTGGGGTGAGAGCCCGGAACACGAATTGCAGCGCCTCGGCCGCCGGCAGGTGGCCGGTCGCCGCAAAGCTTTGCCAATCGGCGGGCACCGCGCCGGGCCAGTCACCGGGGCGGCCCAGGATCAGGCCGGTCTCTTCCCACAACTCGCGCACCGCGGCCACCGCCAGCGCATGACCCAAGCCCTGAGGCGCCTTTTCGGTCAGCCGGTCGGCGCAGACAGGTGGCAGGGGGCTTGCCAGCGGAACCTGCGCGTCCTCTGCATCCACCGCGCCACCGGGGAATACGAACTTGTTGGGCATGAACGCCGCCTTGGCGCCACGCTGCCCCATCAGGATGGCGGGATTGTCCAGCCGGTCGCGCAGCACGATTACCGTGGCCGCATTGCGGATTGCCGTCTTGTCCTGCTGCTCTGTCATGTCCCCTCCTGCCGGGCCGGGGATCAGCGGTTCTTGTCGAACCCGTGCATACGGCGTGCCCATTGATAGGCGACCACCATCCCCTTCAGCCGAGGCAAAAGGTAGAGCGAGAGGCTCAGGCATCCAAGCGCAAAAATGGTGAACAGCGTCATCGGGCTGGGCCGCCAGGTCTCGAAGACCACCAGCAACAGCGGTGCCATCAGGTGGCCCACCAGCAGGATGGTCAGATAGGCCGGGCCGTCATCGGCACGGTGATGCATGTATTCTTCGCCGCATTCGCTGCAATGGTCGTTCACCTTGAGATAGGAATGCAGCAGCCGCCCCTCGCCGCAATTGGGGCAACGCCCGCGAAAACCCGTCAGGATGGCGGGCCAGGTCGGGCGGTCGGTCTCGGCGCAGAGGGCTTGATCGGTCATGGGGTCTCTCGGTCTAGGATTGCCCGTCAATCTGGGCCTGTTTCGTCGCCGGGAAAAGGCCACTTGCGGGCCTTGCGTCGGCATGTCGCAAAAAGGGGCGGGCTCAGGGCATCTTTACCCCGGCGCGCCAGCAATGGCAAAATATTGTCGCCGCCCGCGACGGAGTTTCACCGCCCGGCCGTTACAAGGATACGAACGGCGGCACGGGGCCGCTGGCGAGCAAGGGAAACCGATATGAAACATGCAGGCTTTATCGCAGCCCTCCTTTTGACCGGTGTCGCGGTCACCGCCACCTCGGCGCTGGCGATGGGTCCGGGGGGCGGCATGCGCCATAACTTCTCCGAGATCGATGCCGATGGCGATGGCAAGATCACGCCAGAGGAGATGCAAGGCCACCGTGCCGCCATGTTCACCGGTGCCGATTCCGATGGCGACGGCAAGCTGAGCCAGGCCGAGCTAGAGGCGCAGGCCATGGCCCATGCCAAGGCGCGGGTCGCGTGGATGCTGGAGCGGCATGATGCGAACAAGGACGGAGCACTGAGCCAGGACGAGATGCCTAAGCACCAGAAAGAGGGCAAATCGATGCGTATGTTCGAACATATGGATGCCGATGGCGACGGGGCGATCTCGGAGCAGGAGTTCTCGGAAATGCAGGCTCGGGGGCATGACCGCCATGGCGGCCATGGCATGAAACACGGTTGCGACGGTAAACGGAAAAACTGAGACCGATGGAGCGACGCGCTTCGACAGACGGGCCGGCAGAGGCCGCCGGCCCGGCGGACGAGGCGCTGTTGCGACTGTTTGCCAAGGGCGATCCCCAGGCGGCGCGGGATCTGACCGGTCGCCTGGGGCCTCGGGCCTTCTCCGTGGCGCTCAGGGTGCTGGGCAACCGGGCCGAGGCCGAGGACGTGGCGCAAGAGGCGATGCTGCGCCTGTGGCGGATGGCGCCCGAGTGGGAGCCGGGCCGGGCGCGGGTGAGTACATGGCTCTACCGTGTGACGCTGAACCTGTGCCTTGACCGCAAGCGGCGGGCGCAGGCGGTCGATCTGGACACCGTGCCCGAACCGCCCGACGACGCGCCACCAGCGATCGAGGTGCTGCAACAGGCGGCGCGGGTCGATGCGTTGCAGGCGGCATTGATGCACCTGCCGGACCGGCAGCGGCAGGCGGTGGTCCTGCGCCATATCGAGGAACTCGCGAACCCCGAGATCGCCGAGATCATGGGGATCGGGGTCGAGGCGGTGGAAAGCCTGACAGCACGGGGGAAACGGGCGCTTGCCGGGCAACTGGCCGGTCAGCGCGCAGCTTTGGGGTATGACGATGACGGATGACATGACCGATCTGGACCGGATGCTGCACGCGGCGCGCGCCGGGCGGGACGACCTGCCCGAGGCGCTGGCGCAGCGGATGCTGGCCGACGCGGCCGGGGTACAGGCCAGCCTGACCCCACGACCCGTGCCGGGGCGCGATCTGCATGCGCATGGCGCCTGGCGTGCTCTGCTGGCGGCGCTGGGGGGCTGGCGCGGCATGGGCGGGCTGGCCACCGCCTGCGCGGCGGGGGTCTGGATCGGCGTCGCACCGCCTGAATTCCTGCCGGATCCGGCGCAGCTGGTGCTGGGTGCGCAGACCGAAACCGAGACGCTGGGGTTCTACGACCTGGCCGACATCATCAGCGAGGATGGGTGAATGACAGAGGAGAAAAAGACGCTGGGCTGGCCGCTCCGCCTGTTGTTGCTGGGCTCGCTGGCCCTCAACCTGCTGGTGATCGGTCTGGCGGTGGGGGCCATCTGGCGCTTTGGCGGCGATCATGGTCATCGGCCACCGCTGCCGATGGCGGCAACGCTGTACAGGGCCTTGCCGGATGCCGACCGCGACTATCTGCGCCAGCATGCGCATGGGCGGCTGGATGCCCGGCAGTCACGCCGCGCGCAGGATATGGCCGAACTGGCGGCGGCACTCAGGGCTTCGCCCTTCGACGCCGCGCGGTTCGCAGCGCTTCTGGAACAGCATGAAATGCGGCGGGCCGAGGGGCATGAGGTCATGCGCGCGGCATTGATCGACCGGATCGCCGCGATGGATACCGGTGCGCGTGCCGCCTATGCCGACCGCATCGAACGGATGCGGATGCACGGACATCCCCGGCGCGACCGGAATTAGGGCGAAGGGTGGTTCAGGCCGCTGCGGCATCGGCCAGCGACACCCGGTTGCGCCCGGTATCCTTGGCCCGATAGAGCGCCCGGTCCGCCTGTGCGATCAATTCGCCGGGGCTGAGCGGTGGTTCGGTCCCGGCGGGGGTGACGGTGACAAGCCCGATACTGGTGGTGACCGTGATCGGTTGGGCCTGACCCGGCACCACGAAGGGTTCCCCATTGATGCGGGCACAAAGCCGCGAGGCGGCACCAAGCGCTTGGGTTTGCGAGACACCGGGCAGCGCGATCAGAAACTCCTCTCCCCCGATACGGGCCAGCAGGTCACCGCCGCGCATCTGACCGATTAGGCGCCGCGCGGTCTCGATAAGCACCGCGTCGCCGGCGGGATGGCCAAAACGGTCGTTGATGCCCTTGAAATGGTCCAGATCGGCTAACATCACCGCATAGGGTTCTCCGGTCAAACCGGCCTCGTGAAGGATGCGATCCAGCTCGGGCAGGGCATGGCGGCGATTCCAAAGCCCCGTCATCGGGTCGGTCAGCGCCGCCTGAAGCCGCGCATTCAGCGTGCAGCGGTAGCGGTCCAAGCGGGCCTTGCGCCGCAGCAGCGTTTCCAGCCGCAGCACCAGTTCGCGCAGGGCGAAGCCACCGGGCATCACGTCATCGGCACCCCGGTCCAGCGCATCGGCGGCCAGGTGCGCGTTGGCTGGATTGGGAATCGCAAGGATCGCGGCATTGCGGGTGGCGCCGCGTGCGCGCAGATCGGCTAGCAGGCGCAGCCCGGTGACGCCGTCGCTCAGCTCGACCACGATCACATCCGGTTCACGGTCGCGCAGCAGGTGCTGAATATCCTCCATCCGGTGCAGGTCGATTCGATGCGCCACCTGATCCTTGAGGCGACTGCGCCAGATGGCGCCGGTGCCGGGGGTCTGGGTGACGAGCGCAATGTCGGCGATCCGGGGCAGGCCGCGGAACGTCGTAGTGCCTTCGGCAAAGCCAATGTCGCGCGCACCACTTTGCTGGCGCAATTCCTCGATCCCAGTATAGGCGCGGACCAGGCTGCGGACCCGGGCCAGCAGGACCACGTCGTCATAGGGTTGGGACAGCACGTCCTCGATTCCACTCTCCAGTGCGCGCAGGCGGGCGGTATGGTCGTTGTGCCCGGCGATGGCGATCATCGGGATACCTGCCAGGCTCTCATCTGCCAGCAGTGCGCGCTTGGCATCCATCGCGGTGCCGTCCGGCAGGGTCATCGCGCACAGGATCAGATCCGGGCGCACCCGGCGCAGCAACGCGCCTATCCCCTCCAGCCGGTCGCTCTGCACCACATGGTACCAGGCAGCCGACAGCTGCACCTTGAGCATGATCCGGTTTGTGGAGACACCGTCGAGGATCAGTATCGTTCCCTGCACGGTCCCAGCCTTTCGACTATTGTTTCCAATTCTTGTCAAAGTGTTTATGAGACAGGTTAACAAACCCTTTCCAACCCTCTCCCAGCCGGAGCTTGCATGCGAATTTCCGCCGATGCCGCCGAAACGCTGGCCTTGCAGGCGCTGACCTGGCTGGTGACCAATGACGAGCTGTTGCCTGTGTTTCTGGGGTCGACCGGCGCCGATATCGGCGATCTGCGCGCGCGGGCGGGAGACAGGCAGTTTCTGGCCTCGGTGCTGGATTTCCTGACGATGGACGACGCCTGGGTCATTGCCTTTTGCGATGAACAGGGCATTGCTTATGATCAGCCGATGCAGGCGCGCGCCGTTCTGGGTGGTGGCGAGATGCATTGGACCTGACCCAGACAGACGGAGCCATATCACATGCCGATCGACGCGCTCTTGTTCGACAAGGACGGAACACTCTTTGACTTTGCCGCCACCTGGGGGGCCTTCGGGCGTGCCTTTCTGATCCGCATCGGCGATGGCGATGCGGCACGTGCGGCGCAGTTGGGCGCCATGATCGGTTTCGATTTCGATGCCGCGCGCTATGCCCGTGACAGTGTGGTGATCGCAGGCACGCCGGGCGAGATCGCAGAGGTTTTGCTGCCAGAGCTTCCGGGGGTCAGCCACGGCGCGTTGGTCGACATGATCAACGAGGAAAGCGCCCGCGCGCCGCAGGTTCAGGCGGTGCCGCTGGCGCCCTTTCTCGATGCGATGCGCGCGCGCGGCCTCAGGCTGGGCGTTGCCACCAACGA
Source organism: Ruegeria sp. BHSC223 (assembly GCF_059613025.1). Classification (NCBI taxonomy): domain Bacteria; kingdom Pseudomonadati; phylum Pseudomonadota; class Alphaproteobacteria; order Rhodobacterales; family Roseobacteraceae; genus Ruegeria; species Ruegeria sp. BHSC223. Next base: position 162,998 of record NZ_JBXWRR010000007.1, read on the forward strand.
TGGCGAGGCCCCGGCGCGGGCGCATCTGGGCTCGGTCGGGGTGGCGGACCGGTTCGATTTCATCGCCGGGTTCGACAGCGGCCATGGGGCAAAGCCGGGGCCGGGGCAGTTGTTGGCCTTTGCCGACCGGATCGGGCTCGACCCGGCGCGGGTGGCGATGGTGGGCGACAGCACCCATGACATGATGGCCGGGCGCGCGGCGGGCATGACCACGGTGGCAGTGCTCACCGGTCTGGCCGGGGCCGAGGATCTGTCCCCTCATGCCGATGTCGTTCTGCCCCATATTGGCCATATCGGCGACTGGTTGGGGCACTGACGCGAAAATTTGCGTCAATACGCCGCTGCGCTGACCAAAAGCGACATGACGTGTCGTGGATAGAGCGGCTTTGCCCCGACAAGATGGGAACCTGACCAAAATGTCAGGAGGGTTCCATGGCTGATACCGATACCCGCAAACGCCGCGGCGGAGGCCGCGCCGGCGCCGCCGCCCGCAGGGGCAAGGCCGTCATCGAACAGATGCCGTGGCGCCTGCCGGTCAATACCGACCGCCCGACCGAGCCGCTGCCCCCCGAGGGGGTCGAGGCGATCCATGATGGCGCCATGCGCATCCTCGAAGAGATCGGCGTCGCGTTTTACAACGAAGAGGCATTGGCGCTGTTCCGCGAGGCCGGGTGCAGCGTGGATGGCGAGATCGTCCGCATGGGCCGCGACTGGGTGATGGAGATGGTGGCCAAGGCGCCGCGCGAGTTCACCCTGACCCCGCGCAACCCTGACCGCACGCTCAGGATCGGCGGCAATGTGATCCTGTTCGGCAATGTCTCCTCACCGCCCAACTATTGGGATATGGAGATCGGTCGCAAGGTGCCCGGAAATCGCGAGCAATGCCGCAACCTTTTGAAACTGACGCAATATTTCAACTGTATCCATTTCGCGGGCGGTTATCCGGTCGAGCCGGTGGATATCCACGCCTCGGTCCGCCATCTCGACGTGCTCTATGACAAGCTCACGATCTCGGACAAGGTCATGCACGCCTATAGCCTGGGCAAGGAGCGGGTCGAGGACGTGATGGAGATGGTGCGCATCGCCGGAGGCCTCAGTGACGAGGAGTTCGAGGCGACGCCGCGGATGTATACCAACATCAACTCTACCTCGCCGTTGAAACACGACCATCCGATGATCGACGGCTGCCTGCGGCTGGCCCGGCGCGGCCAGGCGATCGTGGTTACGCCCTTTACGCTGGCGGGTGCGATGGCGCCGGTGACCATGGCGGGCGCCGTAGCGCAATCGCTGGCCGAGGCGCTTTGCGCCATTGCCCTGTTCCAATATGTGCGGCCGGGCATTCCCTGTGTGATCGGCACCTTTACCTCGAACGTGGACATGAAATCCGGTGCGCCCGCCTTTGGCACGCCGGAATACATGCGCGCCACCCAGATGACCGGCCAGATGGCGCGGTTCTACGGCCTGCCGGTGCGGTCCTCCGGGGTCTGCGCCGCCAATGTGCCCGATGGCCAGGCCATGTGGGAGACGTCGAATTCGCTCTGGGCGGCGGTGCAGTCGGGGACCAACATGGTCTATCACGCCGCCGGGTGGCTGGAGGGCGGGTTGATCGCCAGCCCCGAGAAGTTCATCATGGATTGCGAGGTGCTCCAGCAGATCCAGCGCTATATGGAGCCCGCGACCTATGCCACCACGCCGGACGATATCGCGTTGGAGGCGATCCGCGCGGTGGGCAATGACGGGCATTTCTTTGGTATCCAGCACACCCAGGACCGCTATACCACCGCGTTCTACCAGCCTTTCCTGAGCGACTGGAAGAATTACGAGGGCTGGGAGGCGGCAGGGGCCATCTGGACGCCCGAGCGCGCCCATCACCTGTTCAAGGAGATCATCGGCAGTTTCGAGGCGCCGGAGATGGACGAAGGGATCCGCGAGGAACTGGCCGATTTCGTGGCCCGCCGCAAGGCCGAGGGCGGCGCGCCCACGGATTTCTGACCAGGTTGCCCGGACGTCTTTGCCGTTGGCATTCGCCGCGTGCGCCCCGTAGACTGGGGCAGGGCAGGCGGTGCAAGAGGCGGGCATGACGGATCTGGACGTGACGGTTGCGATACGGGACCGGCTGGCGCAGGCCGCCGCCGGGACGCTGGCCGCGCTGGCGCTTTGGGCGCTGGCCGAGGTCTGGGGTGGCGAGGTGCTGCCCGAAAGGGTCTGGCTCTGCCTGCTGAGCCTGGTTCTGGTGCAATCGGGCGCCACATTGGCGTTGGCGGGGCCGGTGGGCCTGATGCGGGGCGCGGTCATGAGCCTGTGGCTGTCGCTGCCCGCGACCCTGCTGACCTGGTCGGTGGCCAGCCGGTTCGACCCGGCCTCGCGCCTGTTGCAGCATCCGCAATTGGTGCTGGCGCTGGCGGGCTTCGTCTTTGTCGCGCTGCCGTTCCTGGTGGTTCGGGCCGAAGGGCGGGGCCGCGTGTTCGACTATGCCAGCCTGTTTGCCGCCACCTGGGAAACCGCCCTGCGCTTTGTGCTGGCCTGGGTGTTCGTCGGCCTGTTCTGGGGTGTGCTGCTGCTCTCGGATGCGCTGCTTGACCTTGTTGGGGTCGGGGTGATCGACCTGATCCTGGAAAAGGCGGTGCTGTTTTACGCGCTCAGCGGCGCGGTGCTGGGTTTTGCCCTTGCGGTTATCCATGAGGTCAGAGGCAGGGTCTCTCCCTATCCGGTGTTGCGGCTGTTGCGGCTGCTGTTGCCGCTGCTACTGACGGTGATTGCGCTGTTTCTGGCGGCGCTGCCGCTTCGGGGGTTGAACGGGTTGTTCGGCGATTTGTCCTCGGCGGCGATCCTGTTGGCTACCACCGCCGCTGCGATCACGCTGATCTCGACTGCGCTTGACCGGGATGAGGCGCATGCGGTGGCTTCGCCCGGGTTGCGGGCCAGCACGCGGGTGCTGGCCATCCTGCTGCCGCTGCCGATCGCGCTGGCGATCTGGGCGCTGGGCATTCGGGTGGTCGGTTACGGCTGGACACCCGCGCGCCTGTTCGCGGCGCTCAGCGCGGGGCTGATGGCCATCTATGGCCTGGGCTATTGCCTGCTGGCGCTGCGCGGTGGCGACTGGACCGCGCGCCTGCGCCGTTTCAACGTGACCATGGCCGTTCTGGTGCTTGTGTCCGCCGCCCTGTGGCTGACGCCGCTTTTGGACAGCCTGCGCATTTCGACGGCAAGCCAGGTTGCGCGTTATGCCGACGCACGCGCCGAGCGCGCTGAATTGCCGATCTGGGAGATGACCCATGATTGGGGCCATGCCGGGCAGGCCGGGCTAGCGCAGTTGCGCGATTTGGCGGTTGCGCGGGGGGATGCCGGGTTGATCCGCGCACTGGACCGCGCCCGCGAGGTGGACAGCCGCTATCTCTTCGAGACGCCGGAACTGCCGCTGAACGCTGATCTTGTGCCGGAATTGGTGGCGCGGATGCAGGTGCGTCCAAAGGAGGAAGGGCTGAGCGAGGCAGACCTGGATGGTGTTCCCCAGCATCAACTGCAAATTTGGCGTGACGGTTGCGCCCGCCCTCTGCCTGACGGGCGGGCGGGCTGCGTGTTGATACGCGGCGCGTTGAGCCCGGTCGTATCGGCCGAGAACCAGGCGATCGTGCTTTATCTGGACGAATTGGGACTGGTCCGCGCCACCCATCTGCGACGCAACACCGCGGGCGATCTATTTCTGCGCCCGGCAGGTGACCCGCGTAAGGGCGATGACCTCGCTGCCGAGCAGGCGCTGCTGATGCGGGCGCTGGACGGCGATTTTTCCATCGTACCCTCCGGTCAGCGGGCACTGGATATCGGTGGCTCGCTGATATCACCCCAAGAATAGGAGCAATTCGAGGTAAAGACCGGGCGCTATTGGCGCTTTGTTAATGTTTCGGATGCGACAGTGCCGACAAGCGTTAGGGGACCATCCATGCATGGGCTGATCAACAGGGCCATACAATCTTTTGTATGCAACACCTATGGGCAGAGCCGCTGGATCCGGATCACGGAGGCGGCACATCTCGGTTTTATCGAGTTTGAGGCGATGCTTGTCTATGATGACGAGACCTCGTTGCGGGTCTTGCAGGAACTGTGCCTGGAACTGGGCCGCCCGCAGCGAGAGGTGCTCGAGGATCTGGGCACTTATCTGGTGTCCAACCCGAATACCGAGGCGCTGCGCCGTCTGTTGCGGTTCGGCGGCGTGACATATCTGGAATTCCTGCATTCGCTGGATGATCTGCCCGACCGGGCGCGGCTGGCGGTCTCGGATCTGCATCTGCCTGCGCTGGAGTTGCGCGAAGAATCGGGCGGCCGGTTCAGCCTGACCTGCCATACGGGTCTGCCGGGCTATGCCAATGTGATGATGGGGGTATTGCGCGCCATGGCTGACGATTACGGCGCGCTGGTGATGCTGGAGCACTCCGGTACCCGAGGCAAGGCCGAGGTGATCGAGATCACGCTGATCGAAACCGCCTTTGCCGAGGGGCGCAGTTTCGAATTGGGGGCGCGCGCGGGATGATTGACCTGGAAGACCTTGCCTTTCTGCTGGAACGGCTCTGTCCGATGTTTGTGCTGCTGGACCGCTCTGGCCGGATGATCCGCGTTGGGCCCACCTTGCAGAAACTGCGTCCGGAGCAACCGATGCAGGGCGAGAAGTTTCTGGAGACCTTCGAATTGCTGCGCCCCCGGTCGGTGGCGACGGTACCGGCGCTGATGGCCAGTTCCGGGGCCAAGCTGCATCTGAGCCTGCGGGACGAACCGCGCACCGCGCTCAAGGGGCTGATCGTGCCTCTGCCGGGCGAACAGGGGGCCATCGTCAACCTGTCCTTCGGCATCTCGATCCTGGACGCGGTGCGTGACTATGCACTGACCAGCGCCGATTTCTCGGGCACCGATCTGGCCATCGAACTGCTCTATCTGGTCGAGGCGAAATCGGCGGCGATGGAGGCCTCGCGCAAGCTGAACCTGCGGCTTCAGGGCGCGATGATCGCTGCCGAGGAGCAGGCCTTTACCGATACGCTCACCGGGCTCAAGAACCGCCGCGCGATGGATCATATCCTGTCGCGGCTGCTGGCCGGGACGACACCGTTTGCGCTCATGCATCTGGATCTCGACTATTTCAAGTCGGTCAATGATACGCTGGGCCATGCCGCTGGTGACCACGTGCTGCAACATGTGGCTCGCGTGATGGTCGAAGAGACTCGCGGCGACGATACCGTGGCGCGGATCGGTGGCGATGAATTCGTGCTGATATTCAACCACCTGCAAGAGCGTGAACGGCTCGACAGCATCGCCCGGCGACTGATCGACCGGCTGGAGGAGCCGATCCCCTTCAACGGTGAGGAGTGCCACATCTCGGCCAGTGTCGGCACGGTCCTGTCCAGCCAATTCGCGCGGCCCGATGCCTCGACCCTGTTGCATGCCGCCGATCTGGCGCTTTACGCTGCCAAGCGCGCCGGGCGTGCGACGCATCGCTTCTATGAGGCCGGCCAGTCCTCAACCTCGGTCGAGCCGCTCGAGCGGGCGGCCACGCCAAGCCCGCAGGAAGAGGCGGCGGCCGGGCAAGGCGCCGCCCGCAATCTGGCAAGTTGATGCCCCGCGGAGGTGCGCCGCAGCACAACGACCTTGACTTTGTGCTTCGGGTTTGGTCGCATTGATCCAGTTTAGGTCATTTTCGAAACCGGGCCGTTGCGCGCCCGTCTACGCGCGGTCAATGGCAAGAGGGAAAGGTCATTGACATGATGAAGCGACGCCTATGTGCATCTTTCGTGGCTGCCAGCATGGTGGTGGTACCGGCCCAGCGGGCTGCAGCCGATGAGGCTGCGGCGCTGATCGGGGGCGCCCTGCTGGGTGGCCTGATCGTGAACGAGGTTCACAAGAACAAGCAGCGCCAGCGCCAGCAGACCACGCGCAAGACCTATCAATCGAGCGGTGTCTCCTCGGCGCAGCGCCAGCAGAACCGCGAAGTGCAGACCGCGCTGAACTATTTCGGTTATAATGTCGGCACCGTTGACGGGTCTCTGGGCCGCCGCAGCCGGGCAGGTATCTCGCATTTCCAGGCCGATATGGGCTATCCGATCGACGGGTATCTGGACGATCACGAGCGCGGGTTCCTGCTCGCCTCGCATCAGCGCGCGTTGGCCAGCGCCCATGTTGCGCCGTACAATCAGATTCTGGCCAGCCAGGGGCAGGGCGGGCTTCTGCGCACCTATCGCAACGAGCAGCTTGGTATCCAGACCCCGCAGGCCGTGCAGCCGGTGCAACCCCAGACTCATATGGCGGCAACGGCCCCGCAGACGTCGCAGGTGGTGACCGCGCGGGCGGCGACCGGTGCGGCCCTGCCCAATTTCGGCTTCGCCCAGACCACACCTGTTTCGATCAACGCCCATTGCAACGAGGTCAATCTGCTGACGACGTCGAATGGCGGTCCCAGCCGTCCGGGCCAGGTGCGCGAGCCGGTCTTTGCATTGAACGAACAGTTCTGCCAGGCCCGCAGTCAGGCAATGACCGAGGCAAGCCAGATCGAGGTCACGATTCCCAACATGACCGCCGTACAGGTCGAGCAGCAATGCGATGGCCTGGCCCAGGCGATGGCGCCGCAGATGGTGGACATCGACACCAAGGCCCCGTCCGAGGTGGTCGCCGCCACTTCGGCCTTCTTGCAGGCCTCGGGTCAGCCGATGGCCAGCCTGATTTCGGGCGGCAAGATCTGTCTGGGTGTCGGATACCGAACCGACAACGCCGAGATGGCGCTGGCTTCGGCGACGCTGTTGGCGTCGGCCGGTCAGCTTGGCTATGGCGAGGTGGTGAGCCACCAGCTGCGTCAGGGCTTTGGCGCTCCGGTCGGCATGGCACGCGCCGGTGAGTGGATGCGGCTTGCACTGAACGCGGCGCAGAGCGGGTCCGGCGTGCTGGGGCAGACGCCGGAACGGGTCGCCGTGCTGACCGAGGCCTCGACTTCGGCTGCGGCGGCACCTGCGATCCCGGTCTTCTCGGCCTCGACCAGCGGCAACTGAGCCTAGCGGCCCGCCTCGGAAATCCGGCGCGCGATCAGCGCCGGAACCGGGGGCAGGTCACCCAGAACCGGCAACAGCGCCCCGGCATAGCCCGCCTGTTCCAGCGCCTGCGGCACGTCCTCGTTGGCATGGCCGCCGGCGCAGGCAAAGAAGGGCAGGCAGAGCGACATCGCGCCGTGCCCGCTTGCGGCCTCGGTGATCGAGGGCGCCTCTTCGACAAATCCCACGGACAGGCGCGCCACGGGCAGATGCGCCCGAAGGTGCTCGGCAAAGCCACGGGCCACGGCACTCGGGTTGCGGCTGCGCCCCGATCCATGGGCAGCCAACACCAGCCCGCTTTCGGCCACCGGCCAGCCGCGCTGCTCCAGTTCCGTTGACAGATGCGCGGCGATCAGGGCGGGCAGGTCGGGATCGATGCCCAGCGGATCGAGGATCGGATTGCCCCGCGGGCCCAACCGGCGCGGCAGGGCCGAGGTGACGAACCAGCCCCGTGCCATGAAGAGGGGATAGATCGGCACCGTTTCGGGCAAGCTCTCCAGCGCGGCCTCCAGCCGGCCCGGAGCGGCCAGTGTGGCAGAATGCACGGTCAGGCCGGGGGCGGATGCAGCGACCCGTGCGGCAAAACGGGTCAACGCGGCCTCGGCCGGGTCCGGGTCCGAGGGCTGGCCATGGGCGACGATCAGGGCGGTTGTCTCTGTCATGGTCCGAGTTGTGGGGCGCGGGACGGCGAAGTCAACCCAACTCACCCCAAGAGCATCAACCACATCCACACGGTCAGGATCGAAGCCGCGGTCGCCACCAGCACCGACGAGGCGGCGACCCGTTTGGCGCGGCCATAGATATTGGCAAAGATATAGGCGTTGAACCCCGGCGCCATGGCCGCGTTCAGCACGCCTGAGCGAAACAGGTCCTGCGGCAGCGCCAGCGCCGAGCCGAACAGCCAGACCAGGCCGGGATGCAGCAGCAGCGAGATGGCGCAGATATAGGCGATCACGCGGGTGTCCCCCTCGGGTCTGTATTGCACCAGCACCCCGCCCAGGGCGAACAATGCCCCCGGCAGCGCCGCGCGGACGATCAGCGACAGCGCATCATCGGCGATCTGGGGCAGCGAGATTCCGGTGAGATTGACGACAAAGCCCAGTGCGATCCCCAGGATCAGCACGTTGCGGAACATGGCGTTCAGGACCGAGGTCACCATCTTGCGCCCGCCGCGCCCGCGATTGCGGATCACCTCCATCGTGGTGATCCCCAGCGCATAGCAAAAGGGCGAGTGGATGGCGATGATGGCATAGTTGCCAACCAGGTTTTCGGGGCCATAAGCGCGCTCGGTGATGGCCAGGCCCAAGAGGACCGAGTTGGAAAACAGGCAGCAAAAGCCGATGGCGACGCTGTCCTCCCAATCGCGGTTAAAGAGGAACCGCGCGCCGAGCAGGCCAGCGGTGAAACATAAGAACGCCGCCATGTAGAAACTGGCCAGCAGGGCCGGGTCAAAGCCCGCGTTCAGATCCAGATTGGCAATCGCGCGGAACAGCAGGCAGGGGATGGCGAAGCCCTGGGTGAACCGCATCACCCCGTCGATATGCTCGGGCTTGAAATAGCCCGCCAGCGTTGTGCCATATCCCGCGCCGATCACCAGAAAAACCGGCAGAACAACATCTATCAGCGCCTGAAACATGGTTCAGCCGGCCCCCTGTTGCGGGGCCGGGAACATATGGCGACGCGCAGACAGAGCGACCTCAGAGCGCGTAGCGGATCACCATCCCGTCATAGGCGGGGGTGATGTGATCGGGGGTTTCGGCCGCCACGGTGTCGTGGTCGAGATCGATATGCATGTTGGTCAGCACCGCCCGGCGCGGCGCGGCGCGTGCGATCCAGTCCAGTGACTTGTCCAGATGCGCATGCGTCGGGTGTGGGGTCCGGCGCAGCGCGTCCAGCACCCAGCAATCCAGATCCTGCAACTCGGCCCAGGCCTCGTCATAGATCTCGGCCACGTCCGGCAGATAGGCCAGATCGTGGATGCGAAATCCCAGGCTGTCGATCGAGCCATGACCAACCCGGAACGGTCGAAAGGCGATCGGTCCACCGGGGCCGTCGATCTCGAACGGGCCCGAGATCGTCTTCATCTTTAGGATGGGTGGATAGGGCGAGCCATCGGGCTGCACAAAGGCATAGCCGAAGCGCGACAACAGCGCGTTCTGGGTATCGCCATCGGCCCAGACCGGGATGCGGGCGCGCATGTTGAACACGATCATGCGCAGATCGTCGATCCCGTGCACATGATCGGCATGGGAATGGGTATAGACCACCGCATCCAGCCGCCCGGTACCGGTATCCAGCAGCTGGCTGCGCATGTCGGGCGTGGTGTCGATCAGCACGGTTGTCACACCTGCGTCGCCTTCACGCTCGACCAGCATCGAGCAGCGGCGGCGGGTGTTGCGCGGGTTCTCGGGGTCGCAGTCGCCCCAATGCCCGCCCAGGCGTGGCACCCCCCCGGAAGAGCCGCAGCCCAGGATGGTAAAGCGCAGTTCGCCGCTCATGCGGCGGCCTTGAAGCGGGCGGCCTTGGTGAACAGCCGGTCGAAATTGGCCTGCGTGCGGGCGGCGAATTCGGCGTAATCCAGCCCGAACAGCTCGGCCCCGACCCGTGCGGTATGGGCGGTATAGGCCGGTTCGTTGCGCCGGCCCCGATGCGGTGGCGGCGCCAGATAGGGGGCGTCGGTCTCGACCAGGATACGGTCGAGCGGCGCGTCGGCGAAGATATCGCGCAGCTCCTGGCTTTTGGGGAATGCGGCGATGCCCGACATCGACAGGTAGAAGCCCAGATCAAGGGCGGCCCGCGCCAGCGCGGGCGAGGAGGAGAAACAGTGCATCACGCAGGAATAGGGCGCGCGCTGGTACTCCTCGGCCAGGATGCGGGCCATGTCGTCATCGGCGGCGCGGGCGTGGATGATCAGCGGCAGGCCGGTTTCCTGCGCCGCGCGGATGTGAATGCGCAGCGAGCGCTGCTGCACCTCGGCGCTGTCGGCGGTGTAGTGATAGTCGAGCCCGGTCTCGCCGATGCCGACGAATTTCGGGTGCCGGGCCAGCGCCACCAGTTCCTCGACCGTGGCCATGGGTTCCTCGGCGGCGCTCATCGGGTGAGTGCCAGCGGCATAGAACACGGGCGCATGCGCCTCGGCGATGGCGCGCACGGCGGGTTCGTTCTTCAGCCGGGTGCAGATCGTCACCATCCGGGTGACGCCAGCCCGCGCGGCGCGGGCCACGATCTCGTCCAGCTGCCCCTCGAAATCGGGGAAGTCGAGGTGGCAATGGCTGTCGGTGATCTCGGGTGTGGTGTCGGTCGTGCTCATCGGCCCCAGCTGGCGGTATCCTGCATCTTGAACACCGTATCTAGGACAAGCGCTGCGGGGTCAAGGTTCACCGCCTGCCCATGCCGGGCGCGGGCCGAGATGGTGGCCGCAACATCGGCCCAGCGGCGACCGCTGTCAGGGTCGGGGGCGAGGCGAGAGAGAACCTGCGCCTCTCCCATCGCGGCCTCGGGTTGGGGGGGCATGCCAGTGGCGCCGGTACGTGCCAGTCGGGCCAAGGCGATGTCGACAAGGCCCAGCAGAAGGTCGAACCGTTCGGTCGCGCCGCGCCCGGCCGCAGCCTCGGCCAGCGCCAGCGCGCGCGGGCGGTCGAGCCGGGGCATCGTGTCCAGAAGCGCGATCAGCTCGGCATAGAGCGCCAGACCGTCTAGGTTCAAGAGCCGCAGCGCCCGCCCGACCGAGCCCGAGGCGAGCGCGGCCAGATGCTCCGGCATCGCCTCGGTCCCGGCGCCCGCCTGTTCCAGTGCGGCCTGCATGTCGGCGGGTGACAGCGGTGTCAGGCGCAGGGTGCGACAGCGCGAGCGGATGGTCGGCAACAGGCGCGAGGGCTGGTGCGACACCAAAAGCAGCGTGGTGCGCGCGGGCGGCTCCTCGAGCATCTTCAACAGCGCGTTGGCGGCGCTGGTGTTCATCTCGTCTGCGCTGTCCACGATCACCACGCGCCGCCCGCCATCGGCCGAGCTGAGACCAAAGAAGCGGCCCAGCTTGCGAATATCCTCGACCACGATTTCGGAGCGCAAGCGCCCTTGGTCGTTGACCGAGCGGGTGATCGCCGCCAGCCCGGGTTCGGCCCCGGCCTGCATCCGGCGCGCAACCGGGTGTTCGGGGTCGATGTCGAGCGTTTGCGGCGGCGGCGGCGCGCCGAACAGCCCGTCGTCGGATTGCGGCGGCGTGGCCAGCAGAAAGCGTGCGATGCGCCAGGCCAGCGTTGCCTTGCCCACCCCCTCGGGCCCGGTCAGCAGCCAGCCGTGATGCAGCCGGTCCGAGCCATAGGCGGAGAGAAAGGCCCGTTCCGCGGCGTCCTGGCCAAACAGGCGGGGCGTCTCGCGCGGATGCGGTGCACCGGGCGCCTGGTCAGGGGTGGGGAGGTCGTCGCTCATCGGGTCCGGTTCAGATGGGTCAGAACGATCTCTGTCACATCCGCCGCCACGCTGTCCATGTCGCGATTGCCGTCGATGATGCGGAACCGATGGGCATATTCCCGCGCCAGGTCGAGAAATCCGGCGCGCATGCGCTGTTGCAGCTCGGGACCGAAATCCTCGAACCGTTCCTCGCTGCCCTGCCGGCCCTTGGCGCGGCTCAGGCCGGTTTCGGGGTCCATGTCGATCAGCAGGGTCAGGTCCGGTTCGCGTCCGATCATCAGCGCATGCAACTGGTCGACCAGCTGCCGCAGATCGCCGCGCGACAGGCCCTGATACATGCGGGTGCTGTCGGCGAAACGGTCGCAGATCACCACGCGGCCCGCGGCCAGCGCCGGTTCGATGGTGCGTTCCAGATGATCGCGGCGGGCGGCGGTAAAGAGCAGGATCTCGGTTTCCGCCGACCAGCGGTCGGGGTCGCCTTCAAGCACCAGACGGCGGATTTCCTCGGCACCGGGCGAGCCGCCCGGCTCGCGCGTCAGAACGACGTCATGACCCGCCGCGCGCAAGGTTTCGGCCAGCCGCCGCGCCTGGGTGGATTTGCCCGATCCGTCGATGCCTTCGAAGGTCAGAAACAGCCCCGTGCCGCTCACATCGCCTCCGCCGGTCCGGCGTTGAGCTGGCGCAGCAGCAGGTTGGCGGCGGTCTTGATCCGCACCACAAAGCCACCCGCCGGCACCGCCTCGGCCGCAACCAGAGGGCGGCGGATTTCGGGCAGGTCGTCGGGCTTGATCACCAGCTCGGCCAGTTGCTGGCCTTTGGCAATGGGCGCGTTGATCGGACCGTCATAGACCACTTCGGCCGCGACCTTGGTATCGGACAGGACCGGCAGCAGCAGGTTCAGATCCTCGGCCGGAACCAGTCCTACCGATTGTTTTGCTCCCATCCAGACTTCGGCGCGGGCGACCGGGTCGTCGGCGCGGGCAACGGTTTTGGTGGCAAAGTGGCGAAAGGACCAGTTCACGATCGCTTCGGCCTCCTCTGCGCGGCGGGCTTCGCTCTCGAGGCCGGTCAGGACAAAGATCACCCGGCGGTCGCCCTGCCGGGCCGAGCCGACAAGACCATAACCCGCCTCGGCGGTGTGCCCGGTCTTGAGCCCGTCGGCGCCGATGTCGAGCCTGAGCAGCGGGTTGCGGTTGCGGACATTCGAGGGCGCGCGGCCGTCAAAGGCGAATTCCGTCTCGGCAAACAGCGGATAATATTCGGGGAAATCGGTGATCAACCGATTGGCCAGCACCGCCAGATCATGCACCGACATCAGATGTCCCGCAGCCGGCCAGCCGTTGGAATTGGCGAATGTCGAGCGGGTCATGCCCAGTTGCTCGGCGCGCTTGGTCATGAAGCGGGCAAAACCGGCCTCGGTGCCATCGGGGCTGAGCGCCTCGGCGATCACCGCGCAGGCGTCGTTGCCGCTGAGCACGATGATGCCACGCAGCAGATCCTCGACCCGCACTCGGTCGGTGGTATTGAGGAACATGGTCGAGCCGCCATAGCTCATTGCGTGCTGTGACACCGGCAACCGCTCGTCCAGCGTCAGCCGTCCATCGCGCAGCGCCTCGAAGGTGACGTAGAGCGTCATCAGCTTCGACATCGACGCAGGCGGCAGCGCCTCGTCGGCGTTCTTGTTGAGCAGGACGGTGCCGGTGCTCTGATCCAGCACATAGGCGGCGCGCGCCGAGGTGTCATAGGCCAGCGCGGGCAGGGCGGCAAGCGCCAGGCCCAGGGCCAGCAGGGCGGAGCGGATGAAAGTCGGCACTGGGAAACCCTCCCGTCTTAGTTCTTCACTGCATAGGCGTCCGAGAACCCGGTGCCCTGAACCTGTTTCAGCAGCGCCGTGCGTTCGGATTTCGACTGCGCGGGGCCGACCAGGACCCGCCAGAAGGTCTTGCCGCTGGTGGTCTCCTGCCGGATCGTCGGCACCATGCCGGCGGCGCGCATTTGGTCGGCGGCGCGCTTGGCATTGGCCTCGACGCTGAAAATGCCGATCTGGATATAGGGTTTGTCCAGCGATGAGGTCTGCGGTTTCGGTTTGGGCGGTGCGGCGGGGGCTGCCGCCGGGGCCGGGCTGGGTGCGGCGGCCTCGATCGCTGCGGCGGCACCGGCAACCGGATCAAGCGTGGTTTCGGCCACCTCGGGCAGCGGTTCGACTGCGTCGGCCTCGGCCAGGGTCTCGTCCAGCGGCGGCTCTTCCTGAACCTCTTCGCGGCGCAACGCGGTCACGTTCAGTTCCACCGGTGCACCGGCCAGCATGCCCAGTGCGGCGGCGGCATCGGACGAGGCCTGAATGCGCGGGCCGGGAATGTCGCGCTCGCGCCGGAAAAGGGCACCGATAACGAACTTGTCGTTGGTGGCGTTGCGAATGATGACCCGCTCGGGTTCCTTGACGTCGGGATGCGCCACCCAGACACCACCCAGCGAGGGGCGTCCGTCCCACAGACCGGCCTCTGTCACCTGGAACACCTCGGGCGCTTCGACATCGCGTTCGACCAGTTTGGTGCTGCGGGTTTCGCTGCTGGCGGCCTCCTCCTTGTCCTTTGGCTGAAGAAAGGACAGGTTGGCGCCCTCTTCGCAACCGGCCAGCAACAACAGGCCAAGCCCAAGGGCCGGTAAACGGGTCAGTGGGCGGGACAATGGGCTCTTGCGGTGCATGTCGTTTGTATCCTTGCCTGTATCCGGGGCGCGCGCCGCCCCGCTGCCGGTTGTCCGGTCGTTGCGCTGCTGTGGGCGCCAAGGCCCGCTTTGGGGCGGATCATAACGCGCGGACCCGCCCTTTGAAAGCCTGCTGCACGGGCTTCGGCAAGTTTTCCCGGCTGGCCTCTTGCCTCGTCCGGGGCGAACGCATAGAGGGAATGCGACCGGGGAGGTGGCAGAGTGGTCGAATGCGGCGGTCTTGAAAACCGTTGATGGTGAGAGCCATCCCAGGGTTCGAATCCCTGTCTCCCCGCCAGCCACCCGAGTCTCAGTTTTCCTGTGCTTTTTGAGCCGAAATTCTCTCGCAATTCCCGCGGGTTGCTCGACCATCTCCCCAACTGAGGCGATACAGTCACCCATTTGTGGCGTGGATTTTCCCTGAAGTCTCAGTTCGGGTTTTGGGCGGGTGCGCTTTGGCCGAGATTTCCCTGATACAGCTGGATTTACAGCGAATCTCGGTGGATTTGGTCGGTTTCTGAAGTGACGCACTTTGAAAAAGAGCCAGTCTGCAATGGCTTGGCTGCAAATTCCCTAAGCGGAGGAGCAGGGAATTTTCTGGCGCGAGCAGGGAATGTTAAAACGGGGATCAGGGAAATTTAATCCGGCAACAGGGAAGCCGATATTTTGTGTCAGGAGAACCCGAAGAGGCGTTCCTGTTCGGCCCAATCAAGCGGATGCGTGATGCTGACGAGTCGCTTGAGGGTCAGCTCCGGCGGCTGAGTGCCGTCGAGGATGGCCGCCTGGATATTGGGCGACAGGAAGGCAAGTTGGGTGCGGTTGCGGATAAAGGAACCGGGAACCTTTTCGCGGTGCGCGATGTCGGACAGCTGGACACCGGACTTCAATTCCCGGGCCCAGCCATGGGCGCGGATCAGCATGGCATGGAGATGGGGGTCGGGGTCGGGGTGCGCATCGCCAACGATGATTTTTGTCTCGACCCCGCGGCGGCGAAGATCGAACGGGCTGGCAACGTGCAGCAGGTCGGGCAGCACTTGGTCAGTGGGAATACCCAGCAGCTGGGCGAGGGTCGCGCCATCGAGGTCGAGTTCGATGCGACCGCGTGACAGGACAGCTGAGAAGAGAAGGTCGGCACCGAGGCTGCCGCCTTTGGTTGCCAAACGCGCAACAAGGTCCAGGACCAACAGGTTCGTCGCTTCGGTTGTGCTTGCATCGGGCTCCACCAGCACCCGGTGTGCACGGGCCGCTTCGGTGAGGTGCTTCGCCATGACATCGAGCACGGTCTTTTCCAGCAGGAGTGCGGGCAACCGCCAGCCAGCGGGATCCTTGCCGCCCGAGATCAGACGGTTCGATACGTAGTAGCGCAGCCTGCGACCGACGCGGGTCGTGTGGGTTGGGGTCAGCCTGTCGCCGGTTTCGTCGCGCAACTTTCCCGTAAGCCAGGCCCCGGGATCATTTACTGTGCCGGGTTCGTTGCTTGAACCGCGTCCCCGGGTTGACGCGGCCCGCATCCGGCTCTGAACCCGGTTCCAGAGATCATCCTCTATGATCGCCGCGTGTTGGCCGGGCCAGATCTTGTCCTTGTGTCGGATCTGACCAAGGTAGACCGGGTTGCGGAGCAGGTAATAGATCTGTCCGCGGGACATTGGCTGGTCGTCCGACGTAGTCCCGTTCGCACACAACCGGCGTTTTGACCGCAATCCCTCTGCGGTAGCGATGTCTGCCACCCGTCGAAGGCAGCCGTGCTCGGCATAGAGCGTAAAGAGGCGCAACACGGTTGATGCCTCGTCCTTGTTGATGACCAGGGTCCTGGTGTTTTGATCGGGATGCCTGTCATAGCCCAGTGGCAGGTTCCCGCCCATCCAGAGCCCCTTTTTCTTGGAGGCCGCGATCTTGTCGCGGATCCTCTCGGCCGTCACCTCACGTTCAAACTGGGCAAAGGACAAGAGTACGTTCAAGGTCAGTCGCCCCATCGAGGAGGAGGTGTTGAAGGCCTGGGTGACCGAGACGAATGAGCAGTTTGCCTTTTCCAGTCGCTCAACCAGCTTGGAGAAGTCGGCGAGCGACCGGGTCAACCTGTCGATCTTGTAGACAACGACCATGTCGATGCGCCCGGCATCGATCTCGTCCAGCAACCGCTGAAGGGCAGGGCGTTCCAGGGTTCCGCCTGAAAGGCCGCCATCGTCGTAGCGCTCGGGAAGTAGCTTCCAGCCTTCGTGACGCTGGCTGGCGACATAAGCCGCGCAGGCCTCGTATTGCGCATCAAGCGAGTTGAACTCCTGTTCGAGACCATCCTCGGAGGATTTGCGGGTGTAGATGGCACAGCGGATTTTCGGGCGTCCGGTCATTTCGCGGCCTTTCCGCCGAGGCCAAAGAACCGCGGTCCTGACCAATGTGCCCCGGTGATTTCCCGGGCAATGGCCGAGAGCGACCGCCAGCTCCGCCCGTTCCAGCTTAACCCGGAATCTGAGACATCGACCACATGGGTCACACCGTTCCATTCCCGGAGCAGGCGCCCGCCTGGTTTCATCGCCGGGCTTGCCGGGGTCAGTTTTTCGGCCTGGCCCTTCTCGAGGACGCTGCGCACCCGCCGCGACAGCCCGCCTTGACGGCGGGACTGCAGTTCAAAGGCCAGAAAGCGGCGCAGGAAGGGCTGGCTCAGCATCTTGGGGGCCGGCTCTTCAAAAATCTCCTGCCAAAGACCAAGTAGCTGGGAGCGGCCCATGGTTTCGAGGTTGGCGATCTCGACTTGCTTTTGCATCAGCGTGCCTCCGGACCCGGAACAAGATGGTAGGTCGAAGGGCAGCCCCTGTTTTCCGATGGGCGCCGCTCAATCTCTGCCCCCTTCTTGCGCAAGGTGCTGAGAGCCGCCCTTGCCGAATGGGGCTGCCACCCGGTGGCCTTGCAGAGCGCCTCCAGCGTGGCTCCGGCCGGTCGCCGCAACATCGCGGTTACCTTGTCGATCTTGGCCTGTTTGGGTTTGGACATGTCTGGTTCCTCAGGTTCAGGGAGGCGGCGAAAGGCCAGCCCCGGTACCGAGGAGAGCCCGAATGTGTCGGGCTTGCGTCCAGTGATGCGTGGTTTGCGGCGCTAGTCCAGTTCTTTCCAGAGAACAACTCGCCAATTCCCAACGTGGGCCTCCAACTTGCCATGCATATGGATAATCGTTTATTAATAATTGGTTAAAGGAAACTTTTTGCAGTTTTTGGGTTGCAATTCGATCCTGTTGGCTATAATTTTTGCTTATCCGAACCAAAAGAAGCGTCCGGATGAACACATGCGCTCAATGATGATCAATGGAACTAAAGCAGTTCCGGGGAACTAAAGCAGTTCCATAGGTAGAAACGAAGAAACGACCTCTCGAGACCATCCGTCGAGAAGGTTTTCATTCCTCGATACCCTGTTTTTCTCCGACTGGGTTCACTTCGCCCTGGCCGTTTTTTGACGGCTTTGATCAATGGAGGCGCCAATGAGTGCTCTAGAAATGAAAGCGGCGGCATCGCGATTGACTTCGTCAATCTGGATGGCCGACAAGGTTGTTCAAACGCCTGTTTCTGACCTCAAACCCTATGCCAGGAACAACCGTATCCATACGCCGAAGAACGTGGACAAGCTGAAAGCCTCGGTGGAACAGTTTGGCTTTGTCACCCCGATCCTCATTGATGGCGACAACGTGATCATTGCCGGTCACGGAAGACATGAGGCCGCAAAGGCGCTGGGACTGGTTGCCGTGCCTACGGTTGTTGCTGCTCATCTTAGTCCGGCGGAGGTGCGCGCCTTGCGCATCGCGGACAACAGGTTGGCGGAACTGTCGGACTGGGACGCGGAGGCTTTGCAGATCGAGTTTGCCGAGCTGATGGACCTGGGTCTTGAAGGTGAACTGGATTTCGACCTTGTCGTTACCGGTTTCGAAATGCCAGAGATCGACATAATCATCAACGGGGCAGGGGATGTTGTCGCGACCGAGCGTGAACTGGTCGAGGCTCCGGATCCACATAAACAGGCGGTAACACGGCCCGGCGATCTCTGGAAACTGTGTGACCATCGCATCCTGTGCGCCGACTCGTTGAGTGCGAACAGCTACGATCGTGTTCTCGCCGGGGCCATTCCGAGAATGGTTTTTACTGATCCGCCTTACAATGTGCCAGTAAGGGGTCATGTCCGCGTTGGAGGCGGCAATGGTCATCGCGAATTTGCCATGGCCTCAGGTGAGATGTCGGAAACGGAGTTCCGAGGTTTCCTCGAGACGGTCTTCGCACACCTGGAAGCTGCCCTGCCAGCCGGTGGCATATCCATGGTCTGCATGGATTGGCGTCACATCGAAGAGCTGGTCGCCGCTGGCAAGGGGCGGGGGTTTGATCTCATCAATCTCTGTGTCTGGAACAAGACCAACGGTGGTATGGGCAGTCTTTACCGCTCCAAGCACGAGTTGATTTGTATCTTCAAGAAGCCGGGCGCGCCGCATCTCAATAACGTGGAACTGGGAAAGCACGACCGCAACCGAACCAATGTGTGGGATTATGCCGGGGTGAACAGCTTCGGGAAGGGGCGTGAGGCAGATCTGGTGGATCACCCCACGGTCAAACCAACCGCTTTGGTGGTCGATGCGATCATGGATGTCAGCCAGCGCGGTGATGTGGTCCTGGATGCCTTTGGCGGCTCGGGCGCAACCCTGCTGGCGGCGGCGAAGACCGGGCGCAAGGCATGCCTGATCGAACTCGACCCGCTTTATGTCGATGTTGCCATCCGTCGCTGGCAAGAAATGAGCGGCTGCAAGGCTGTCAACCTGGAAACCGGGGAAGCATTTGATGATCGCGCAACCGCGTTGCTCGTCAATGAAAAGACGGAGGCTGAAAATGTCTAAGTCGCCAAAGGACTACGAGGTCGGCTATGGCAAGCCTCCGAAGGCAAGTCAGTTCAAGAAGGGGCAATCCGGAAATCCGAAAGGCCGGCCCAAAGAGGGCAAGAACGTGGGAACAATGTTGAAGAACGTATTCTTTCGGAAGATTGCGATCACCGAACATGGAAAACGTCGTGAAGTCCCGATGCTCGAAGCGATTTTGCGTCAGCTCGTGAACGGCGCAGCAAAGGGAGAATTGCGGTCTGTCGATCGGGTGCTCAAGCTTTTGCCCATGGTACAGGAAGCCAGTGCAGCTGCGATGTCGGAGGATGCGGATGCCGCCAAAATGAAATCGGAAACCGAGGTTGCCGTGCTCGAGGCTCTGGCCGAGATGTTCGGCGGCGCACCCGACCAGCTCTTTGCGACTGTTCAGAAAGGACTGGGCGATGATCGCGCTGAAACCTGAAAGCGTTACAGAGGTCGCCAGAGCCGCAATGCGCGAAAACCTCTATGCATTCTTGATTGGCGCATTTGATGTGCTCTGCCCGGGGGAGACGCTTTCCCGGGCACCTTATCTGGAGGCCATGTGCTTTGCGTTGCAACGCGTAGCAACGGGCGAGTGTTCGCGCTTGATGATCTCGATTGCACCGCGCCAACTAAAATCGGTTTGTGGATCGGTTTTGTTGCCGGCCTTTGTCCTGGGGCGCGATGCGACGCAGAAAGTGGTGGTTGTCAGTTATGGCAAGGATCTTGCACGAGAACATGCGGAACAGTTCAGGCGCCTGGTCACGAGTTCATTTTACAGGCGGCTGTTCCCTCAGATGAGCTTGGATCCCAGGCACAACCGTCACGAGCATATGAAAACCTCGGCAGTTGGCGGCCGAAAATCCGTCTCTGTCGGTGGCGGCGTTACAGGCTTCGGTGCCAACCTGATTATTATCGACGATCTCGGCAAACCGTCCGAGATGCGGCATGACAGCTATCGTCAGGAGTTGCGTGACTATTTCGATCAGACCTTGTTTTCTCGTCTGAACGACAAGAGAAAAGATCGTATCGTGTCGATCCAGCAGCGCCTGCATCCCGACGATTTTTCGGCGTATCTCCTCGAGAAGGAGACCTTTGATCACCTGTGTTTGCCGTCGATCGCCGAACTCCCGGAAGAACTCCGGCTTTACAACAATCGCGTGTTCAGGCGGCGGCCCGGGGATGACCTGAACCCGGAACGGGAACCTCAGGAGGTTCTCGCCAGGATCAAAGCCGATATCGGGACCTTCGCGTTCCAGGCACAATACCAACAGAACTCGTCCGACGGTGAGAGCGCATTCCTGTCGATGTCGGATTTGCATCTGGTCGATACCCTCCCGAACGAAATTTTGTTCACGCGGCGCGTACAGAGTTGGGATACGGCGGCCAAGGACGGTCCTCGGTGTGACTATTCGGTCGGAATGACCTTTGGTTGGCATGACCAGGAAATGCGCTGGTATCTTCTCGACGTCATTCGCGGACGGCTCGACTACACCGAACTCAAGTCAACAATCCGCCGATGGCGCGAGCGTTGGGTCGCGGACAAGGTTTTGATCGAGGCGTCCGCTATGGGCAACGCGCTGCTTCAGGAGTTCTGGCGCGAGACAAACGGAGTCTTTCAACCGATAAACGTGGTTAACAGTAAGCTGGACCGGTTCATCCCTCATACCGTTTGGATCAAGTCCGGGAAGCTTGCGATCCCAACCGACAAGCCTTGGTTTGACACGTTCCAGCGTGAACTTCTGGCATTCCCGGATGCCAGTTATGACGACCAGGTCGATGCACTCACCCAGTTTGCGGAGTACATGCGTCGGTCTCAGATCGCTTACTTGGACACAGATCCGCATTCCGGGCGCCGCATGGGACAAATTCATCGGGAGCGCCCTCGGCGGGAAGACAGGATGCGGTTTGCGTGAAATTGATCAATCAAGCATGGAGGGGCGACTGAAGGAATCCGGTTCAGAAGGCCAGCCGTGCCGATGTTGACAACGCAGCGGTTCCATAAGGTCGAAAGCCTGCCGCAGTTTCTTGACCGGCTCAGCACGCCGAAGATGACGACTATGTGGTTAATCCCCAAGTGAGGGAACGCGCGGGGTTTGAGGCTGACCATGGATGTCCTGACCTCCTTTAGGCTGGGTGCGGCGTTCGATTGCGGCTTCAGGCTCATAACCTGAAGGTCGTAGGTTCAAATCCTACTCCCGCAACCAAACTTTCCACACAAGATCAAATACTTACACGGCGCCCCACAGGGCGTTTTCGTATTTGCGCAATTCTGGTCAACGCCTGGTCAACATTCGGCCAGCCCCCATGCGTGGGGGCTTGTTGCGTCTGGCGCGGTAAATACACTGTAGCATCCATCCAGATCTCGTGTGTGTTCCCTCCTTCCATTAATGGTCCGCTGCCGGGCACAGTGACTATGTTCAAAGTCTCAAAGGTAAAGGAGAGCGCTTTGGGCCCGACCTATGTCCAGGCCAGCTGGTCGCACTCGTCAAAGCCGATGTCGCGCAAGATGATCGGGTGGGTGGCGCCACTCCCAGCAGGGTCAGATTGACGAGGAGGCCGGAAATGCCGGTCGCGCCTTAGATGTTTTGCGCGTCGACACTGCTTTGCTCGCCCTACGAGAAGGTCGCGGCAGCGACATTGACCAGAAGGGTAGTAATCGCTCCGACACCTTCAGCATTACCCGAGACGGTGCAATTGGCAATCCCAACGGGTTTGTGCCGAAAGCGCCCAATCACGTTTCGGACCTGCTGCGCCCTTGAAGATGCGGCACAAAAAAGGCGGCGGGCGAGGATTTCCTTCGCCCGCCGCTCTTCGTTTTTGTGTCTGGTCGGCCTCTATCCGACGGTGCTTCCCAGCCAAAGCGTGATCGCAGGAAACGCGATCAGTATGGCAAGCCGGACGACATCGACCGCGATGAAGGGGATGAGTCCCTTGAAGATCCGCACGACGGGAACGTCGGGAAGAACGGCTTTAAGGACGAAGACATTCATGCCCACTGGGGGTGTGATCAGTGCGATTTCCGTCACGACGATAACGATGATGCCGAACCATACCAGATCGAACCCTTGAGCGACGACGATAGGCGCGAAAAGGGGTACGAAGATCAGGATGATCGCCATCGAGTCCATCACGCAGCCCAGCACAAGGAACACGCACATGATGGCCAGGATCAGCGCCGTGCCCTCCAGGCCAGTAGACTGCACCAGGCTCAAAACACCAGACGCCAGCCCAGAAAGGGTCAAGAGCTTGGACAGCATGAGCGCGCCGAACAGTACGGTGTAGAGCGAGACAGAGGTATAGGCAGTGTCGACGACTATGGCGCGCAACACGGCCCAAGTGAGCTTGCCGTGGAAGGTCGCGATGAGGATTGCCAGCCCGGCGCCCATGCCGGCGGCTTCGGTCGGGGTAAAGAGCTTTGCATAGAGGCCGCCGATGATCAGCCCGAAGAGCAGCAGAAAGGGCCAGACACCGGCAAGCGTCCGGATCTTTTCCGGCCAAGGGGTCTTCTCGCCTTGCGGAGCATGGCTGGGATCGAGGGCCGCCACGAGGCGGATGGCCAGCATGTAGAATGCAAGACCCAGGAGTCCGGGAACGACGCCGGCGATGAACAGGTCGCCGATATTGGTCTGGGTCAGGATGCCATAGACCACCATGATGATCGAAGGCGGGATAAGGATGCCCAGTGTGCCGCCCGCCGCGATGGTGCCAGCGGCCAGCTCGTCGGAATACTTGTACTTGCGCATGCTGGGATAGGCGACCTTAGCCATGGTCGCCGCCGTGGCGTAGCTCGACCCGCAGACCGCCGAGAAACCGGAGCAGGCCACCATGGTGGACAGCGCCAGCCCGCCCCGGACATGCCCGACAAAGGCATAGGCCGCGCGGAACAGGTCGCTCGCGATCCCGGTCTTCGAGATCACGTTCCCCATCAGGATGAACATCGGCACGACGGCCAGGTCGTAGGACAGGACCGCGTCCGAAATCGTCAGCGGCACCAGCTGGAACGCGATGTTCCAGTTGATGGCGAACCCGATCCCGGCGACCGAGACGGCTATCAGGGCGAAGGCCAGCGGAACCCGCAGGAAAGCAAGCAGGATGGCCACCGCCATCGCGATTGAACCGGAAATCACAGCGCTTCCTCCTCGTGGGTGTCGTTCGGATCGACCATCGGGCCGGTGAAGGCGATTGCCAGCGCGGCAAGTGCCGAGAGCGCGCAGCTGAACGCCATGAAGAAATACAAGGGTCCGCGCGGCACGCGCAGCGCCTGGCTGACCTCGGAGATTCGCGCGGCGTTGATCCCGTGCTTGACGAAAAGCCAGGCGGTGACGGCAAGGACAACGACCACCAGGACCGAGGTCAGGACCCGCCACCAGGCCATCCAGGGCTGGCTGACCAGCTTGTCCAGGATGTCGATGGTCAGATGCGCCGCGGCCGCCGTGACCAGCGGCAAGCCGGCAAAAACCACCAGGGCCATCAGGTGTTCGGTGATGTCGTTCGAGCCATAGATCGGCTTGCCGACCAAGCGCCGGCCGATGACGTCGGCGAATGTCAGCGCGACCATTGCCAGGAGGAACAGTGCCATGACCGTCTCGACCCCCCGGCGGATTTTCCATGCCATGGACAGCATGATAGTGCCTCCTCCCTGTGAAAGCGGGGGACGGATCGCCGCCCCCCGTGGTGCGAAAAACCGGTGATTACTCGCCGGCCAGCGACGTGTAGGTCGCGTTGTAGAAGTCCAGCATGGCCTGGGGATCGGCGACCCCGGCAGCCTTGGCGGCCTCGATCCACTCGGCGACCATCGTGCCGTAGATCCCGTCCACCGCAGCGATCAGCTCGGGCGAGGCTTTGACGATCTCGTGACCCGCAGCGGTCAGCTTTTCTGTCGCTGCCGGATTCTGAACGTCGAAGTTCTTGCCCCATGCAGCCGACAATTCCTCGCCGATAATGCCTTCGATGGCGGTCTTGTCCGCGTCGCTCAAGCCGTCCCACTTGGCGCCGTTCATGACCACGAAGAAGGTGGCGTCATAGAAGCCCTTCGGGAACACCGTGTGATGCTTAAGAACGTCCTCGAGACGGAAGTTGACCACCGATTCCATCGTATGCAGCGACCCGTCGATGACGCCGCTTTCCAGCATCTCGTACGCCTTCGTCGCGGGCGCGGCGACAGGAACGGCACCCAGGGCGGTCAGCAGCTTTTCCTGGATCGGGCCACCCATGCGGAACTTCTGGTTCGCCACATCGGCCGGGTTGGTCACGGTGTTCTTGCCGTGATGCAACTGGCCGCCGCCGAACATGCCGACGGCCAGCATCTTGACGCCGTCGAATGCGGCGTTGTCGGCCAGGAACTTCTCGTAGGTCTGCCAGAGGGCACGGCTTTGCGCTTCTGCGTTGGTGCCGGCATTCGGGAACTCGGCGAACCACATCGACACGAACCGCTCGGGCTCGTAGGTGAAGTTACCCCAGGTGATGTCGGCCACGCCGTTGCGTGCCAGTTCCCAGTGCTGCGGCGGGCTGGCCAGCGGCGCGGGCAGGATGGTGACCGTGACGCGGCCTTGGGTCGCTGCGGCGATCTTTTCGGTCAGCGGCACCAGAAAATCGGTGTGCACGAAATGAGTCGGCGGTACCCAAGACGACATAGTGAGCGTCTCGGCGCTGGCCATCGCTCCTGCAATCAGGGCTGTTGCGGCAACAGCTCCCTTGAGCATTTTGGTAGTAAAGGTGATCATCTGGATCCTCCCTTGGATGATACGTGGATGTGTTAGGTGAGCTGGTAAGAGTTGAGCGTCCTGCTCGTTCGGAGCTTTGCCAGATCGGCAAAGATAGCGGCTCCGACCGGGATGATGTCCGGGTCGAAGACGAATTTCGGATGATGTGGGGCAAAGCCGCCCTGACCTATGAAGAAGTAGGCACCGGGCACGAGCCCTGAGAGCTCGGAGAAGTCCTCGGACGCCATGAGGCTGCGGGCGTTCTCGGTGACGCGCTCTGATCCAACGACCCGCGTTGCCGCAGCCAAGGCCGCAGCGACGCAGACAGGATTGTTCAGTGTGACGGGCACCATGCTGGTCACGTCGATCTCGATGAGAACACCAAAGAGCAGTTCGGTCGCGCGCACTGCGTCCTGCAGCAAATCGGCCAGTGTATCGCGTACTTCGGTCGCCGTCGTGCGCATTGTTCCTTCGAGCCGGACCGTATCGGGCAGGATATTGCGGGCCGTACCGCCTTTGATCAGACCAAAGGAAATCACCCCGGTATGGCGTGCATCGAAACTCCGAGTGGCGGCCTGCTGGACAGACGAGATCAGATGTGCGGCTGCCGCGATGGCGTCCTGACCGGTATGTGGCATCGACCCGTGCGCACCTTGCGCCCGGATCGTGATATCGATGTTGTCCGCCGAAGAAAGAGCCGCTGTCGCAGGCACGCCGACCTGACCGGCGGGCAAGTCCGGCGAGTTGTGCAAGGCGTAGATCTCGTCACAGGGGAACCGCTTGAAGAGGCCGTCTGCGATCATCGCGCATGCACCGGTCAGGAGTTCCTCGGCGGGCTGGAAGATGAAGCGAATTGTGCCGTCGAAGTTCCGATGCGCCGCGAGATAGGCGGCAGCGGTCAGTGCGGTAACCATGTGTCCGTCATGCCCGCAGCCGTGAAACCGGGCGGGAACTTCGGAGGCGTAACCGACCGAGGATCTTTCCTGCATCGGCAGTGCATCGAGCTCTGCCCGGAAGGCGATACACCGCCCCGGTGCTTCGGGAGACGCGCTCTGCCCATGCAAGGTCCCGACGACGCCCGTACCACCGATGCCAGTCTCGACAATGTAACCAAGGTCCGTCAGCCGCTCCGCGACAAAGGCCGCCGTCCGCACTTCTTCGAAGCCGATTTCGGGGTGGCGGTGCAGGGTCTGCAGCCAGTCTTGCGACGTTTTGCGGTGAGTCTCGTACCAGGTGGAAAACATCTGCGGGGGCTCCAATTCATCTCGATGTGAGAATATTGCGCGGAGATACTTTTCCGGCAAGATGGTTTCTTGTTAAGACTATTTTGTGTAGAAATCAGGGTAAGGCATGATACTTTTTGGGTATCGACGACAGGAGAAGCGGATCGTGCAGGCCGATAAGACATTCAAGAATGAACGCCTGACGTACAGGTTGAACATAGTCGCCCAAGAAGCGATCCAGGCTAATGACGAGATTTTCTTGCGAGAGACGGGATGCCGGATCCGCGATCTGCGTGTGTTGCGATTGATCGATGATCGGCCGGGCACTACATTTGCAGAAATCGCGAAAATAACTGGTTTTGACAGAAGTCTGACCTCGCGGATCATCCAGAACCTGCTGTCCGAAGGCCTGATCCAGCGCGAGAATTCGACCGAAGACGCCCGGGTCTTCCTGTTGTCGACGACCGAGAAGGGCAAGGAGATTCGCCAGGCTGCGCGCCGACTTTCCGACCGACTCGAGGTCATCCTGACTGATCCCCTGTCGGTGCAGGAGCTCAAGGCCCTGAACGAGATTCTGGACCGGCTGGGCCGGTGGGTGACGTCCAGCGACTATCGTCAGGCGCTTGTCGATGACGAGGCTATTCAGGCGACGCAAAAATAGTCTTTACATGAGAATATTTTTTCGATAGACAAAATACAGCTTGAAAAGCCGTCACAGGAGAGGCCGACCCTATCGGCGCCGAAGGAGCAACCCCCCGGAACCTCTCAGGCAAAAGGACTGTGAACGGATAGGCGTCTGAAGCGTGTCGTGGAGTGATGTCCGCCGCCGCGACAGAGGGGATTGGACCCGCCACCCGGCGGGACGAAACCTTGGGTCGCGGGAGGAAACCATGACCAGAATAGCCGTAATCGGCGCCGGAATCACTGGCGTCACCACCGCCTCGAGCCTGATGGACCGGGGGTATGACGTCACCCTGTTCGACCGCAACCGCTATGCCGCGATGCAGACCTCTTTCGCCAATGGCGGCCAGTTGTCCGCCTCGAATGCCGAGACCTGGAACCGCTGGTCGACGGTGTTCAAGGGGATGAAGTGGATGATGACCCGCGGCGCGCCCCTTCTCGTCAACCCCAAGCCGAGCTGGCACAAGTACAGCTGGATGGCCGAGTTCGTCGGAGCGATCCCGCAATACCGGGCCAACACGGTTCAGACCACGCGCATGGCCATCGCCGCGCGCGGCCTGCTGCGCGAGAAGGCCGAACGCCACGGGTTCGATTTCGACTGCGAAGACCGCGGCATCCTGCACATCTACACGAACAAAAAGGAATTCGATCACGCCACCGAGGTCAACAAGCTGTTGGCCGAGGGCGGGCTGGAACGCCGGGCCGTGGCACCCGAGGAAGTTCGCCAGATCGAGCCTGCGCTCAGCGGCGATTTCTACGGCGGCTACTACACCGAAAGCGATTTCACCGGCGACATTCATCGCTACACGACGGGCCTGGCCAAATCCATCGAGAAGGGCGGGGCGGTGCTGCGCTTCGGCACCGACGTCGAGGCGCTGACTGTGGACAAGAACGAGGTGCGCTTGACCTGGAGCCGGAACAACGAAAGCCGGGTCGAGACGTTCGATGCCATCGTTGTCTGTGCCGGTGTGGAAAGCCGGGCCATCGCGGCCCAGCTGGGCGACCGGGTGAACGTCTACCCCGTGAAGGGCTATTCCATCACCGTGCGGCTCGACGACGAGGAAAGCCAGCGCGCGGCACCCTGGATCAGCCTGCTCGACGATGAGGCCAAGGTGGTGACCAGCCGCCTGGGCAAGGATCGGTTCCGGATCGCGGGCACGGCCGAGTTCAACGGCTACAACCTCGACATCCGGGACGACCGGGTACGCCCGCTGGTGAAGTGGTGCGAACGGTTCTTCCCCGGTGTGAGCACCGAACACGCCATCCCATGGGCAGGACTGCGACCGATGATGCCGAACATGATGCCGAAGGTCGGGCAGGGCGCGCGTGACCGGGTGTTCTACAACACCGGGCATGGGCATCTTGGCTGGACCCTGTCCGCGGTAACCGCCGAAATGGTGGCCGAAAAGGTTGCGGAGTCTCGGACTGTCAACAGTGCTGGTGCCGTGATATCGGGTGCAACGGCTCCGCTGCAAGCGTAAGGAGCGGTGTGATGTATATTCCTTCCTACGAGGACATGCTTTGTGCGCATGATCGGATCGCGCCGTATATCCGTCGTACGCCGGTGCGGGTGTCGGATTATCTGAGCGAGTTGGCGGGGTG
>NZ_JBXWRR010000008.1:0-158381 GCF_059613025.1 Ruegeria sp. BHSC223
GCCGCGGACGATCCCCCAGCAAAGCCCGTACAGCCGCCAAACCCTCATCGCTATAAACACGACCCTTCGGCAATCGACGCCCTCGACCACGACCACTCTTCCATACGCCCGCATCATCCAGCGACATCTGTCAAAACCTCCTGCGGCACACGACATACCACCGTATGCAATATTCTCTATACTCAATTTATTTTCCTGACAGTCAATATGAAATTGGCCCTTTTCTGCATCGGTTCACCTGCTCTGACAGCGCTGTGGCAAGGGTTCGCGCCCAACTCGGAACCGGAACCGTCTGTTTTTTCGCAGAATTGGTTCTTTTTGGTTTCTTTGCGGGCAACTCAGCAATCCCAACGAGATACAAGGGGGGAAAAATCTTTCCCTTGGGTAAAAAAGATGTTTGAAAAGTGCCAATTTTGATCCATCATCGCCGCACCGCCGCTCAGATCGCCGTTCTGGTCTGAATTGGCCCACAAGACGCTGGCACTGGTCGCCCGATTGGTCCCCTGAAACGCCAGCCACACCCGGCAAAGCAAGGCCGGAGCCAACTGAGAACCAAGAGGGAAAACAAGATGTCACTGGACATAAGCGCAATATATGCAGAACAGGTCACCCTGAATTCACTGGTGCAGAACCTGCTCTATGCCTCGGGCACGGTCGGGGCCATTCTGGTCGTGGTCGGGCTGTTGCTGATCGACGCGGGCACCGCCCGGCGCAAGAACCTGTTCAATTCGACCATCGAGAAGACGCTGGGATTCTTCCTGGGCTTTGCCACCTACTACGTGATCGGCTTCGGCATCTGGGCGGCGCAGTATTACATCATGGTCGATGCCACCATGACGGATTCGATCAAGGACTGGTGGCTGGGTGGCGGCATGACCAACTCGCTGGCCCATCACGTGGACCCGGCGCTGTTTCCGGGGCTGAACACGTTCCAGATCTTCGTCTTCTTCCTCGCCGTCTTTGCCGGGATCATCAACATCCTGCTGCATTTCTCGGTCTCGGAACGGATGAAGGCCCCGGCCTATTACATCACCTGCGTGGTTGCCGCGGTGGTGTCCTCGGTGCTGAGCTGGGCCACCTGGGGGTCGGTCGGGCCGCTGACCAATGCGGGGTTCCACGACTTCTTTGGCGTCGGTTTCGTCTATCTGTTCCCGGCCGGCATGGCGCTGATCTTTACCCCGAAGCTGGGCGCGCGCCCCGGCATGATGGAGCCGCATGCCCGTGTCTCGGCCTATCTGGCGCCCAGCATCGGGCTGTGCGCACCGGGCCTGTTGCTGATCTTTGCCGGGCTGCCGATGGTGATCATGTCCTGCCTGTTCTTCTTTGATCCCGAGGCGCTGGCGGTGAGTGTGACCATGGCCGATACCAGCGTCGGTATCGCGCTGAACAACTATGCGCTGGTCTGGGCCGGCGGCGCGGTGACCGGGCTGATCCTGGCCTATCGTTCGGGCAATTATGCCTACACGCTGCTGGGGCCGCTTGCCGGTTACGTGGCCGGCGCGTCGGGCTTTGACGTCTACCTGCCCTGGCAAGCCTTCCTGATCGGTCTGGCCGCGCCGTTTGTCGCCTTTGCGGTCTACGAGTTCACGCTCAAGCGCGGCATCGACGAACACAAGCTGTTCCCGCTGTTCCTGGGCTGCGGCACCTTTGGCATGATCCTGCTGGGCGTGTTCAAGGCGGGCACGCCGCGCGGCGGTTATCTGGGCTTTGAAGAGGGCGCCTATGCCTTTCAACATGGCCAGATCTCGCTGGGGATGCAGCTGGTGGGGATCGCGGTCTGCATCGGCGCCGGGGTTGTTACCGCGCTGATCCTGTCGGTGATCCTGGACAAGACCGTTGGCCTGCGGGTGGACGAGCATGACCAGATCGACGGGCTGGACAAGAAGATCTGGGACCTGGAACCGGATGTGCATACCCATGCCGACAGCATCCCGCGCGCCTGATCTTTGACGCGCCATCAAGGCCCCGGCGGTTGCCGGGGCCTTTTGCTTTGCGCCGCCGCGCTTGTGGTTGGCCGGGCGAATGCCCTAACATGGGGCAGGCAAAGAGCAGCACGCGCGCCGCAACGAGGGCCATATGAACCAGACACTCAAGGCAGAGATGCCGATCGGCCAATCCATCGGCGAAACCGTCCGCATCGTGGCGGATACGCTGTTCGCGCGCATCAGTTCAGGCGAGTATCCGCCGGACTCGCGCCTGCCCAGCGAACGGGCGCTGGCCGCCGAACTGGGCGTGTCGCGCAATACGGTGCGCGAGGCGCTGGATGTGCTGGAAAACCGCGACATGATCCGCCGCCGCCAGGGCAGCGGCAGTTTCGTGACCTATCAGCTGGACAGCAAGGACACCCCTGCCCCCGGCTCGGTCGGCGAACGCACCAGCCCGCTGGACCATCTGATCGTGCGCTCGATCATCGAGCCCGAGATGATCCGGCTGGCGGTGATGAACATGACACCCAAGGAGTTGGACGAATTGGCGCAGACCGTCGCCCGCATCGAATCCGTGCGCGCAGATCAGGCCGAATTCACCCGCTGCGAAGAGGATTTCTATCGCCGGATCGCGCGCTCGACCCGCAATCCGCTGCTGGAATCCTGCTATGAGCTGACCATCGAGGTTTGCCGCCAAAGCTTTCGCAC
The DNA here is from genome assembly GCF_059613025.1 of Ruegeria sp. BHSC223. Lineage (NCBI taxonomy): Bacteria > Pseudomonadati > Pseudomonadota > Alphaproteobacteria > Rhodobacterales > Roseobacteraceae > Ruegeria > Ruegeria sp. BHSC223. The sequence goes on from NZ_JBXWRR010000008.1 coordinate 2,634, forward strand.
CGCGCTGATGCGCAAGCATCTGACGCCGGACCGCATCCAGAACTATCAGACCCGCTTCAACTCGTTGTTCAACGCCATCGCCACCCGCGATGTCGAGGCGGCGGTCGAAATCACCAAGCTGCATCTGGTCGAAGAACAGAAACTGTTCCTGCACGAGGGCTGAGCGCGCCGCGGGCGCCTTAGGCTCAGGACCCTGAGCCTAGTCCACCAGATCGCGGGTGGTCAGCCCGGTCTGCGCCTCGCCGGTTTCCAGCCTTTGCTGCCACATCTGGCCCGCCGCCTGCATATGGCGGCGCAACATGTCCTCGTGCTTGTCGAGCCAGGCCGGGATCGAGCCGAATTCGACGATGCGCGCGCGGCCCTCCTCAATGCGGACCACCGGCCAGTCGCCCACCAGCGCGTGGTCGATGCCGAAGATGCTCTCGCCCCACCAGCGGGCCGGGCCAAAGGCATGTGTGACGGGGTCCATCTGTTTCATCGTGGCCAGCACCGAGACCGGGTGGACCGAGGCGACCTTTTCGACCGCGGCGTGCCAGATATCGAGGATGGCGACATATTCCCAGCTCACCGCGCTCCAGTTGCCGGGATAGCGGGCGTTGTACTCCTTGAAGAAGGTGCTGGGCCGGTTGAAGAAGAACGCCTTGCGCGCCAATTTCGGGTCATCGAAATCGGGAAACTGGAACAGCGCGCCTTCCATGAATTCGGTCGAGGTCCGTGCCACCAGACGCTGGTAATTGTCCAGCGTGCAGGACAGGATTTGCCCGGAAAACCCCTTGGCATGGGCATATTCCGTCATCGCATGCACCATCGGCGTGTAACTGGTGCACCAGCACAGCAGATCGGGCTGCGCATCCAGCATCGGCTGCACGATGGCGGCGACATCGGTCATTTCGGGGTCGTATTCCACCTCTTTCACCACCGGTACACCGGCGGCCTCGAAGGCGGCGCGATAGGTGGCGATCGAGGGCAGGCCCAGCGCGTCTTTCTGGCTGCACATGGCGACCCGGCGCAGCTCGGGCCGGTTGCGCGCCAACCAGTCGACACCGGTCACGTTATAGATCGGATGCACCTCGGACGGCGCGATCAGATAGCGGGTATCGGGGGACAGGTCGCTGGGCAACAGGGTCGAGGTCAGCACCTTGTTGTCGGTCAGAAAACCGCGCAGCGGGGTAAAGGTATCGCCCCCCAGCATCATCAGCAGCTTCACCTGTTCGGTATGAACCAGATGGCGCGCGCCCTCCATCGCGCGCTCGGGGTCATAGCCGCAGTCGAAAGGCACGATGCTGACCGGATAGCGGCGCCCGCCCACCAGGATACCGCCCGCCCGGTTCAGCCAATCCTCCCACAAACGGCAGCCATGCAGGCCCGGCAGGCCCCATGAGCTGACCGGCCCGGTCAGGGGCGCCAGAAACCCGATCTTGATCGGCTCGCTCATCCCCACCCGGTCCTGCGGGAAGAGAGACGTGACCGCCATGCGATGTGCGAAACTGGAGGATAGCATACCAATTTCTACCACTCCGCCGCGCAATGTCAAAAGGAGTTCGCCTTTATCAGAGGGGAAATTTTATCCCTGCGGTGAAAAATCGTTGACAGACTGGTCCGCGAAAAGCAACATCTGGTTCAGACCAAAAAGAACCAATTGATCCAACCAAGCAGGGAGACCGACATGACCAGCAAACGAGTGGCGATCATCGGCGCGGGACCGTCCGGCCTGGCGCAATTGCGCGCCTTTCAATCCGCCGCCGCCAAGGGCGAGGAGATCCCCGAGATCGTCTGTTTCGAGAAACAGGACAACTGGGGCGGGCTGTGGAACTACACCTGGCGCACCGGGTTGGATGAAAATGGCGAGCCGGTCCATTGCTCGATGTATCGTTACCTGTGGTCGAACGGCCCCAAGGAAGGTCTGGAATTCGCCGACTATTCGTTCGAAGAGCATTTCGGCAAACAGATCGCGTCCTACCCGCCGCGCGCCGTGTTGTTCGACTATATCGAGGGCCGGGTTCTGAAGGCCAATGTGCGCGACTGGATCCGCTTCAACACCGCCGTGCGCTGGATCGACTACAATGACGAGACCGGCCAGTTCAAGGTCACCGTGCATGACCACACCAAGGACCATGTCTATTCCGAGGAATTCGATCATGTGATCTGTGCCTCGGGCCATTTCTCGACCCCGAACGTGCCCCATTACGAAGGTTTCGAGACCTTCAACGGCCGGCTGGTGCATGCCCACGACTTCCGCGACGCGCGCGAATTCGCGGGCAAGGACATCTTGGTCGTCGGCTCGTCCTACTCGGCCGAGGATATCGGCTCGCAATGCTGGAAATACGGCGCCAAGTCGATCACCTCATGCTATCGCTCGGCGCCCATGGGCTTCAAATGGCCTGACAACTGGGAAGAAAAGCCCGCGCTGGTCAAGGTCGACAAGAACACCGTGTTCTTCTCGGATGGCACTTCGCGCGAGGTGGACGCGATCATCCTGTGCACCGGCTACAAGCATTTCTTCAACTTCCTGCCCGACGATCTGCGCCTGAAGACCGCCAACCGCCTCGCCACCGCCGATCTCTACAAGGGTGTGGCTTATGTCCATAACCCCAAGATGTTCTATCTGGGCATGCAGGACCAGTGGTTCACCTTCAACATGTTCGATGCCCAGGCCTGGTGGGTGCGCGACGCGATCATGGGCAAGATCGACCTGTCCAATGTCACCAAGGAACAGATGCTGGCCGATGTGAAAGAGCGGGAGACCCGCGAAGAGGCCGATGACGACGTCAAATACGCGATCCGCTATCAGGCCGATTACGTCAAGGAACTGGTGGCTGAAACCGACTATCCCAGCTTTGACATCGACGGCGCTTGCGAGGCCTTCTTCCAGTGGAAGAAGCACAAGGCCGAGGACATCATGGCCTTCCGCAACAACAGCTATACCTCGGTGATCACCGGCACGCTGGCCCCGGTCCATCACACCCCGTGGAAAGACGCGCTGGACGACAGCATGGAGGCGTATCTGCGCAACTGACATGTTCGGGGCGGGCTCGAAAACCGCCCCGGACATTCCGGCACCTCTGTTTGCCCGCAGAGGTCGCCACGCTCGCCCGTTCGGCCCATCCGTACCGGCGACACTCCCGCGGCAGGTTCGATTCTGTTCTCCCCGTCTTGCCGCGGGACCCCATTCAGGGCAACGGCCCGGTCAGTTCAGACCCAGCCGCGCCTTCTTGTCATCGGCCCATTTCATGATGACCATGTCAAAGGTCAGCGCCATCAGCGTCACGCAGATGCCCAGAACAAAGTTCTTGCCCAGATCGGTGCCTGCCAGGGTGCGTTGCAGTTCCTGACCCAGGTCCTGGGTGCCGATGAAAGCGGCGATGATAACCATGAAGAACGCGAACATGATCGCCTGATTGAACCCCACCGCCATGGTCGGCAGCGCCAGCGGCAGCTGCACATTCCACAGTTTCTGCATCCGGGTGGCGCCCGACATGTCGGCGGCCTCGGTCATCTCGTCGGGCACGTTGCGCAGCCCCTCGATCGTGTAGCGCACCAAGGGCACCATGGAAAAGATCAGGATCGACATCACGACCGAAGTCGCGGTGATGCCGAACAGCATGATCGCCGGGATCAGGTAGATGAAGCTGGGAAAGGTCTGCGCCGTATCACAGGCCAGCAGCACCGCATTGGCCGTCTTTTCCTTGCGCGCGGCGACGATGCCGATGGGCACGCCCAACAGCAGCGCGATACTGACGGCCGCCAGCACCGAATAGAGCGTGATCACCGAGCGATCCCACCAGCCGGTCAGCGCGACAAGGCCAAAGAAGACCGCCGCCAGCACCGCCTCGCGCCGCCCCGCCACCAGCAGTGCGGCCGCCGAGATGAGCAGAACAAAGGCCACGGTCGGAATGCTGAGCATGAAATCGCGCAGCGGGTTCAGCACCCAGATATTCAGCACATAGCGGATCGAATTGGTGATCGACTGCACCAGGTCAATGGCCAGAAAGTTCTTGATCAGCGTATCGATTTCCTTGCCCTGCGACCAGGATTGCTTGCGTCCGACCTCGGACAGGATCGGCACGACCTGCGCGATCAGGGTAAAGCCGACAAAGGCGCCGATAGCCATCAGCAGGAACTTGTGCCGGATCCAGAAGGGCGTTCCGCGCTCGAAATGCTCGGGCAGCTTGACCACCCAGGCCTTGGACATGCGGTCCAGCGTCACCGCCAGCAGCACGATGGTCACCCCGATCTCGAACGAGCGGCCGATCTTGAAACTGCCCATCATCGCCAGCAGCTTGGCCCCCAGCCCCGGCATGCCGATAAAGGCGGTCAGGACCACCATCGCCAGACACAGCATGATGACCTGGTTGACGCCCACCAGGATCTCGGTCCGGGCGGCGGGGATATAGACATGGCGCAGCATCTGCCAGCGGGTGCAGCCGCTCATCTTGCCGGCCTCGACCACTTCGGGGCTGACCTTTTGCAGACCCAGCGTGGTCATCAGGATCATCGGGGGGATGGCGTAGACGGTGGTCGCCACCGCCCCCGCGGTTGGTCCCACCTTGAAGAAGATCACCGCCGGCAAGAGGTAGGTGAAAAACGGCAGCGTCTGCAACACCGCCAGCACCGGGCGCAGCACCGCGTCAAAGCTGGGGGATTTCCAGGCCGTGATGCCCAGGACCAGCCCGATGACAAAGGCCAGCGGTGCCGCAACGACCAGCACCGACATGGTCTGCATCGCGATGTCCCATTGCCCGATCATCGCCGTCCAGACAAAGGTGCCCCCCGCCAGCAGCGCCATGCGCCAGCCGCCCAGGTAATAGCCCACCACCGCCGCCATGGCGGCAATCGCGCTCCAGGGGATGGGGCCGATATCGGGCCAGCGCCGCTTGCCGAACAGCAGGTTGGCAGTGGCGTCCAGCACCACCTCAAGCCCGTCGGTCAGCAGACGGGTCAGCGCCAGCAGGCCCAGATCGTCCTTGACGAAGTTGAAAATCGCGTCGAGCCAGGTTGCAAAGGGCGGAATGATCGCCTCGGGCAGCCGGTGCAGCCATGCGGGCAACAGCCCGGCATAGTGCAGCAGCGTCATCGCCACCGCCAGACCGATCATGGCCAGACCCAGCGTCTTGCGCGGCAGCGCCGGGGCGGTTGTGGCGGCTTCTGTGGTTGTCGCCGTCATCAGCTTGCCTTCAGCAGGATGTCGAGCGCGCCTTGCCTATCGAGCGCACCGATCACCTGCCCCTTGTCGGCAACCGGGATCAGGTCGCGGCTGTCATTGACCAACAGGCGGGCCAGCTGCTGTACCGTGGCCCCGGCCTCGACCGGCTGGCCTTCGCCCGCCACGCCCGCGCGTGCCAGAACACCGGCATGCACCACGCGGGCCTTGTCGATCTCTTCGGTGAACTTGGCGACATAGTCGGTGGTCGGGTTCATCACGATCTGGTCGGGCGTGTCGCATTGTTCGACCGCGCCGTCCTTCATGATGGCGATCCGGTCGGCCAGACGCAGCGCCTCGTCGAAATCATGGGTGATGAAGACGATGGTCTTGCCCAGCATCGCCTGAAGCCGCAGAAACTCGTCCTGCATCTCGCGCCGGATCAGCGGGTCCAGCGCCGAAAACGGCTCGTCCAGGAACCAGATATCGGGTTCGATCGCCAGGCTGCGGGCAATGCCGACGCGCTGCTGCTGACCGCCACTCAGCTCGCGCGGGAAGTAATCCTCGCGCCCGGCAAGGCCGACCAGTTCGATCACCTCCAGCGCGCGTTTGCGCCGGGTGTGCCGGTCCTGCCCGCGCATTTCCAGCGGAAAGGCCACATTGTCCAGCACCGTGCGATGCGGCAACAGACCAAAGGACTGGAACACCATGCCCATCTTGTTGCGGCGCAGCTCGATCAGATCCTTTTCGCTCAGATCCCCGATGATCTGGCCATCGACCTCGATACTGCCGCCGGTGATCTCGTGCAGGCGCGAGAAACAGCGCACCAGCGTCGACTTGCCCGAGCCCGAAAGGCCCATGATCACCAGCATCTCGCCCCGCCCCACATCCAGCGAGACATCCCGCACCCCGGCGATATAGCCGTCGGCGCGGATATCTTCGAACGACCGGCCCGGTTGCAGCGTTTTCAGGTAACCGACCGGGTCCTTGCCAAATATCTTCCACACATTCCTTGCCGAGATGACAGGACTGCCCATGATCCTCACCTTTCAAGAGAAATGGCTTGTCCGACCGCGTGTGCCGGACAAGCGCGATGGTCTGTCGTTCTCAGGTGAACGGCTCAGCCATCCAGCCAGGGGCGCCAGATATCCTCGTTGGCTTCCAGCCAGGCCTCGGCGGCCTCGTCGGGCTCCATCTCGTCGACATCGACCAGCTTGGCCATCTCGGCGATCTGCGGATTGGTGAAGGAGATACGGGTCAGCACCGCATAGGCATCGGGCCATTTGGCCTCCATCCCCTCCCACGCGGCTTTCTTCAGATAGCCGGTGGCGGGGTTGCCGCAGTCATAAAGCGCATCGGGGTTGGGGCCGACCGCGGGGTCCTTGTCGCAGCCATCGACCCATTCGGGGAATTCGACGAATTCGCCCGGCCAGACCGCTTCGGCAAAGTTCGGGGTCCAGTTGAACACCACCACCGGGCGCTTGTCGGCCTCGGCCGCGCCGATCTCGGCCCAGAGTGCCGCAGCCGAACCGGCATTGATCACCTCGAAGTTCATGCCCAATGCTTCGACCCGCTCCTTGCCATGCTTGAGCCAGTCGACCGGACCATCCAGATAGCGGCCCTTGTCGCCGGTCTCGGCGGTGGCGAACACGGCGGCGCAGTCATTCAGCGCCTTCCAGTCGGGCAGACCCGGACAGGCGTCCTTGGTCCACATCGGGTACCACCAATCCTCGCGGGTGACGGCGTCATGGTCGCCGACATCGACGATACCGCCCTTTTCCAGCGCGGCGCGGAACGAGGCGCCAAAGGCCCCTTCCCACACTTCCAACTCCAGCGTCACATCGCCCAAGCGCACCGATTCATAGACCGCCTGGCTGTCGGTGGTGACATATTCGACCGAGTTGCCCATCTCTTCGAAGATCTGGCCCACAACGTTCGACATAACGATCTGAGAGGACCAGTTATGGATCGGAATCACGATCGGGTCGCTGCTGTCGGCCATCGCAGCCAGCGGAGAGAGCGCCACAACGCCGGTGGCGAGCGCAGTCGTAATTTTCTTCATTTTCATCATTCTCCCTGTTGGGCCGGTATCATTTGCAACGACTTCTCGAAACAATCGCGCGCTTCCGGGCCTGCCATGAGTGTTCCGAAAACTTTACTTTCTGTCAAATATTTTTCACTGCAGTAGAATATTACATTTTTTAGGACTGAATCCGATGCCCGTTTTTTGGGCAGTGAACCACGGGTTGGGCAGTCTCCAAACGGATCGCGGCGCGATGAAGGCATCGCGCCGCAATGTTCAGAAAGAGCATGAAGGTGATCGGCCTTACCGTTGAAATATCACCATTTATCAAGACACGGATACGAAGGGTTCAAGCCAGACCTGACGCGTTCTTTTCGTGTCCTGACCGGTCAAACCGGTTGCGCGCCCGGCGCGACCGAGGCCGCCAGCAGGTCTCGGGTATAGGCATGCTCGGCCCGCATCGCGCGCAGGGCCTCGACCCCCATCACCTCGACGATCTCGCCATCCTTCATCACCGCCAGCCGGTCACACATGTGACCGATCACCGCCAGATCGTGACTGACCATCAGATAGGTCAGCTTGTGTTCCTCGCGCAGATCGGTGAGCAGATTGAGGATCTCGGCCTGAACCGAGACATCCAGCGCCGAGGTCGGCTCGTCCAAGAGCAGGATCTCGGGCTCGCCCGCCAACGCGCGGGCAATCGCCACCCGCTGCCGCTGACCGCCCGAGAGCTGGTGCGGATAGCGAAAGCGGAACCGCCCGCCCAGCCCGACATCGTCCAGCAGACGCCGCACGCGGGCGTCGATATCAGGAATGCCGTGCAGATGCAGGGTTTCCGACAGGACCTGATCCACCGAATGGCGCGGATGCAGCGAGGCATAGGGGTCCTGAAACACCATCTGCACCTTGCGGAAGAAGGCACGGTCACGCTTGCCGCCCGCCAGTGCCTGACCGTCGATATCGACCCGGCCCGACCAATCTGGCGCCAGCCCGGTGATCGCCCGCAGGATGGTGGACTTGCCCGAGCCACTTTCCCCCACCAGGCCAAAGCTCTCGCCGCGCGCCACCGAGAAACTGGCGCCGCGCACCGCGTCGACCCGGTCGGGGCCATGGCCGAACCAGACGTTCAGCCCCTCGATCTCGATCATGCTCATGCCCGGCCTCCGACGCTTGGCGCCTCGGACCAGGCGGGATCGCGGCTCAGCACCTCCAGCTTGGCGCGCGGCTGGTCCAATCGCGGTAACGAATTCAGCAGACCCCGCGTATAGGGATGGGTGGCCTGATGCAGCTTGTCGGCGTCGCAAACCTCGACGATGCGGCCCGCATACATGATCAGCACCCGGTCGCAGAATTCGGACACCAGATTGAGGTCGTGACTGATGAAGATCAGCCCCATGCCGCGCTGTTTCACCAGATCGTCCATGATGTTCAGCACCTGCCGCTGCACCGACACGTCCAGCGCCGAGGTCGGTTCGTCCGCGATCAGGATCTGCGGGTTGGGGATCAGCATCATCGCGATCATGATCCGCTGCCCCATGCCGCCCGAAACCTCGTGCGGATAGGCCCGCATCACCCGTTCAGGGTCGCGGATCGACACCGCGTCAAGCATCTCCAGCGAGCGTTTGCGCGCCTCTGCCTTGCCCACCTTGTTGTGCAGCAGATAGGCCTCCATGATCTGGTCGCCCACGCGCATCACCGGGTTCAGCGAGAACTTCGGGTCCTGCATCACCATCGAGATGCGTTCACCGCGCACCGCGCGCATGTCCTTCTCGCTCAGGTCCAGCAGGTTCTGCCCCTCCAGCGCGATCCGGTCAGCCTCGATCATCCCCGGCGGGCGGATCAGGCGCAGGATGGCGCGGCCGGTCATCGACTTGCCCGAGCCGCTTTCGCCCACGATGCCCAGCCGCTCGCGCCCCAGCGAGAAGGAGATGCCGCGCACCGCCTCGACCACGCCCTGACGGGTGGGGAACTTGACCCACAGGTTTTCAACGTCCAAGAGGCTCATTGACTGCCCTCCTTGGGGTCGAGCACATCGCGCAACCCGTCGCCCAGCAGGTTGAAGGCAAGGCTGACGGTAAAGATCGCCAACCCCGGCATGGTGGCCACCCACCAGTGATCGAGGATGAAGCGGCGCCCCTCGGAGATCATCGCGCCCCATTCCGGGCTGGGTGGCTGCGCGCCCAGACCGAGAAAGCCCAGGCCAGCGGCGGCAAGGATGATCCCCGCCATGTCCAGCGTCACCCGCACGATCAGCGACGAGATGCAAAGCGGCCAGATATGCTTGGTGATGATCCGCACCGGGCTTGCCCCCTGCAGGCGCACCGCGCTGATATAGTCCGAGGCGCGGATGGTCAGCGTCTCGGCCCGCGCCATGCGCGCATAGGGCGGCCAGGCGGTCAGTGAAATCGCCAGAACCGCGTTTTCGATCCCCGCGCCCAGCGCCGCCACAAAGGCCAGCGCCAGAACCAGCCGGGGAAAGGCCAGAAAGATGTCGGTGACCCGCATCAGGATCACATCGACCCAGCCGCCGACATAGCCCGCCACTGTGCCCACCAACAGCCCCGCCACCGGCGCGATCAGCGCCACCAGCGTGACGATATAGAGAGTAATGCGGCTGCCATAGATCAAACGGCTCAGGATATCGCGGCCCAGGCTGTCGGTGCCGAACGGGTGGCCGGGGCTGCCCAGCGGCTGCAACCGGTTGCCCAGGTTCTGCACATAGGGATCATGCGGTGCCAGAAAGGGCGCAAACAGCGCCATCAGCACCAGCACCACCAGAATGCCCAGCCCGAACATCGCCATGGTATTGCCGCGCAGGGTCAGCCAGCCCTTGTAAAGGCTGGCCAGCCGCGCATGACGGCGCGAGGTCGGCTCGTCGGTCAAGAGCCATTGCCGCAAGGTGAGTGTTTCGCTCATTTCGCCCTCGGATCGAAGACCCGGTAGAGCAGGTCGGAAAAGAGATTGAGACAGATGAAGATCAGCCCCACCACGACGGTTCCGCCCAGAACGGCGTTCATGTCGGCGCTGAGGAGAGCGGTGGTGATATAGCTGCCGATCCCCGGCCAGCTGAAGATGATCTCGGTCAGCACCGACCCTTCGAGCAGGTTGGCATAGCTCAGCGCGATCACCGTGATCAACTGTACGCGGATGTTGCGAAAGGCATGACCCCAGATCACCTGCCGCTCGGACATGCCCTTGACGCGGGCGGTGGTGATGTATTCCGCCGACAACTGCTCCAGCATGAAGGATCGCGTCATGCGGCTGATATAGGCCAGCGAGTAATAGCCCAGCAGGGTCGCAGGTAGGATGATATGGGAAAAGGCGTTGCGGAACACGCCCCAGTCGCCGGCGATGGCACTGTCGATCAGGATCATGCCGGTACGCGAGGGCACGATGTCCTGGTAAAAGATATCGAGCCGCCCCGGCCCGCCGACCCAGCCCAGCACGCCGTAAAACACCAGCAGGCCCATCAGGCCCAGCCAGAAGATCGGCATCGAATAGCCCACCAGCGCCACGACACGGGCGATCTGGTCGATCCAACTGCCCCGGCGCACGGCGGCGATGACGCCCAGCGGCACGCCCAGCAACACGCCGATCAGCGTGCCCAGCGTGGCCAGTTCCAGCGTGGCGGGAAAGACGCGGGCGATATCCTCGGAGACCGGGCGCGCGTTCAGCAGCGACATGCCGAAATCGCCATGCAGCACGTCCCAGAGGTAATAGAGAAACTGCACCAACAGCGGCTTGTCGAGGCCAAGCTGCTCGTACACGGCGTCATAGGTGGATTGGCTGGCGCGTTCGCCCACGATCGCCAGCACCGGGTCGATCGGCATGACCCGACCAATGACGAAGGTGACAAAGAGCAGCCCCAGCATGGTGATCGAGACCGACCCCAATGCCACCAGGACCCCCTTCAACCAAGGGGCGAGAGACGCGCGAACGCGCCTCTCGCGAGTGTTTTCCGTCAGTGCCATTTACTTGGTGACTTGCCAGTAGGACGCCGAGGTGATGGCCTGCCCGGTCGAGAAGTTCATCACGTTGTCGCGCTGCGCCGATTGCTCGATCTGCTGGAACATGACGACAAAGGGCGAGGTTTCGCGGAACTCGGCCTGGATCTCGTCATACATCTTGGCGCGAATGTCGCGATCGTTCTCGATGACCGCTGCGGCGGTCTTTTCGGTCAGCCCGCCGGTGTCCCAGCTGTTGCGCCATGCCAAGAGACCGGTGGCCTGGGCCGCGTCGGAATTGTCCGGGTTATAGGCAAAGGTGCCCGCATTGGTGTGCGGATCGGGATAGTCCGGTCCCCAGGCACCCAGATAGACATCCAGTTCCCGCGCGCGGTAGCGTCCGAGGATCTGCTTGGCCGTACCGATGGTGATGTTCATCTTGATCCCCACCTGCCCCAGCGAGTTCTGCAGCGACTGGGCAATCTCGATGCGTTCCTGCGCCTCGCGCACGCCGACCTCGATCTCCATGCCTTCGGGGATGCCAGCCTCGGCCAAGAGCGCCTTGGCCTTTTCCACGTCATAGGTGAACGGCGCGGCATCCGAGGCCCCCAGATAGGTCTGCGGCAGGAAGTTCTGGTGGATCGTATACTGACCGCTGAGGAAGCTGTTCTTCATCCCTTCGTAATCGATCAGGTACTTGAAGGCCTGCCGCACCTGCGGCTTGCTGAGTTCGGGGTGCTTCTGGCTGAGCGAGACATACATCAGCCGCCCCTTCAGCTCTTCCTCGACCTTGACGCCCTCGGCGTCGCGAACGCCCGCGATATCCTCGGGGTTGAGGTTGCGGGCGATGTCGATATCGCCACGCTCCAGCAGCAGACGCTGGCTGGCGCTTTCCTGCACGTGGCGCACGATGACGCGCTCCATCGCCGGGGCACCGCGGTAATAATCGGGGTTCGACTGGATGGTCACGCTTTCATTGGGCTTCCAGCTGACCAGCTTGTAGGCGCCCGACCCGGCGGTGTTGGTCTTGAGCCAGGTATTGCCCATGTCGCCATCCTGCTCGTTCGCCATGACGACGTCCTTGTCGACAATGCCGCCGATGGTCGCCGTCAGACAGTTCAGCACGAACGAGGTCGCATAGGGTTTGTCGGTGGTGATGGTGACCGTGTTGCCTTCGGCCTTGATGGTCTCGGCCACGTTTTCGGCGGTAAAGCCGAACTGGGTCAGGATGAATGCGGGCGTCTTGTTCAGGATCACCGCCCGTTGCAACGAGAATTCCACATCCTCGGCGCGCACCGGGTTGCCGGAATGGAATTTCAGCCCCTCGCGGATGGTAAAGGTGATCGAGCGCTTGTCCTCGCTCACCGTCCAGCTTTCGGCGATCTCGGGCTGATAACCCGCCTTCAGGTTCATCGGATCGAAGTTGACCAGTTTCATATAGACATTGCGGCTGACATCCGAGCCCGCGAATTCAAAGCTCTCGGCCGGATCCAGCGTGGTGATATCGTCGATCCGGTTCGCGATCACCAGCATGTTGGGCGGCGTCTCGGCCTGAGCCATCGGCACCGGAGCGGTCATCACGACGGCCGCGCCCAGCACGGCGGTCGATAGAAGTCGGTTCAAAGCATTCATTTTGTCTTTTCCTCTCCTGTTGTCTTGGTCTTGGTCAATTCTTGCGGTGGTCATGCGCCCCAGGTGCGTTCCAGCACGCGCAGCCAGTTGTCACGGCACAGCTTGTCGATCAGCGCCGCGCCATAACCGTGATCGGCCATGGCCTGTCGCAGCACCGGCAGATCGGCAACCGTGGTCAACGCCTCGGGCACGATGGCACCGTCGTAATCCGAACCGAGGCCAACCCGGTCCTCGCCCAGGATACCCATCATGTGATCGAGATGGCGCAGCATGGTCTCCACCGGCACATCGCTCAGCTTGCGCCCGTCTTCGCGCAGAAAGGCCACTGCGAAATTCAACCCCACCATCCCGTCGCTCTCGGCAATCGCGCGCAGCTGATCATCGGTCAGGTTGCGCGAGATCGGACAGAGCGTATGGGCATTGGAATGGGTCGCCACCAGCGGTTTGTCCGAATGACGGGCAACATCCCAGAACCCTGCCGCATTCATGTGCGACAGGTCGATCAGAATGCCCAACTGATTGCAGCGCCGCACCAGCCGGATGCCGTGATCGGTCAGGCCGGGCCCGATATCCGGCCCCGAAGGGAAGCGGAACGGCACCCCATGGCCAAAGATCGTGTTGCGGCTCCAGACCGGACCCAGCGAGCGCAAGCCGGCCGCGTGCAGCACGTCCAGCATATGCAGGTCGGGGTCGATCCCCTCGGCCCCTTCGATGTGAAAGATGGCGGCGATCCGGCCCGCCGCCAGCGCCGCGCGCATCTCGGCCACGCTGCGGCAGACGCTCAACGCGCCCTGACGCTCCAGCTCGAACAGGATCGCGGCCTGGCTCAGCACCACCGGCAGCGCGTCCTCCCAGTCGATCGGTTCGGGCAGAGGCAGGTCATAGCTGGCATTGGTCATCTCGGCATCGCGGGCTTCGCGATCCATCGGCGAGGGCACGTAGACGGCAAAAAAGCCGCCGCCAAAGCCACCCGCCCGCGCCTTGGGCAGGTCGAGCGCACCATCGCGGCCGCTCAGGAACGTGCCCGCCTGTGCCAGCCCACCTGCGCGGTAGAGCTTGAGCAGGACATCGTTATGCCCGTCGATGATCGCCGGATGCGTTGCCGGCATGGTGAGCCTCCCCCGTTGGCGGTTGCCCGGATGATAGGAGAAGAAATTTGCATGGCAGAGTCAAAACTGTATGAGTTGTACTCATAGAACTAGTCTGAACTTGAGACCGCCCATGGCCAAGCCCAAGACCTGGCACTCGCTGCCCGAGTATTTCGCCCTGCGCGCGCTGATGCAGACCGGCACCACCACCGGCGCCGCGCATCAGCTGGGCCTGTCGCAATCGGCGGTCAGCCGCTCGGTCGCCAGCCTGGAGAACCGGCTGGGAACCGCTCTGTTCGAGCGCGAGGCGGGTCGGCTGCGCCCGACGCAAGAAGCGGTGCGGCTGAACCTGCGCCTCGACCCGCTGTTCGAAGCGCTCGACCGGATCGACGGACAGACCGAGCCGGTGCGCGAGACGCTGCGCCTGATCGCCCCGCCCTCTTACGCGCACCGTTTCCTGGTAGCGCAGATCAGCAGTTTCCTGGACATGAACCCGACGTTTTTCGTCAGTTTCGAGGTCAATACCTCGGACGAGGTGACACGCGGCATTCTGGACGACCGCTTTGACCTGGGCATCAGCGGGGTCGAGCAGAGCCGCGCGGGCGTCAAGACCATGCCCTATCGGGTGTCGGGCGCGGTCTGTGCCATGCCGACGGATCACCCGCTGGCAACGCGTGATCGGGTCGGGCCGGCCGATCTGCACGGGCAGGACATGATCGCGCTGACCCGCCGCCACGTGCGGCGCGGGCAGCTGGAACGGCTGCTGCACCAGGCCCGTGCCACGCCGCGCATCGTGGCCGAGGTTTCGACCTCTTTCGCCGCCGCCGACTTGGCAAGGGAGGGTTTGGGGCTGACCGTGATCAACCCCTTTCCGATCTACCATTACCGCGCCGGGGATCTGGCTTTTGTGCCCTTTGCCTCGGACCTGGAGTATCGCAGCTATTTCCTTGTGTCCGAGACCCGGCCGATGACAAGGCCCGCCCGCGCCTTCATGCGGCATTTGCGGCTCAACACACCGCCCGACCCGTTTTCACGCAAGGCCTGAGCCGGTCCCGGCTCAGACGTCGGCCCGCACGGTCTGGCGCTGCTGGCCCAGCCCCTCGATGCGCAGCTCCATCACGTCGCCCGGTTTGAGGTAGACCGGCGCGGGCTTCATCCCCATGCCGACACCGGGCGGCGTGCCGGTCGAGATCACGTCGCCCGGATGCAGGGTGAACAGCTGGCTCAGATGCGCAATGATCTGCGCCACGCCAAAGATCATGGTGCCGGTGGTCCCGGTCTGCATCCGCTTGCCGTTGACCTCCAGCGAGAGGCCCAGAGCCTGCGGGTCCGGCACCTCGTCCCGGGTGACCAGCCAGGGGCCGGTGGGACCGAAGGTGTCGCAGGACTTGCCCTTGGTCCATTGCCCGCTGAGCGCGGTCTGAAACTGCCGTTCGCTGACATCATTGACAATGCAATAGCCCGCCACATGATCCAGCGCCTCGGCCTCGGTGACATATTTCGCGGTCTTGCCGATCACCACGCCCAGTTCGACCTCCCAATCGGTGCTGGTCGAGCCGCGCGGGATCACCACATCGTCATTCGGGCCGACAATGGCGGAATTGGCCTTGAGGAACAGGATCGGATGGGCCGGGATATCGGCACCGATCTCGGCCGCGTGATCGTGGTAATTGAGGCCGATGCAGAGGAACTTGCCAATGCCGCCGACACAGGGGCCCAACCGGGTGGTGCCGGATACGAGCGGCAGCGAGGCCGGATCAAGCGCCCGCAACTGCTCAAGCGCGGCATCGCCCAGCACGTCGCCGGTGATATCGTCGACATGATCCGACAGGTCGCGAATGTTGCCCTCGGCATCCAGCAGTCCGGGCTTCTCGGCTCCCGGAGCCCCATGGCGCAGCAGTTTCATGAACTCTCTCCCGATCTTGTGTCACCCGACGCGCGGGCCTGGCGGAACAAAAGTCTGAAATCAGACTTTTGCCAAGACTTTTGCTTAAAAGTCTTGGCCGCTAACCGCGCACGGGCGCCCATTTGGTCGAGCGTACTCCCATGGCATAACGCAGCAGCGCCCAAAAAATCGCCGCGTGCCCCATCACGAACAGCACCGCCACCGAAGCGCCCGGAAGCCGCCGGCCCCAGCGGGTCGTCACCGCGGCCAGCGCAACGGCACAAAGCGCGACCTGCGCGCCGAACATCGCCACATAGAACGCGCCCTGATCCAGCAGGGCGATATTGGCCAGCAGCAGCAGCGGCAGCAGCACCGCCACCAGACGGCGCAGCAGCTTGTGGCAGAAGAGTTGCACCGCATAAAGCCCGGTCCGGCCCGGATTCATCAGCCCCGCATAATGCATCAATCCACGCCAGCCGCGCTCGGTCGAGCGCACCCGCCGCCCGAATTCTCCGCGCAGGTTCGATGTCACCGCCTCGCGCGCCACCGCTCCCGGCGCATAGGCCAGCCGGTATCCGCGCGCCACCACCCCCAGCGAGATCGCCAGATCGTCGGCCATGTCCGCAGGCACCACCCCAACTAGCCTCCGGCGCACCGCGTAAAGTGTGCCCTGGGCCGAGACCGTGCCCGCGATCCGGTCTTCGGCCCGTTTCAGCGCATTGTCATAACGCCAGTAAAGCTGCTCGGCCCGCGCCATCAGCCCGTCACGACCCTTGATCCCCAGTTGTCCGATGCTGCCCCCGACCCCTGGATCGGCAAAGGGTGCCAGCAGGCGGATCAAGGCGTCCGGGTCGAGCAGGCTGTTGGCATCCGAGAAGATCACGATCTCGTCCTCGGGGATCATCGCCAGACCGTGATTGAGCGCTGCGGCCTTGCCGCCATGCTGTGAAAGCCCGATCACCTGGATATCAGCGTCACCCTCAGCCGCCGCCGCGGCCTCGGTCAGGGTGGCATCTTCGGACCCGTCCGAAACCACCAGCACCCGCAGCCGGTGACCATCCCGGCGCTGCGCCCTGAGCGAGCGGATCTTGGCGCCGATATCGCGCGCCTCGTTGCGCGCCGCGATCAGAACCGTGGCCGACTGCGTCACCGGCGGATGCGCCGGGCGGTCGCGCACCAGCCGCGCCAATCCGATCCAGAGCAGGCCATAACCAACCAGCGAGAACAGGATCAGCCCCAGGCAGGTCCAGAACAATACCGTCATCCCGCCTGCCCCGTGTCCACCCGCCAACCGCCCGCCAGCTGCGCCGCGCGCGCGCAGAGCGCGGCGAGGATCCAGGTGTATTTGATGTCCTCGTTTGGCATGAACAGGCTGGCAAACATGAACACTGCCATCGCGACCCCCAATGCCTGGGCCAGCACCTGTGTCTCGGTCACCGGATGCAGCCCGGCCTTCAGCGCCGCCGAGGCCGCGCTCAACAGCGCGCCCAGGAACAGCGCGATACCCACGATCCCGGTTTCCACCGCCACCTCGAGATAGGCATTGTGAAGCTGGCGCGCCTCGGCCTCGCGCCCGGGATACCAGCGGAAGGCGTCGCTGGCATAATTGACCGGATAGGCCCCCGGCCCCAGTCCGGTCACCGGATGTTCGGCCCAAAGCGCCAGTCCGATCTGGTTGTAGCTGAGCCGCCGCAGCAGCGACCGGTCCGATGTATCGCCCTCGCCCAGGAAATCACCCAGCACGCCGAACCGCTCGACCAGCGTATCGGGCGCGTTCAGCACCGCGACCACCAGTGCCGCCAGCGCCCCCAGCGCCACCACCGGGAACAGCCGGTGATGCCGCATGCGAAAGCCGATCAGCCCGATCCCCATGGCCACGGCAATCGCGCCCGATCGCGCGCCCATCATCGGCAGCGCCACAAGACACAGCAGCGAAATCGCCATCCACAGCCGCCGCCCGCGCCGGTCATAGAGCGCCATCACCAGCGCCAGCATCAGGCTCACCGCCATCAGATGTGACGAGGTGGTGGGGTTATAGGCCGAGGCCCCGGCGGACCGCACCGCCCCCAGCCAGGCGGCCACATCGGCCTCGTCTGCATAGGGCAAAAGCCGCAGTCCGAACACGGTCTCGAGGATGACAAAGACCGCCGAAATCGCGCCGCTGACCGCGATCACCAGCACCATGCGCCGCAGGTGCCGGGGCGAGGTGACCGTCAGACCAAGGATCGGCACCAGCAGCAGCGTCTGCAAGAACCCTTTGGTATGATCATAGGAATAGCTCTGCCAGCCCGAGGCCAGATACGAGACACACAGCCAGATGGCGAACAGCAGGGTGAACATCGCCGTGGGCGACAGCCGCAACCGCCCCTGCATCAGCGGATGGCGCCGCACCGTCAGCACAAGCGACAGCAGAACCAGCGCGGTGAGCGCCTTGAACAGCGAGATCGGCAGTCTCTGATCGACCAGCAGCGCGATCCCGTCGAGCTGGGCCAGCGCGACCAGCAGATAGGCGCCCAGCACGGTGTTGCCCAGCACGGCAAACCCGCCAAGCGCAGTAGCCAGAAGCCCCACCGCCAAGCCCGGCCCAGACAGCGCGGCGGCGGCGGCCAGCAGCGCGCCGCCAAAGCCCAGCGCCAGCTGCCGCGGCGCCGGGGTCATCCCACGCGTCCCCGGATATCGACATAGGCCACCGCGACAGGCAGCGACCGCGACAGGTTGCGAAGCTGATCGAGATAGTCGCGCAGCTCGGCCGCCGACACCTCGTCCCGGCCGAGCGTGATCAACACCGCAGCACTAGGAGCCATATTCCCCGGCCGCACCGCCCGGCGCAGCAGCCCCGTGTAGACTTGGTCGCTATAGGGATAGCTCTGCATCACCCGGCGGCCCACCGCCTCGGCCCGGCGCGGGTCCGACACGTCGAGGACCGCCACCATGTCATCGGTATCCAGCGCATCCCAGTCCAGATAGGGTCGCATGCCCTCCTCGGCGGCGGCCATCGCCGGACTGGCGGCCGCGCCCGTCAGCTCGGTCTCCTCCAGCGCCGCCGGAGACAGAACCCGCAGCCCGGCCACGCCGGACAGATCGGTCTGGGTGCGCAGGCGGGTTGCCATGTAATCGCGGCTGAGCACGACCATCATCGCCAGAAGGAAGCCCGACACCGCCCCCATCACGGTCCGGTTCACCACCTTCGGTTCCTCGGGCAGCGCGGGCGGCGTTGCCAGGTCAACGATGCGCAGGGTCTCGATACTTTCCGCCTCGCTGATGCGAACCTCCAAAAGGCGCGCGTCGATATCATCAAGCTGCACGCGCGTACGCTCGATTTCCGAGTTCAGCCCTTCGAACCGGGTTTCCAACTTGGCCAGCGCCGCGATGCGCTGTTCCAGCCGGGTGACGATCTTGTCGCTTTCGACCACCGCGGCGGCCAGTTCCACCTCGCGCAGGCGGGCCAGGTTCAGCTCTTCCTTCGTGGTCTGGGTCAGACCGTCATGCCGGTTGAGCGGCCGGTCGGGCAGAAAGGCGCGCAGCTGAGCCTGGATGGCCAGCAGGTTGCGACGGTCGGCATCACGCTGGGCGGATTCGGCAAACAGCCGGGCCAGCAATTCGCGCCGCTCGGTCTCGATCTCGACCACCCCCGAGGCGGTGCGCAGTGCGTTGCGCTCGTCGATCAGGTCGGACAGGCGGCGCTCGGTCGCCAGTTTCTGCGTCTCGAGGAAGCTTGCCAACTCGCCGGTGGTGGCGGCCACCTGTTCGCGACTGCGGGAGCGATAGACCCGCGCCAGTACATTGGCCAGCTCGGCGGCGATCTTCGGATCCTCCCAGGCTACCGAGATTTCCATCACGAACGAGCTTTCGACCATCTTCAACTCGATCGCGTCCTGGATCTCGGTCACCAGATCCTTTTCGCCCGCCGCTGCCCCGGCGCTGCCGGAATTGAGCCAGCGCAGAGCGGCCTCGACCTGTTGCTTGGCCTCCTTGGCAAAGGCGAGCAGCGCCGGGATCTGCTGTTCTTCGGGCGCGGCCCCCGCGGCGCCGAACACCTCGAGCCGGGCGCGTTCGGCGATCTCGCGGCTCTTGAGATATTCGATATGGCTACGGGTGATCACATTGGCGCTGTCCAGCGAGGACGAGCGTACATAGACCTGAGAATAGCGCAACTCGGCGTCGGTGGGCTGCGCGGTCACCTTGGCCGAGGCCCGGTAGACCGGCGAGAAATTCAGCTTGTAGACCGCATAGGCACAGGACAGCGCCGCGCAGGCCAGCATCAGCAGCAGGATCAGCCGACGGCTCTGCCGCATCAGTTCGGCCACATGGCGGATGGCGGCGCCCGCCTCGTTCTGACGCGGTCCCTCGCCACCCCCCTCGCGCGGGCCGGACGGGTCGGTGGGCCGGTTGCGGGCGGGGCTGGGCAGGTCGTGGATCAACTCTAGTCGCGACATGGCGAGGGGCTCTCCTGCAATGGGGCCGCCGCCTCGGCGCCAAGCGGCGCCGCGAACGAGGGTCCGGAACGAGTGGTTGGCGGCGGCACGAGGCCGCTCCATACCCAGCGGGGAAATTCGGGACGACGCCTGGAGACGCCGGTACGCAGACGATCAAGCAGCCAGAGCGGCACCAGCGCCGACAGCGTCTCGGCCACCGCGATGGCGGCATGGTCGGCACGGGTCAGCTCGCCCGCCACACCGGGCGCGGCAAAGCTGCTGTTGGGCGCGTATTCCGGCGCAAGGCCCGGCGCGGGCGGCAAGCCCAGCGCATCGACCATCGCCGCCACCGATGCGGCGCCACCCGAGACGAAGCCGCGATAGTCGAGCACGCTCACCCGCTCGGGGAACTGGCGTGCGAACCGGCGCAGAACCCGCCGGTGATAGGCATTGGACAGCGCCCCGCGCAGCACCGCGGGCAACCGGGCCAGCCCCGTGCGCGGCACCCGGCCATAGGCCCAGAGCCGCGAGCGCACCAGACCGGCGCTGTCGCGATGGATCGCGACAAAGCGCGCATCGGGATAGGCCGCCGCGATCCGGGCCGCCTCGTGCACGTGATGGGGCGATTTTTCGACCCAGGCCAGCGCCCCCTGCTGGCGGGCATGGGCGGTCATCGCCTGGTGAAAGAACACCTCCGGATCGCCAACGCGCTCCAACCGGTGCCTGTCCTCGTCCGTAAGGTCCAGCAGCCGGCCATAGTCGCTGTCCAGAAACGCCGCCACCGCCTGCGCGCGGGCGATGGCATCGGTCCAGTCCCAGGCACGGGCGAAATGAGAAAAGAATACGCTCTCGTGGATGCCCCTATGGCGCGGATCGGTCACCCCCGCCACATCCGGATGCGCCGCCAGCAGGTTGCCGATGAGCGTGGTGCCCGAACGTTGCAGACCCAGAACAAAGATGGGGCGCGGCGTGGTCATGGCGTCACCATGCGGGCGCCCTGCGGCGCCTGCCCCTTGCCGGCAGCGGCGAACAGTTCCAGCTGGCGCCTGGCGTTGACCCGCAGGTCGAACTCGCGCTCGACAAGCGCCCGCCCCTGCCAGGCCAGTTTGCTGGCCGCCTCAGGTGCGTCATGCACCGCGCAAAGCGCCGCCGTCAGCCCCGCCACATCGCCCGGCTCGGTCAACCAGCCGGTCTCGCCGGGCCGGATCAGTTCGGGAATGCCCGACACATTGGTCGAGATGGCGGGCCGGGCATAGGTCAGCGCCTCGATCATCACGTTCGGAATGCCCTCGGTCCGGCCATTGGGCCCGATGATCGAGGGCGCAACGCAGACCGAGGCGGCGCGGTAGAACCCGTCGATCTCGCCGAATGGCCGCTGGCCGAGAAAATGCACCCGGTCGTCCAACCCCAGCCCGGCGCTCAGCGCCTCGAGCTTGGCGCGATCCGGGCCGTCACCCACGATGTCAAGCCGCCAGCCCGGCCGGTCGAACCCGGCCAGCGCCCGCAGCAAGACGTCGACGCCCTTGCGCTGTTGCAGCGAGCCGACATAGAGGATGCGGAACCCGTCTTCGGCCGGGGGCGGGTCGCTGGGCGCGATGGCCGAGACATCGACACTGGAATGGATGACGGCGATATCCTGCTGGCGGATGCCGGGCACATGCTCGGCCAGGAACCGGCTGGCATAGGTGCTGACCGCCCGCACCAGCGCGGCATCGGCGAATTTCTGTTCCAGCAGGCGCTGGCTGCGGAAAATGTCATGCGCCCGGCAGCTGACCGAGTAGGGCACGCCAGACACGCGATGGGCGATCCAGGCGGCGGTAGCGGGATGACCGGCAAACTCGGCATGGATGTGATCGGCGCCCCAGTCGCGCAGCTCTTGCCCCAGCCGCAGCGCCGCGGGCAGCAAGGCCAAGGACTTGGCGGCGAATTTCGCCTCGCGCCCCTGATGCAGCGCGATGCTGCCCGCCAGCTGTGTCGCAGCCAGCGGTTGCGACGCCAGCGCCGCCAGCGAACGCGGCGAAAACAGCGGTATGTGCCGCGCGCGGCGTCCCGCCTCGGCCCCGAAATCGTGCAGGATCTGATCATTGCGCCAGGGCGCCAGGTGATACAGGCGCAGGTCCACCCCGGCCTCGAGAAACACCATCAGATCACGCAGGATAAAGGTCTCGGTGGTCTTGGGAAATTCGGTAACGATAACGGCCAGTTTCATGACATCCCCTCCTGCAAGGCGCCCGATCCGGCGCCACTGCCCCGGACACGCGTCCGGGCCAGCAGCCGCACGGCGCGGCGCAGCGCGCCCACTGCGCCCAACACGGCGACCCATCCCACGTAACCCTGGAAACAGCGGATCTGCGCCCGCACCGCCAGATCGTCGATCCAGCCGCAGCGGAAGCCTGCGTAGTCTTCGCCGATATGAACCCGCGACAGGATCGCCGCCGGGTCCGATGCGGCGTTGCGCGCCTGCCCCGCCGTGGTCGCAAGGAACCCCGCCTCGCGCGCCAGAGCCCGCGCGCGGTCGCTAGTTTGGTTTTGCGGCCAGCAGAACAGCATCGGCGCGCGGCCCATCTCGCGGGCGATCACCGCACGGCTGGTGGCCAGCACCGCCCGCACCCGCGCATCATAGGCGGCATCGCTTTCCTGACCCGTATCCGACGACCAGCCCCGCGCGGCAAGCGCCGGCGCGCTGACCGGCACGGCGCTGCCCATCGGCACCGGCCGGTTGCGGCGCAGGTACCAGTCATGCTTGTCCCCCGGCATCCGCGCCCATTGCATCCACGACAGCCGCCCCGCGTTCTCGGGCGTCAGGCGGTCGACCGTCTCGGGTCCCGTTGCGATGCGGCCATGATCGGTGCCATGCGCCTCGATGCGAAAGGTGCCTTCGGCCTCGAGCGCGCGAAGCTCGTCCCAGCTCAGATACCCATCCCAGCGCAGCGGCTCCTCGTGCCCCATCATCGGGCGCAAGGGCTGCGACGGTGCGATAAAATCTGTGGACACGAATAGCGTTGCACAGGCGCCATGGCGGCGCAGGATCGGCGTGGCGGCGACCCAATTGTCCAGATAGCCATCGTCGAAATGCAGCGCCATCCAGTTGCCCGGCACCGGCCGCCCCGCCAGCCGCGCCCGCACCAGGGTCTCGCTGTCAACGATCTGCATCCCCATGCGGCGGAACAGGCGCAGCTGCCGGTCGAGCGAGGCCGGACGGATCGAGATCTCTGCTTGCCAGGGCAGCCAGGCGGCATCATCGCTGACGCTGTGATAGGTCAGTACGGGATTGCCCGGCTCCAGCCGCCAAAGGCGCGCCGCCGCCAGATAACCGGCAACCGCCGCCAACAGCCAAAATGCCCAAACCGCCGCCCCGGTCAGCGCAGCAAGGGCACCGCCAGACAGGCCGCAGATCAGCGCCACTGACAGCAGCCCCCCCAGCAACCGCCGACGCAGGGCGCGGCGTGCGGTGGTATGCGCAGTCAGGGGCCGGGCATCGGACATCACGGCACCTCAGGTCGACAACACGGTCTCGTCGAGCAGATAGCGCTCGATCCGGTACCGCTGATAAGGGGTGCGCGCCGTATAAGAGGCATGACACAGGAATCCGGATTTGCCTACACCTAGCGGAAACACCGATTTCACCTCGGCCTCAAGCCCGATCCGCAGGTGCCGACCCGAGGCCAGCTTGCGGTCGACGGTCAGCGCATAACACCGGCGCCGGGGCGGCAGCGGGCTGACGAATTGCACGATCTGATCCGAAATGCCGACCACGCCGGCGGTGACCGTCTCGCCTTCCATCTCGAACTGCGCCACCGTGTGGCGGGGCCGGTGAAAGCCCGAGCGCAGAAAATTGAACCGCATCGCCGGGCTGCCCAGGTGCAGAACCATGTCAAGTACCCCACGCCCGGCCCGGCGCAGCACCGTCAGCCCCACATGCAGCACGAAACCCAGCGTCGCCCAGTAGTTTATCGGCGCCCGGCAGCAGAGAGAGTTGAACCGCCCGCGCAGCCGCTTGCCAGCCGAATGCGGCAACAGCGCCTGCGACATGCCCACCAGGCCTGGCTTGACGTTGAACCGCAGCGCAAAGCCGCTCGCCTCGCGCATGTATAGTTCCAGCAGTTCGGGGCGTACTGGGCGCGGGCCAAAAAAGACCATGTCGCCCCTGAGAATGTTGATCAGCTGCGGCAGCTCATCCAGCCGGGACTTGCGCAAATAGGACCCGACATTGGTTTCCAACAGGGTTCCCCTTGGCAGTGTAGACTGGCTGGTCCGTGCGGCAGCATCAGGCACGAGCGTCCTAAATTTCAATATTTTGAATGACTTGCGACCTTTACCTAATCTCGAACCGGAATAGAAGATAGGTCGACCGGACGAAAGCAAGACCAAGATCGAAAGGATAAACATGACTGGCGCCATCGCCAGCAGAACCAGACCGGCAAGCACCCGGTTCAATGCTGTGTCAAAAAGCGGATAGCGCGGCACATAGCCCGATCTGACGATCGCCGGTGACATTAGCCCACGCGGTGCAGACGCTCTCTCACGCCGCTGTGACTTTGCTGGCCACGGGGCGAATGCCCCGTCATTCAGTCCGGGCGCAAACTGCGCTTCGCGTAACATTTGTGCCGGCAGCGGGGCCATCGTCTCAAACAGGCGCACCCCCGCGTCGAGACCGGCAAGGTCGGCATCGACCTCATAGATGTCTCTCTTCATCTGCCAAACCCCTCATACCCGTCCCGCGCGCCCCTGAAAGGACTCCAACTTTTGAAACGGTCACAATGTTGACACCTTATCGCCACATTAACCTTGAACATAATAAGTGGCTGGAAACAGTTTGTTTCCGATACAGTTAAGCTCGATGGTCGCTATTGTTTTGTCATGATATGAGAATGTCGCTCACAAGAGGCTGCAATCGTAGCTCGCCCACAATTTTTGCGCGATCCGATCATGTGTAGTTCTTTCGACTCACGATCCTCGCTCGCCGTTCTGCTGCCGCATCTGCGCAGCGGTGGTATCGAGACATCGACTGTCGCGCTGATCCAACAGTTGCAAGGTCATCGGTTCGCGATCCGCCTGATCCTGGGCAACCGTACCGGCGAGTTGCTGGACCAAATCCCTGACACGGTGGAGATCGTCGATCTGGGCGGGCAGCGGGCGATGACCTCCCTCTGGGCACTGCGCGCGGCGCTGGCAGGGATGGACGCGGTCTACTCCGGCACCAATGCGCGCAATATCGCGGCGCTGATGGCGGCCCGGCTGCTGCCCGCCCACCAGCGCCCGGCGGTGATCATCAGCGAGCACAGCTCTCCCGCCGCCTATCTGGCGACGGCGCGCCATCCGGGCATGCGCCGCTGGCTGATGCGTCGGCTCTATCCGATGGCCGATCTGCTGGTGGCCCCGACCGAGGGGCTGGGCGCCGACTGGCTGGCGGCGCTGGAACTGGACCGGCCGGCGGTGGCAACCCTGCCCAACCCGGTCTTGTCGCCCGAGGCGCTGGCGCTGTCCACGCAAGTGGTACAAGGCGACGGCCCGCCCCGTGATCCGGCGCAGGTGCTGGCGGTCGGTCGCTTGCATCCGGCCAAGGGGCATGCCGACCTGATCCGCGCCTTTGCCCACGCCCTGCGGACCCGCCCCGAGTTGCGGCTGACCATCCTCGGCGAGGGCGAGGCCCGGCCCGAGCTGGAGGCGCTGATTGCGGCGATGGACTTGCAGGACCGGGTCACCCTGCCCGGTTACAGCCCGGACGTGGCGCGGCATATGGCGGGCGCCGGATTGTTCGTGCTGCCCTCGCATCGCGAGGGGTTCGGCAATGTGGTGGTCGAGGCACTGGCCCAGGGTACGCCGGTGCTGGCCACCGATTGCGACGGGCCAAGGCGGCTGCTCGGTCAGGCCGGGGCGGCTGGCCGGATCGTTCCCATCGGCGACACCGACGCCATGGCATTGGGCATTGCCGAGATGGCGGGCCAGGACGAGGCCCTGCGCGCGGCGCTGGCCGCCGCCCCCGCGCAGGCCGGGTTGTATGCGCATGCTGCCGCGGCGCGTATCTTTGCCGACCGGATCGCCCCCCTTGCAGTGCGACCTTCGGAATGACAGCCTGAGGCGACCAGAGCCGAGGCCCCGATGCACCCGCTGTTCAGATCGCTTGTCCCGCTGCTGATCGCCGCCGCCACGGCGCAGGCAACGCCGCTGGCCGAGCATCACGCAAGCGCGCCGGAACTGATGGCCCGCCCCGACCTGCGTCTGCAGCAGCAGAACGGCACCCTTGCCCCCGCTCCCGACCCGGTCGGCACCCGACAGGTGATCCGGGCACGGGCCGGAGCGAAACAGGCGGGTAAGGTGGGCAAGGCGGCGCTGATCCTGCCCTTTGACCCGCTTGGCCCCGGCGCCCGCATCCGGGTCACGGCCGAGCTGTTCCTGCCCCTCGGCACCCCGGCGAACTCGATCCACCTGTTCGATCTGGAATGCAAGTTCTGCGGCCCATCCGGCAATCCCGGGCTGCGGCTCTACCTCCGCCACGGCCGCCTGCGGGTGGATCGCAAGAAGATCGGTGGCGGCCATGCCTGGACCGACGACAGCGCGCCCGCGCTGACCACGGGCCGATGGCATATGGTCACCTGGGAGCTGAACCTGGGCACCGATGCGGCGCCCGGCAGATCGCAGGTCTATCTCGACGGGCAAAAGGTTCTCGACAACCGGGGCCGCACCCTGCCCGATGTGCCCGCCGAGCGCGCCGCCATCGACCGCTTGCAGATCGGCATTACCGCCAATTCCAACCCCGAGACCGTCATCCTCTATCTGGGCGCCGTCACGCTGGAACGCTGGCCCTAGCCGCGCAGATACTCGACCCCGTCGAGCACCCGGGCCAGCAGCGGGCGCAGAACGAACCGGTACATCCGGGGCAGCACCGCGTGGCGCTGGGAAAACCCGTCCTTGAACCGCTCGCGCCCCTCGGCCCCCGCATCGCTGCGGGGCACGCGCGGGTCGTCGCGTCCGGCCAGGTCCAGCCAGCGCGGCCCGCCCGGCTCGGCGCCGCCCGCCCAGCGCCGGATCGCGTACCAATAGACAAGGTAGGACCGCGGCAGGCGCGCATCGGGATCGGCCCAGCCATTGGACATGTTGAGCACGCGCGGCCCGTCGCGCAGCAGGGAAAAGGCCCCGACCGGGGCGCCCTCGGCCTCGACCAGTATCAGCGCGCCGCCATGGCGGGCGATCCAGTCGCGCTGCGCCTCAAGCCCCGGCAGGCCCCGCGTGGTCAGACCCCGCGCGCGGGCAAAGGCCTGGGTCCAGTCGCGGACCCGCGCCATCTCGGCCCCGGCCGCGACTGGGCGCAGGGTCAGGTCCAGCTTGTCAAGCTTGCGCAGGTTGCGCCTTGCATGGGCGGTGCAGGCGGCAAAGATCTCCTCGGGCGTCGGGGCAAGATCGATCAGGCCGGTGCAACTGTGCAGGCGCTGCCGTGCAGGCGGGGCCACCTGCCCGCCCAGCCGCGCCAGCAGGCGTTCAACGGTCTCGGCCTCGGCATCCTCCCATCGCGGGTTCATGGCGACGGTGATCAGGCCCGCATTGCGCAGGGCAGGCAGAAGCGCCGCCAACACCGGTTCCAGATCGGCGGGGGCGGCCACCACCGGACCGCGCCGGAACGCGCCCAGCGCCAAACCGCCCGGCACCCGGCTGAGCCGCAGCACACCATAGGCGGCCAGCCCGCCCGCATCGCGCTCGACCAGCACATGCCGATAGCTGTGCCGCCCGCCCTCGTCCTGCATGAGGCCCGGCCAGTCGGGATCCTGCAGATAGCTGTAGCCGGGGCTGGCATCGCAAAAGGTCCTGACCGCCGCGTGCTGTCCGGGCGTCAGATCGCGGCTCAGCACGACCTTCACGACACAACCCCGCGCCGGCCCTTTTGCCAGCCGCTGGCCTTGCGCCGCAACCGCCGGACCCCGCGCGCGGCAAAGAAGGCCGCCAGCGTCGGATCGCCAGGCCGGTGAATCAAGAGCCGTTCCATCGGGCGCTCGTCGGTCGAGACCTCGCGCACCAACCCATTGCAACGGGTAAAGTCGAAGCCCGCCGCGCCCCCCTCGAACGCGTCGCGGACACTTTGCATGACCGAGTTACGACCCACCGCAAGTTCGGCGTATTCCTCGTTGAAATCATTGGCCATTCCGTAATGCATATTGTCATGCACCAGAACGAAGCGGCCCGAGATCGCCACATCGTCCACCTGTCGGGCGGCAAAGAAACAGGCCTCGGGTCCAAGCCTCGCAAAGAGCTTTTCGAGAAACGCAACGCCCTCGGGCGCGGCCCCGTACCCGGTGCCGGTCAGCCCCTTCCACGAGGCCCGCGAGGCCGCCAGATAGGCGTCGAGCGCCGCGCGCCCGTCCCGGTCCGAGCGCAGATCGCGCACCTCCATCTCGGCCAGCTTGCGCTCGCTGCGCCGGAACACCTGCCGGGTCTTGGACTTGAGCCCGCCCAGATAGCTGTCGAAATCGCCATTGGCCGTCACGCTGCAGGCACTCATGGTGGCCTTGCGCCGCACCGCCAGCCCGGCCAGCCGGGCCGCGCGTTCGAGCATCTCGGCATCCGGGGTCTCCAGCGGCTCCAGCCGCCAGAAGCTGAGCCAGTCGGGCCGCAGCAGCGCCGCCAGCGCCGCGTCGGCATCGGGCAGGTCGGGATGCAGTAGCCATTGCGCCATGCCCGCCCGTCCCTCGCCCATGGCGGCCACCGCGCGGGCCTGTCCGGTGCGGAACATCGGCATGGCGCCCACCAGCTTTCCCTTGTGGCGCAACAGCGAGACCACCAGCGGGCGGCCCCGGCCATATGTCTCGGCCCAGCTGAGAAGAAAGGCGTGGCTGGCAAAGACGCCGCCACCGCTGGCCTTGGCCAGCGCGTGCCACTCACCTTCGATCGCGGCGAACCCGGCCGGATCGGTAATGCGTTCATACGCGTACATCCGTCCCCCCGACGGTTTCCGCCCCCACCCACTGCACAATGTGGCGGACGGAACGAATGATTCATGTTGCATGCAAGGCTGGAAAGCATTCAACCTTAATCTCGATGATTTGCACCGAAACACTTTGTTTCCCGGCGGACGCGACCGCCGCCCGTCTGTTCGGGCGCGGCCCAGCCCCCGGCAGAAAGGCCTGACCCGTATCATGTCCGCCGCGCGCCTGCTGGCCAATATCGTGCTGATGACCGGACTGAAGCTGGTGGGGCTGCTGCTCAGCGTTCTGCTGATCGTGCTGCAAACCGCCGCCTTTGGCACCACCCCGGCAGCAGATGCCTATTTCACCGTACGCCGCTTCGTACTGTCGGCCATCGCCATGGCCTTTGAGGCGACCAACCAGCTGGCGGTGCCTGAATTCGTGCGCGAGGTGCAGAGCGGCGGTCATGCCGGCATGCGGCGGGCGCTCTTGCGTTTCGGCATCCCCATCGTGGGGTTGCTCAGCCTGATCGCGCTGGCGCTGTGGGTCTTTGCCGAACCGGTGGTACGGCTGCTGGCGCCGGGCTTCGACGACGACCGGCTGGCACAGGCGGCCGAGCTGTTGGGCGTGGTCGCGCTGTGCCTGCCGCTGACCGGGATCGCCGCGCTTGCGGGCGCGTTCAACTTTGCCCGCCGCCGGTTTGGCCTGACCACGCTGGCGCGGCTGCTGCCGCGCGTGACCTTGTTGCCGGTTCTCCTGGTGATGGGCGCGGCGGTGACGCCGCTGTCGCTGTCATGGGCGCTGGTCATCGGGGTCGCGCTTATGGCGCTGATGATCGTGGTTCAGGGCCTGCGCGACCTGCGCCGGATGGACCGTGGCGGGCTTTCGATGCCGCGCCGGTCGACCACCCCGCGCCGGGCTGCCGCCGTCACCATCAACGCCGCCGCACAGATGGCGATGGGCTGGGCCGACGCGGCGCTTGCCTCGCTGACCGGCCTGGGTGGCGTTACCATCATGTTTGTCGCCCAGCGCCTGCTGAGCGCGGCCCCCGGCGCCGTCAATTCGGCCGTGAACTCGGCCTATTACACCGAATACTCCCATGCCGCCGGGGCCGAGGCCGGCGCCCGCCCCACCATCGCCGCCGCCGTGCGGATCAGCCTGTTCCTGACCCTGCCACTGGTGGCTTTCGTGATGATCGCGGCAACACCGCTCATTACCTTTCTGCTGGAACGTGGCGCCTTTACCGCCGAGGACACCGCCGCCACCGCCGATCTGGTGCGTTTCCTGGCGCCACTCTTGCTGGTGAACGCGGTGCTGGCCGCCTTTCTGCCCGCGACGCTGGCCGATGACGGGCTGCCGCTGGTGCGGGTGTTCCTGTGGTTCTCGGCGGTCGCGCTGCTGATCCGCTTTGCCGCCGGCCTGCCGCTGGGCGCGCTGTTCGGCCTCAAGGGGGTGGCAAGCTCGATCCTGCTGGCCTCGACTGGGTCGGCGCTGGTGCTGGCACGCGCGCTCCATCGCCGCCACGGCGCGTTGGGCACCTGGCACGACCTGCGCGAGATCGCCCTGATGATCGGCGCCGCGGTGGTGGCGGCGGCGGTCTCGACGCTGGTCTGGTGGCAACTGGACCTGGGCGACCTGGCCCTGCTGTGCGCCCATGCGCTGACCGTCGGACTGCTGTTCCTGGCTGGATGCGCTCTGTTGCGCTTGCCTGAAATGCAGGCCCTGCTGGCGCTTTTGCGTCGCAGGCGGCGCTAGGGGTACCGGTTTAGGAAACAGACAGTTTCCAACGTGGTCGATTACCGTGGCCACAAGGCAAGTTACTGATTAGGATAATCGTATCCGGTTGCCTCGGGGGGTCGAAGGCATCGGTCGCAAGAAGCGTGATCCAAAGGTGGGGGCCTTGCCGATTTCGCTGGACAGCCATGTGACGCGCGTAAGCATGGCGCAGGTTCGGTGTTGCCGCCCTTCAGGACTGTCGCACATCTCGGGAGGGGGATATGGGCGTATTGTCATCCGAACTGGACAAGCTGCTGGCGGTTGCACTGCTGCTTTGCGCTTCGCTGCTGGTGCGCCAGGCTGTGATCTTTTCAGGCCAGACCTGGATCCGGACCTTTTCACATACGCTGACATTGCTTCTGTTGCCACTGGTCACCTATTCGCTGACCTCTGTCATCTCGGGCATTATCGCGCTGTCGCTGGGCATGGTGGGGGCGCTGTCGATCGTGCGTTTCCGCAACCCGGTGAAATCGCCGCTGGAACTGGTGACCTATTTTCTGATGATCTCCTGCGGGATCGCGGCGGCGGTCAGCGTCTCGTGGCTAGTGCTGCTGGTCGGCAGCGCGGTGGGAACGCTGGTGGCGGCGGAACTGTTCAACCGCTGGTCGCGACGGGTCCGGGGGGTGCCGCTCTACACAACGTCCTTTACCGAGGGCAATGCGCTGCACACGCTCGAGGTGTTCTCCGAAACCGAGATGCCCGACCTGCTGGGCCATGCCGCGCTGGTCGGGTTCGACAAGACGCCCGAGGGAGTCGTCTATCGCTTTGCCAGCCCCTCGCGGCAGGACCTGCTGGCGCTGAGCGGTGCGGTCAACGGCCAGACCGGGATCACCCGCATCGCCTTTGCGGCGGCCTGAACGCCATGTGGCGGCGGCTGCATCTTCTGGTCATGGCGCCCGCCCTGCTGCTGGCGCCGGTGGCAGAGGCGGGCTGCGACTTTCCGACCGGGCAATACCGGGCGGAACTGGCGGATATTGCTTCGGTCCGGCGGATCGAAGTGAGTGTCGACAAGGCCCGAAAATGGGCCCGCAACGGGCTGCGGATCATTACGTCGGATGGCGAACAGATCGCCGAGAAATACAAGCGGAGTTTTAACGGAACCGTCTCGGTATTCTACGATTTCGGCCGTTGCGACCACCCGGCCCGACTGCGCCAGAACGGCGATTTCAAGGATCATGTGGAGCTGGACCGGGGCCGCCTGCTGCAAAGCCTGAACATCCGTCTGGACGAGGGCAATATCGCCCATGCGGTACGGTTCAAGCTGTTTCTGCAAAAAACCCGCAATTCCGAAAACGAGGTGCTGGCCGCCCTGCTGTTGTCGCGGCTGGGCTTTCTGGCGCCGCGTACCCGGGTCGTCGATGTGGTGCAGAACGGCACGCCGGTGCGGATGCTATGGCAGGAAACCGTGGCCAAGGAGTTTCTGGAACACAACCGCCGCCGCGAGGGCCCCATGTTCGAGGGCGACGAGGCGCTGCTGGCGCTGTGGTCGGACCGGGGCGGCTATCTGTACGAGGATCTGGGCCTGGCGCGGGTGGTCAACGACAAATGGGCCGAGCGCGGTGCTGCCTCGGTGGCGATGACGGCAGATGCCTTCACCCGGTTGCAGGCCGCTTACGCCACCTATGGCAACGCCCATGCGCCCGATCCTTCGCAGGCCCTGACCGGCATGCCTGTGCCCGCAACCGACAGCGCCGAGGCCGCGCGCATCTGGTGGGACTATGCCGCGCTGATGTTCGCCATGCGCGCCAGCCACGGGCTGCGCCCGCATAACCGCAAATTCTACTGGAACGCCTTTCTGCAAGGCATGGAGCCGATCTATTACGATGGCGAGGCCGATCCGAAACGGACCGATCCGCGCTATCTGCGCGCACTCGACAAGGTGCTTTATGCACCGCATTTCAGCGCCGAACGCATGGCCCGACTGCAAGCGGCGGTGGCCGCGCTGGACGGCGCCGACCTGACCGCGCGCTACCGGGCGCTCTGCGACAGCGGCTGCGCACCCGATGCGGCGGCCCATCTGCTGGACCGTCTGGCCGCGAACATGCCCGCGCTGGTCCTGCCCTCGGAGGGCACCGGGCCCGCCCTCGCCGATCCCTGGCCCGTCTTCCGCGCGCGCCTCTTCCAGCGACTGCCCGAGGCCCGCAGCCGGGACATCGCCGCCGCCGATCCGGTCAGCGGGATCGCAACAGCAGAGCTCTGCTCCCGCGACACCTGCGAAACGCAGCTTCTGGACCGCGCCGCCCATGTGGCGGCCCTGTCCGGCGCGGTGCTGGACGGCATGCAACTGACCATGACCCTGACCGCGCAAACAGCGGATGGCACGGCCTATGCCACCACGCCCCTGAGCGGCTGGGGCCTGACCCTGCGCCACAGTCCGGGCCTTGCCATCGAGACGGACCCGCAAGGCCGGCGGCTGGTGCTGACCCAGTCGGCACCCGACGACTGGGTCCTCTTGATGGGCGACCGGCTGGAGGGGGTCGAGATCGCGTTCAAGGGCCTGCCCCCGCCCCCCGCCACCGCCGAGGCTCCGCCCGAGCAGCGGTTCAACCCCTATGGGCTGACCGGCTGCCTGACCCTTTATGGCATGACCCTCTCCCGGGTGCGGATCAGCGCCGAAGGCGGCGGATGCGAAGACGGCGTCAACATCGTCTCCAGCCGGGGGGACATCGCGCTGCTCGAGGTCCACGGTGCCGCCTCGGATGCGGTGGACATGGACTTTGCCGATCTGCATGTGGCCGAGGCACGGATCACCGGCGCGGGCAACGACTGTCTGGATCTCAGCGGCGGCCACTATCGGTTCGATCTGGTGCTGGCGGCCAACTGCGGCGACAAGGCGGTGTCGGTCGGCGAGGCAAGCGCGGTCGCCATCGGCGATCTGGACGCGCGTGCCAGCGCCATCGGCATCTCGTCCAAGGACGGATCAAGCGTGACCGTCGACCGGGTCGGGATCGAGGCCACGCTGTTCTGCCACGAGGTCTTTCGCAAGAAACAGGAATTCCCCGGCGCCTATCTGCGTCTTGGTCCCGGCCAATGCAACGGTCCGGCGGGCTGGGTCGACGCCGACTCGGTCCTCGATCCGCGCGGTGACAGCGGATGAGTTTCCGGATCGAAGAAAAGGTGGTTCTGACGGCAAGCGACATGGCCCGCCTGCAAGCCGATCTGCAAGGCCGTGGCATGGTGCCGCTCTATCCCGCGCGGCTGATCCGCTCGGTCTATTTCGACACCACCGGGTTGCAGATGTTCTCGGACTCAGAGGAAGGGGTGCTGCCGCGCAAGAAGGTTCGCCTGCGCCGCTATCCCGAACAGACCGACGCAGGCGCGGTGCTGGAGACCAAGATCTCCTCGGTCGAGGGACGGTTCAAGACCACCCGGCCCGTCGATGCCGGAACCGAAGCACGGTTGCTGAGACAGGGTCATTTCGACCGCGACTACGGCACCTTGATGCCGATGGTCGCGGTCAGCTATCGCCGCTCCTATTACAGCCTGAACGGGCTGCGCATCACCTTTGATCGCGACATCTCCTATGCACGCCCTGACGGACAGCTGGCGCATCGCGAGTCCTGGACCGTTTGCGAACTCAAGGCCCCCGCCGGGGCGCCTCTGGATGCGCTGCACCATGTCCTGCCCGTCCCCAGACGGCGTTTTTCCAAGTTTTGCAACGGGATAAGCGCAGTAATCGCCCGCGCATAACGCCCCCCGGCGCGACGCTTTGGCGCTGTGTTTTATGCAAAAAACACGGGCCGCCCATTGAAACGCAATCGTTTTTTTGAATATATATAAACCAAGCGGTTTCGACCCGTCACCCAGATCGGTCGACCGAACCGAAAGGTGCCCTATGAAAGTGATCCTCCCTGCCCTGCTGATGAGCCTTGCCGCGTTGATCGCGGCGCCCGTGCTGGCCGAAACCACCGCCCGCCGCGTGACTGTCACCGAATGGAAAACGGTCTTTGCCAAGGTCGAACCGCGCGACAGCCTGCCCGCCCGCTCGCGGCTGGGTGGCATCTTGCAGGAAATCACCGTGGCCGAGGGCAGCGCCGTCACCCGGGGCCAGCAGATCGGCACCACGGTGGACGAGAAGCTGGAGCTGGAACTGCGCGCCATCGACGCGCAGCTGAACGCGCTGGGATCGGAGCTGAGCAATGCCGAGGCCGAGCTGACACGCGGCCAGAACCTGCTGGAACGCGGGGTGACCACCGAACAGAATGTCGACGCCTTGCGCACCCGTGTGCAGGTGATCGAGGGCCGCATCGGCACCACCCGCGCCCAGCGGGACGTCCTGTTGCAACGCACCGACGAGGGCCGCATCCTGGCGCCGATCACCGGTACGGTGATCGATGTGCCGGTGACCGAAGGCTCGGTGGTTCTGCCGGGCGAGATGATCGCGGTGATCGGCGGTGGCGGTTTCTTCCTGCGCCTTGCGGTGCCCGAGCGGCATGCCGATTTCCTGGCCGAGGGCGACAGCATCGCCATCGCCGGGATCGAGGGGGCCGAGACCGGCACCCTCGCCAAGCTCTATCCCCAGATCGAGAATGGCCGGGTGATCGCCGATGTCGAGGTTGCTGGCCTGTCCTCCGAATTCATCGGGCGCCGGGTACTGGTGCGCCTGCCGGTGGGCCGGGCCGAGGTGGTGGCGGTGCCACCCGCGGCGGTCGCCTCGCGCATGGGGCTTGATTTCGTGCGCGTCGCCGGGCCGGATGGCGGCGCCACCGAACGTGTGGTGGTGATCGGAACACCGGTCGAGGCCGAGGGCGAAAGCCTGATCGAAATCCTGTCCGGCCTCAAGGGTGGCGAAGTGCTGGTGGCCGGACATGAGTGACAAATCGCAGGACACGCCCCTGGGCATCGCGGGCGGGCTGACACGCGGCTTCATCGGCTCGGCCCTGACGCCGCTGATGATCCTTGCGGCCCTTGCCATGGGGCTGGTGGCGCTGATCAGCCTGCCACGCGAGGAAGAGCCGCAGATCTCGGTGCCGCTGGTCGATATCCATATCCAGGCACCGGGGCTCAAGGCCGAGGATGCGGTGAAACTGGTCACCGAACCGATGGAGACCATCGTCAAGGCGATCGGCGATGTGGATCATGTCTATTCGCAGACCGGCGACGATTTTGCCATGGTCACCGCCCGGTTCCTGGTCGGTACCCCTGCCGATACCGCCATCCTGCGCGTGCATGACAAGGTGCGCGCCAACATGGACCGCATCCCGGTGGGCATCGGCGAGCCGCTGATCGTCGGGCGCGGCATCGACGATGTGGCCATCGTCTCGCTGACCCTGTCGCCGCGCGACGGGGCCGGGGATGTCTCGGCCAACGATCTGACCCGCATCGCGCGGGAATTGCAGGTGCAACTGGCCAAGATCGGCGATGTGGGCCTGACCTATCTGGTGGGCGAGGCGCCCGAGGCGATCCGCATCGCGCCCGACCCCGAGCGGCTGGCGCTGTTCGGCGTGACGCTGCAACAGCTGGCGGCCAAGGTCGAGGGCGCCAACCGGGCGCTGGCCACCGGGCTGGTGCGCGACGGCGGCGAACAGATCGCGCTGGTGGCGGGCGAGACGCTGCACGCGCCCGCCGAGATCGCCAACCTGCTGCTGACCACCCGCGACAACCGGCCCGTCTATGTGCGCGACGTGGCCGATGTGCGCTTTGTCCCCGACACGTCCGAGCGGATCGTGGCCAATGTCACCCGCGACGACAGCGGCGAGATCCGCCGCAGCCCGGCAGTGACGCTGGCGCTGGCCAAGCGCGCCGGGGCCAATGCCGTGGTGGTGGCCGAAGAGATCCTGCACCGGGTGCATCTTCTGGAGCACGACCTGATCCCCGACAGTGTCGAGGTCACGGTGACCCGCGACTATGGCGAGACCGCCAATGAAAAGGCCAACGAACTGTTGTTCCACCTTGGCCTGGCCACCGTGTCCATCGTGGTGCTGGTGCTGTTCTCGATCGGCTGGCGCGAAAGCATCGTGGTCGCGGTGGTGATCCCGGTCACCATCCTGCTGACGCTCTTTGCGGCCTGGGTCATGGGCTACACGCTGAACCGGGTGTCTCTCTTCGCGCTGATCTTTTCCATCGGCATCCTCGTCGATGACGCGATCGTGGTGATCGAGAATATCGCCCGTCACTGGGCCATGCCCGACAGCGCCAGCCGCACCCAAAAGGCGATCCGCGCGGTGGCCGAGGTGGGCAACCCCACCATCGTCGCCACGCTGACCGTGGTGGCGGCGCTGCTGCCGATGCTGTTCGTGTCGGGGCTGATGGGGCCTTATATGAGCCCGATCCCCGCCAATGCCTCGGCGGCGATGATCTTTTCCTTTTTCGTGGCGGTGATCATCACCCCATGGCTGATGGTCAAGATCGCCGGTCGCGCGCCCGCCCATGCCCATGACGAGGCCGCCCAGCATGGCGGCACGCTGGGGCGTCTCTATCGCGCGGTGGCACGTCCGCTGTTGCGCACCAAATCCGGCAGCGGGCTGTTCCTGCTGGTGGCGGCGGTTCTGTCCTTCGGCTCGCTGGGCGCGCTTTACACCCGTGACGTGACGGTCAAGCTGCTGCCGTTCGACAACAAGTCCGAACTCTCGGTGGTGATCGACCTGCCCGAAGGCGCCTCGGTCGAGGAGACCGACGCGGTAGCGCAACAGGTGGCGCGTCGCGTGCTGGATCTGCCCGAGGTGATCTCGGCCCAGACCCATGCGGGCGATGCGGCGCCCTTCAACTTCAACGGGCTGGTGCGCCATTACTATCTGCGTGCCCGGCCCGAACTGGGTGATGTACAGATCAACCTGCTGCCCAAGGATGCACGTGAGCGCACCAGCCACGACATCGCGCTGGATATCCGCCAGCGGATCTCCACGCTCGACCTGCCCGAGGGCACGGTGCTGAAAACCGTCGAGCCGCCCCCCGGCCCGCCGGTCATCGCCACCCTGCTGGCCGAGGTCTATGGCCCCGATGCCGACAGCCGCCGCGCCGCCGCCACCCGCATCCGCGAGGCGTTCGAAAGCGTGCCTTTCGTGGTCGATGTGGATGACAGTTTCGGCACTCAGGCCCGCCGCCTCAGGGCCACGGTCTCGACCGATCAGCTGGAATTCTTCGGCGTGCAGGAGCATGACGTGTTCTCGACGCTGGCGATCCTGAACGCGGGCCAGACGGTGGGCTATTCGCACCGGGGCGAGGGCCGCCGCCCGATCCCCATCGAGGTCGCGCGCGACAGCGCCGACCGGGTGGTGGACGAACGGTTCCTGTCGACCCCGGTTCCGGCCAATGTGCTGCCGGGCGCGCGCGGCGTGGTCGAGCTGGGCGATGTGGTCGAGCTGCGCGAAGAGCGCGCCTCGTACCCCGTGTTCCGTCATAACGGGCGCGCCGCCGAGATGGTGATGGCCGAACTGGCCGGCGATTTCGAGGCGCCGCTCTATGGTATGCTCGCGGTGGCCGAGGCGTTGGACGCGATGGACTGGCCCGAAGGGGGCAAACCCCAGATCCGTCTGAACGGCCAGCCCGAGGATGAAAGCGGCATCACCCTGCTGTGGGACGGCGAATGGGAGGTCACCTGGATCACCTTCCGCGACATGGGCGCGGCCTTTGGTGTGGCGCTGTTGGGCATCTACATCCTGGTGGTGGCGCAATTCGGCTCGTTCCGGCTGCCGCTGGTGGTGCTGACGCCGGTGCCTCTGACCTTTCTGGGCATCATCATCGGGCATTGGTTGTTCAACGCACCCTTCTCGGCGCCCTCGATGATCGGTTTCATCGCGCTGGCGGGGATCATCGTGCGCAACTCGATCCTGCTGGTGGATTTCATCCGCCATGCGGACCCGTCGCTGGACAAGATCGAGACGCTGATCGAGGCAGGCGCGATCCGGTTCAAGCCGATCCTGCTGACCGCGGTGGCGGCGATGATCGGGGCGGCGGTGATCCTGACCGACCCGATCTTTCAGGGGCTGGCGCTGTCGCTGCTCTTCGGGCTGCTCAGCTCGACCCTGCTGACGGTGCTGGTGATCCCGGCCATCTACCGCGTGTTCAAGACCTGAGCAGGCGGTATAGAACCAAAGTGCCATTGCCCTTCGCGCCGCCATCTGGCCCAATGCGGCGCGGAGGAGAGAGAGATGTTCAGATACGGGCTTTCCCTGTGCGCCACGTTGCTGGCGGGTGCGGCGCTGGCCGCCGACACGCCGCAAGTGCCGCTTGACGATCCCTTTGCCTCGGGCATGTGGGAGGACCACCAGATCGCGATCCTGGGCGACCCCGCCGATATCCGGTTCGACGACCGGGTGCGCGTGTTTGCGCCCGCCGCGGCCGAGGATGCGTTTCACGTGCCGCTCTTGATCGACGCCACCGCCATCCCCGATGTCGAGGAGATCGTGGTCACAGCCGATTACGGCCCGATCCCCAAGATCCTCAGCTATTTCCCCGGCGAGGCGCAGGCGAAACTGGCGCTGCGCTTCAAGATCGACCAGGCCACCGCCGTGCGCGCCTCGGTCCGCACCAAAAGCGGCAGCTGGCATGTGGGCGGCACCCTGATCGACGCGGCGGGCGGCGGTTGTACCGCACCCGCGCAGGCCTATGCCTCGGACGACTGGGAGGAGAAGCTGGGCGAGATCCATGGCCGGCTCTGGGCCGCCACCGGGCGGGCCCGGCTGATCGTGGATCACCCGATGGATACCGGGCTGGCCGATGGCATCCCGGTCTTCATCATCCGCGATCTCAGCTTTACCAACGACGCCGGACAGGAACTGGCACGGCTGGCGCTGAGCGAGCCGGTAAACGAAGACCCGGCCTTTACCCTCTATTTCGACCCCGCGCGGATGCCGCCGCTGCTGCATGTCAGCGGGCGCGACAACAACGGCAACCGGATCGCGGGCACGCTGACGGGCGAGGAAGTCAACTGATGCCAAGCCGCCGTGCCCTGCTGGCCGGTGCCGCCGCCGGGCTGGGACTGTCCGCCCTGCCCGCCGCCCCGGTCTTTGCGCAGGCAAAGCTGCGCTATGATCTGGCGCCGCGCCCGGTGCTGCCCGGCGTCTGGATGGTCGAGGGCGTCACCGACTATTTCGACAAGGTCAATGGCGGCGCCATCGTCAATTGTGCGGTGCTGCAGGGGCAATCGGGGCTGATCCTGATCGACAGCGGCCCCTCGCGCCGCTATGGCGAGGCGCTGGCGGCAACCCTGCGACCGCTCGACCTGCGCGGCGTGTCGGCGGTGGTCAACACGCACCACCACCCGGATCATTTCTTTGGCAACCAGGTCTTTGTCGACCGGCCGATCCTTGCCCTGGGCCAGACGTTGGAGGCCGCCCGCCGCGACGGCGACGCCTTCGCCGACAACATGTATCGGCTGCTGGGCGACTGGATGCGCGGCACCGAGCCGGTGCCGCCCAATACCGCGCTGGACGGGGGCGAAGTGACCATAGACGGTCGCCGGTTCACCGCGCTGCCGCTCGGCGGACATACCGAGGCCGATCTGGCGCTGGTCGATGTTGAAACCGGGTTGCTGATCACCGGCGATCTCGCCTTTCTCGACCGCGCCCCCACCACCCCGCACGCGGATCTGGCGCGCTGGCAAGAGGCGCTCACCACGCTCGAAGGGCTGGGCGCCCCCGCCGTGCTGCCGGGCCATGGTCCGTTCGACCGCACCGGCGCGGCGTTGCGCCAGACCCGCGCCTATCTGTCCTGGCTGGACGAGACCCTGCATGATGCCGCCCGCACCGGCCTCGACATGGTCGAGGTGATGGATCTGCCGCTGCCAGAGGAGTTCGCCGCCATGGGCGCGCAACCGCAGGAGTTTCACCGCTCGGTCGCG
The DNA here is from genome assembly GCF_059613025.1 of Ruegeria sp. BHSC223. Lineage (NCBI taxonomy): Bacteria > Pseudomonadati > Pseudomonadota > Alphaproteobacteria > Rhodobacterales > Roseobacteraceae > Ruegeria > Ruegeria sp. BHSC223. Next base: position 43,215 of record NZ_JBXWRR010000008.1, read on the forward strand.
CATCTGTTCCCCGGCGTGGAGCGCGCGGTGCTACCGCGCGCGAACTAGCGCCCGGTCAGTCCACCGGAACAGGCACCGGTTCGACCGGCTCCAGCGGCCAGCCCAGTTCGCGCCAGCCATCGGTGCCCAGCGGGAACCAGTGCACCTGAAGATACCCCAACCCGGCGATCCGCTGCGCGGCGTTCCAGCTCATCCAGCAATCGGCCACGCAGAACACCACGATGGCACGGGCCTTGCTGCCACCGGTCAGCCGCTGCAACTCGCGCTCCAGATAGGCCTGCATGGCAGGTTCCAGCACCCCGCGCCCGACCTCGGGCAGCCAGACCGCGCCCGGCAGACTCTGGCGCGGTTCCGGCACCAGCCAGGTGCCGTCCAACTCGTCATAGCGCGATTGCGACGCACCATAGACATCCAGCGCCACCGCACCGCGCGCGATCAGCTTGCGCGCCCAAAGGGCCGAGATCTTGCTTGCAGGCGGCGGAATATCCTCGGGCACCGGTGCCCGATGACGGTCGATCCTGAGGCCGGTTTCAGGATGGAACAGGTCGGGCTTGCGCGCGCGGATGGCGTCAGAGGTCTCGGCCAAAGCCGAACCCGCATCCACCAACAAGGCAATTGCCAACAGTGCAGCCACAAGCCGCATGCACGATCTCCATTGCCCCAGGGTTGGGCGATTGGGACCCGGATCGCACAAGCTGTCAAGCGCTAATAAGTTGAAGTATCCAGAGATTGCTTCTGCTTGCCCCACGTTCTTCAACGGCCAGTCCTAAGACCTTGGTCCAATGTCACGGCCCGAAAACCCGGCCTAGCCTTGGCGCCATGCGCGCGCTTGTGCTCTCATTCTGCCTGATGCTGGCAGCCTTCGTGGCCACCGCCGATCCGCTCACCCCGGACGAGCTCGCCGCCTATGTCAAACCGCCACTGCTGCTGGGCGAACAGATCGACGAGACCGGGGTTTACGCGCTGATCGACGTCTATGGGAAACCGGCGGGCTACGTGTTCGAAACCGAACCGCTGGCGCCCCTGCCCGGCTTTTCCGGTACCCCGGTCAACCTGCTGGTCCTGCTGGACGCGTCGGGCAGCTTTATCGAGGTGCGCCTGATCGAGCAGAACGAGCCGATCTTTGTCTCGGGTCTGGGCGTGGCCCCGTTCGAGAAGTTTCTGGAGCAGTATCGCGGTCTCAACATCGCCACGCCGATGGTGGTGGGCACGCCTTATGGCAACAGCGGCGGCGGCGCCTCGGCACTGACTTATTTGGACGGGGTGACCAAGGCGACCGCCTCGGTCCGCATCGCCCATGAAACCGTGCTGGCCGCCAGCCTGGCCGTGGCGCGCGAACGCATGCAGGGCATCGCCACCGCGCCGCCGCGCGCGCCCGACCCCGATCATGACGAACCGCTCGACTGGGCCGCGCTAGTGGCCCAAGGGATCGCCAGCCATCACGTGGTCAGCAACGCGCAGGTGCAGGCAGGGTTCGACGGCACCCTCTGGGCGGGCGACGACGCGCAGGCGCTGGCCGATCCCCAAGCGCCCTTTGTCGACCTCTGGATCCTCGATCTGGGTCCGCCCGCGATTGCCCGCGCCGTCCTGTCGTCGCAAACGCTGGAAGAATTGCAGCAGTTTCAGACGCTCTCTCCCCATGATGAACCGATCCTGCTGATCGAGACCGCGCGTCACGGGTTGGTGGGCGAGGATTTCGTTCGCAACACCGCCCCCGATCTGGTTTCGGCGGAACAAGGCAGCCTGCCGGTAGCCCTGCGCGATGCGGATCTCTTTGTCGAACTGGCGTCCGGCCTGCCCGAAGGCCGCGCAATGATCCTGCGGGCCGACCGGCGGCTGGGTTTCGATCCGGCCTCGGACTGGGAGCTGACCCTGCAAGTGCAACGCGCCCATGGCAGTTTCCAGCCGGTGATCGGTGCGCGCAGCTTCAGTTTCACCCATGCCACGCCCGAACGGTTCTTTCTGTCCGAGACCGGCCCCACGGCGCTGCCGCCCTGGCAAGAGGCGCTGCGTGGACGCGCGTTCGATATCGGCCTGCTCACGGTGTTTCTGGGGTTGCTGGTGCCGGCGCTGCTGCTGCGACAAAGCCAGCTGGCGGCGCTGCGCGCCTATGTCCCGCTGCGATTGGGGGTGCTGGCAATAACACTGGGTTTTATCGGCTGGTGGGCACAGGGCCAGCTGTCGGTGGTGACCCCGCTGGCAGTGCTGCGGGGTGCTCTGGATGGCGGCAGTCTGGCGTTCCTGCTCTATGATCCGGTCTCGCTGCTGCTTTGGGGCGCTGCGGTGCTGGGGTTCCTGCTGTGGGGGCGCGGATTGTTCTGTGGCTGGCTCTGCCCCTATGGCGCGATGCAGGAATTCGCCCATCATCTGGGTCGTTGGCTGCGCCTGCCTCGCCTGCCCCTGCCCGACGCCTGGGACCGGCGATTGAAATGGCTGAAATACGCGGTGCTGGCCGGTCTGGTGGCGGTGGTGCTCTTGGCGCCCGGCGAACTGGAAACCGCAGCCGAAGTGGAGCCGTTCAAGACCGCGATCACCACCTTCTTTTTGCGCGAATGGTATTTCGCGCTTTATGCCGGGGCCTGGGTCGTGATTTCCATGGTGACCTTCAAGGGGTTCTGCCGCTATGTCTGCCCGCTGGGTGCGCTGATGGCGATTGGCGGGCTGTTGCGCCTGCGTCGCTGGATTCCGCGCCGACCCGAATGCGGCAGCCCCTGCCAGCTCTGCCGGGTACGCTGCAACTATCGCGCCATCCGGCCGGGCGGAGAAATCGACTATGACGAATGCTTCCAGTGTCTCGACTGCGTGACCATTCACGACTCGCCCAATCAATGCGTGCCGCTGATCCTGGCGCGCCGGCGCTCGATGCAAAGCCCCCAAAATCTCTGATGAGATTTTGTTGACAGAGTTTGCCTTTGCAAACTCTGCGATGTTGCTCTTTGAGAAGAGGTCCGCGCGCGCGGCTTGGCGCGCGCGGGTTTTGGTGTCAGGCCATGGCCTGGAGGGCGCGGCGGGTGAGGACGCCTGTCAGGTGGGCGCGATAGGCTTTGGTGCCGTGCAGGTCGGCGATCATGCCGTCCGCCTCGGGTGCCATTCCGTCCAGCGCGGCGCCGCTGGCCAGCGCCTCTTCGGCCGCGCTCCAGCGGAACACGCCATCTTCGGACGCGCCGGTCACCGCGATCCTTGTGCCGCCGGCATAGTGCGCCACGAACACGCCCACCAGCGCAAAGCGCGAGGCGGGTTGCAGGAACTTCTGGTAATTGGCCTTCTCCGGCACCGGGAAGCGCACGCTGGTGATGATCTCGCCCTCTTCCAGTGCCGTGGTGAACAGGCCCTGGAAATAGTCGTCCGCCGCGATCTCGCGCCGGTCGGTCACGATGGTCGCCCCCGACCCCAGCGCCGCCGACGGGTAGCAGGCCGAGGGGTCGTTATTGGCCAGGCTGCCGCCGATCGTGCCCCGGTTGCGCACCGCCGGGTCGCCGATGCCGCCGGCCAGCGCCGCCAGCGCCGGGTAATGTGCCGCCGCCGCGCGCGCCACCTCGGCATGGGTGGTGCCGCCGCCGATCGACAGCGAGCCATCGTCGTTCAGACACACACCCTTCATCTCGGCGATGCCGCCCAGCGACACCAGCTTCGCCGGCGCCGCCAGCCGCTGTTTCAGCGTCGGGATCAGGGTCTGCCCGCCCCCCAGCGCCTGCGCCTCCTCGCTCTTCAGCGCCGCAACCGCCTCGGCCACGCTGCCGGGCCGCTCAAACTCGAAATTATACATCTCGTTCCTCCTCCAAGAGGGCCGGGTCCTGCCCTTTCCTCTTGCTGAAAATATCCCGGGGGTCCGGGGGCTGGCCCCCGGTCCGCCCTCTCGTCTCAGCCCTGCATCGCCGACCAGACCCGCGACGGGCTCATCGGCATGTCGATATGGGTGACCGCCTTGCCGCCCGATTGCAGCGCGTCGATCACCGCGTTCACCACCGAAGGCGGGCTGCCGATGGCCCCGGCCTCGCCGCAGCCCTTCACCCCCAGCGGGTTGTGGGTGCAGGGCGTGGCGCAGGAATGATCCACAGCATAGAACGGCACGTCATCGGCGCGCGGCATCGCGTAATCCATGTAGGACGCGCTCAAAAGCTGCCCGGTCTCCGGATCATAGGCGCAGTTTTCCAGCAGCGCCTGGCCGATCCCCTGGCCCAGGCCGCCGTGCACCTGCCCCGACACGATCATCGGGTTGACGATATTGCCGAAATCATCGGCCGCGCTGAACCGCTCCACCGTCACCTTACCGGTCTCGGGGTCCACCTCCACCTCGCAGGCATAGGCCCCGGCCGGATAGGTGAAGTTCGACGGGTCGTAGAACGCCGTCTCCTCCAGCCCCGGCTCGATATCCTCCAACGGGTAGTTGTGCGGCACATAGGCCGCCAGCGTCACGTCGCCCCAGGCCACGGATTTATCCGTGCCCGCAACCGTGAACTGGCCGCCCTTCAGCTCGATATCGGCCTCGCTGGCCTCCATCAGATGCGCCGCGATTTTCTTGGCCTTGTTGATGATCTTCTCGGTCGCCCGCACCATGGCCGAACCGCAGACCGCCAGGCTGCGCGAGCCATAGGTGCCCATGCCGAACGGGATCTTCGAGCTGTCGCCATGCACGATCTCGATCATGCTCTCGTCGATGCCCAGCATCTCGGCCACCACCTGCGGAAACGCCGTCTCGTGGCCCTGGCCGTGGCTATGCGCCCCCACCATCACCGAGATCGAGCCGGTGGCGTTCACCCGCACCGTCGCCGCGTCGTAAAGACCCGCCCGCGCACCCAGCTGGCCCACCAGGTTCGACGGCGCGATGCCGCAGGCCTCGATATAGCAGTTCACGCCCAGGCCGCGCAGCTTGCCGCGCGCCTCGGACTCCGCCCGCCGCGCCGCAAAACCCGCGATGTCGGCGATCTCTTCCAGCTTGTCCATCGTGGCGTTGTAGTCGCCCGTGTCATAGACCACCGCAACCGGCGTCTGATAGGGGAACTCGGTCACGAAGTTCTGACGCCTGAGCGCGATCGGGTCGACCCCCAGCTCGCGCGCCGCCTTGTCGATCACGCGTTCCAGCTGATAGGTCGCCTCGGGCCGCCCGGCGCCGCGATAGGCATCCACCGGCACCGTGTTGGTGAACACCGCCTTCACGTTCACATAGATCAGCGGCGTCTTGTAATTGCCCGCCATCAGCGTGCCATGCAGCCAGGTCGGAACGCTCGGCGCAAAGGTCGACAGATAGGCGCCCATGTTGGCATAGGTCTCGGTCCTGAGCGCGGTGAAGTTGTTGTCGGCGTCCAGCGCCAGCTCGATCTTCGTCACATGGTCGCGCCCATGCGCGTCCGACATGAAGGCCTCGGACCGCGACGAGGTCCATTTGACCGGCCGCGCCAGCGCCTTGGCCGCGAAGGTGCAGAACGCCTCTTCCGCATAGTGGAAGATCTTCGAGCCAAAGCCGCCCCCCACATCGGGCGCCACCACCCTGAGCTTGTGCTCGGGGATGCCCAGCACGAAGGCCCCCATCAGAAGCCGGATCACATGCGGGTTCTGGCTGGTGGTGTAGAGCGTCGACTCCCCCGTCGCCCGGGCATAATCGCCGATCGCCACCCGCGGTTCCATCGGGTTGGCCACCAGCCGGTTGTTCACCAGTTCCAGCGTTGTCACATGCGCCGCCTCGGCAAAGGCCGCGTCCACCGCGCCCTTGTTCTCCTCGACGAAACCCCAGTCGTAGCAGAGGTTCGACGGCAGATCGTCATGCACCTTCGCCGCGCCCTCGGCCAGCGCCGCCTTCATGTCGATCACCGCCGGCAGTTCCTCGATCTCGGCCTCGATCGCCTCGGCCGCGTCGCGCGCCTGTTCGGGGCTCTCGGCCACAACCGCCGCGATCGGGTCGCCCACATGGCGCACCTTGCCCTGCGCCAGAACCGGATGCCCCGGCTCGGCCATGGGTTGGCCATGCCTGTCGGTCACCTGCCAGCCGCAGGGCAGACCGCCCACGCCCTCGAAATCGGCGCCGGTAAAGATGCGCACAACGCCGGGCATCGCCGCCGCGGCAGACGTGTCCAGCGACACGATCCGCCCATGCGCCACGTCCGAGCGCAGGAAATGCACGTAAGCCTGGCCGTGAATGTTGATGTCGTCGGTGTAATTGCCGGCGCCGGTCAGAAAGCGTACGTCCTCGCGTCGCTTGCTGCTGGCCCCGATGCCACTGTCCTTGGGCATGTCTCGTCTCCTCCAGATATCAGAATGGTCCGCGGAAAGCTCCGCGTGGCCTCATTCGGCCGCGATCCCGCTCACGTCCTGACCGGACGCTGCCAAAATCGCTTTGACGATGTTGTGATAGCCCGTGCACCGGCACAGGTTGCCCTCAAGATGCGCCCGCACCTCGGCCTCGCTGGGCGTCGGGTTCTCCTTCAGCAGCGCCGCCGCCGACATCACCATCCCCGGCGTGCAGAAACCGCATTGCAGACCGTGATGATCCTGAAACGCCTGCTGCAACGCGTTCAGCGTCCCGTCCGGCCCCGCCTGACCCTCGATCGTCGAAACCTCGCATCCCGCTGCCTCGACAGCCAGCATGTTGCAGGACTTCACCGCTACGCCGTCCACATGCACGACACACGCACCGCATTGACCGGTGTCACAGCCCACATGCGTCCCCGTTAGCGACAGGTCCTCGCGTAGGAAATCAGACAGCAAAGCACGTGGCTCAGCTTCAGCCCGCATACTCCGGCCATTCACAACCATGTTTATCTCAGGCACGACAATCCTCCCTTGTGTGTCTCGTTTCGGCAATTCAACCGGAAATCACCCGTTTGAACCAGCCTTTCTTTTTTGCATCATCAGTGGTTTCGGTCTCGGGACCATCCGCTTCAGCCGGCCCCTCGAGCACTTCCTGAAAGCGGGTGAAGAACTGGTCGGCCATCTTGCGCGCGAAACCGTCGATGATCCGGCTGCCCAGTTGGGCCAGTTTGCCACCAACCTTGGCCTCGACCTCGTAGGACAGGACGGTGGTACCATCCTCGCCCGCCTCAAGCCGCACGCGCGCCGCGCCCTTGGCAAAGCCCGCCGCCCCGCCCTTGCCCTCGCCGGTCAGGGTCAGGCTTTCGGGCGCCACCATGTCGGACAGCGTCACGCCGCCCCTGAACGTGGCTTTTACCGGCCCGACCTTTTGCACCACCGTGGCCTCGAACCCGTCCTCGGCGTTGCCACTCATCTCCTGGCAGCCGGGTACGCAGTCCTTCAGCACATCGGGCGAGAGCAGCGCCTCCCAGACCGTTTCCCGGTCCGCCGCGATCACCTTTGAATCGCTCAGTTCCATGTCGTTCGTCTCCGTCCGTTGCGACCACGCTACGCGGCGCGGTCGGGTTGTTCCATTCGACCTTGGGTGTAGACGTCCCTGGAAGGGCCGCCTGCGGGGCGCGTCGATCGCCCTGTCAGCGCAGCTCGGGCGGCGAAAAGGTCAGCCCGTAACTGCGGAAAATTTCCTGGATCCGACCGTCGCCCATCCCGGCAACGATAGCATCGTCGACGGCATAGGCCAGCGGGCGATAGGCGAAATGCACCCCAACCCCGACGGTCCAGCTGCCTGTCGCAAAGCCCGGCAAGGGCGGGCTGTGCACATCCAGATCCGCGGTCAGTCCATGTTCCAGTTGCGCCAGCGGCCCCATCGCGGTCTTGACCTCGCCCGCCGCCAGCCCGGCCATCGCCGCACCCATGTCGGGATAGCGGCGGATGTTGCCGCGCAGCTGGCCGCCGGGAAAGGCGGTCAGGTAGAAATCGGCAATCGAGTCGTTCTCGACCCCAACCGTGTCAAAGCGGAAATAGGCCGGAACCGGTTTGTCCTCGGGATACTCTGCCTTGCCAAAGGCGATCCCCATCCGCTCCACATGGTATTGTCCTGTGAACACCACCTGTTCGACCCGGCAGGCAAAGTTGCTGTCATAGGGCACATGCAGCATCACATTGGCGACCCGCCCGCCCACGATGGGCCCCTTCCAGATCCAGTTGCGCAGATCGGCCTCGAGGTTCTCGCCCGCCGCGACCAGGGTAAAACGGGCCTCAACCCCCAGTTCCCCGGCGATCAGGTGGCCCAGATCGATATCGACACCCTTTGGCGCGCCATTCTCTTCCCAGCTCCAGGGTGGATAGTCCTCGTAGACGGCGAAGGATATCCAGCCGCGTTCCTGTATGGTGTCCAGATCGGCGCCGACGATATCGCGGCTGGCATTCTGCGGACGGGCCTGGGGCACGTGATCGGCGCAGCGGGTCTGTGCCCAGGCCGGCGCCAAGCCGGTCCCAAGCAGCAACCCCGCCAGCGCGACCCGCAGCGTCCCCGCCCGCGCCATGCTCAATGGGCCGCCGACAGGCCGATGGTCAGCGCCTCGGCAGCGGCGGTGAAATCAGGCGCGTCGCCCGAGATCAGGATCGCCGCGCGCGAGGCGGCGCTGTCGGCCACCGGCGCCCCCGAGGCGGTCTCGACCTCGGCGGCGATCTGGGTCAGTTCGGCAGCCAATACGGCGGCATCGCCCTCGCCCGCCGCAAGCTGGTCGCGGATCTCTTTCAGGCGCGGCGTATGGGCGTCGAGCGCGCCGTCGTCGGGCCGGGTCTCGATATAGGTGCGGATGGCCCAGGCGGCCTTTTGGCCCAGCAACTCGCCAAAGCCGGGCATCTTGGTGATCCCGTTCTGGGTATAGCCGTGGCGGAACCGCTCGACATACCATTCATCGCCGTATTCGGCAGCCTCGAGATAGCGCAGGTCCGGCGCCAGACCGCCCGACACCACGCCCAGCCCATGGCAGCGCGCGCAGTTCTGGTTATAGCCGGAATCGCCGATCCGGATGGCGGCGGCCCAGACCTCTTCTCCCGCCGCCTCTGCGCGATAGGGGTTCTCGATCAGCCATTCCTCGCCCACATCAGGCAGGGCGTCGGTGTTGACGGGTTGCGGTGCGACGTCTCCATGCGCCAGCGCCATCCCCGCGCTTAGGCACAGGCCCAATGCACCTGCTTTTGCAGCGTTGATCATCTGCGGTCCTCCAGTCTCCTCGTTCGGGGCTGGTGATAACGCCTCGAACCCTGCGCTGGTATTCGACCTTGGTTTGATCTGCCGGGGAATGTGGACTTTGGTCGAATAGAACCGTCCCGCACGCGCGCTCTAGCCTTGGCCGACAAGGGAGAGAGAATGCGCGTGCAAAGCCTGCTGAGACCGATCATCGCAGCACTGGCGATGGGAATGGCCGCCCTGCCCGCCTTGGGCGAGGTGCAGCTGCGCGTGGCCTATCTGCGGCAGGAGGTCGAGCGTCCGCCGGTCCTGTCCAATCTCGATCCCGAGCCCGCCGGGCTGGGCCTCGACGGCGCCCGGCTGGGGCTGGAGGACAACCGGACCAGCGGTCGATTTCTGGGCCAGACCTATATGCTCGACACCTTTGAGGTCGCGATCGGCGGCGATCTCGAGGCGGCGGCACGCGCGGCGCTGGCCGAGGCGCAGATGCTGGTCATCGACGCCCCCGCCGAGGCGGTGCTGCGCATCGCCGATCTGGCCGAGGCGCAGGGCGCGCTGTTGTTCAACGCCGCTGCCGAAGAGAGCGCGCTACGCGATGCCGACTGCCGCGCCAACCTGTTGCACACGGTGCCCTCGCTGGCGATGCGGGCGGATGCGCTGATGCAGGTATTGCAGCGCAAGCGGTTCTCGCGGCTGGCCATGATCACGGGCCATGGCGCCCCAGACCTGGCCTATGCCGAGGCGCTCCGTCGCTCGGCGGCCAAGTTCGGCCTGAAGATGGTGGCCGACACACCCTGGCCCTTTGACGCCGACATGCGCCGCAATGCCAGCCAGGAAGTGCCTCTGTTCACCCAGGATTTCGCCGAGCATGACATCCTGCTGGTCGCCGACGAGATCGGCGATTTCGGGCGCTATATCGCCTATAACACCTGGTCGCCACGACCGGTGGCCGGGTCCGAGGGGCTGGTGCCGGTGACCTGGTCGCGGGTGGTGGAACAATGGGGCGCGGCACAGCTGCAATCGCGGTTCTGGGACCTGACCGGCCGCGACATGCGCCCGCGCGACTATGCCGCCTGGGCGGCGCTGCGTGTGCTGGGCGAGGCGGTCACCCGCACCAACAGCACCGATCCCGCCACCCTGCGCGCCTATATCCTCTCGGACGCGTTCGAGTTGGCCGGCTTCAAGGGCCGCCCGATGAGCTTTCGCCCCTGGAACGGTCAGCTGCGTCAGCCGATCCCGGTGGTTACCGAGCGCGCGGTGGTGATGCAGGCCCCGGTCGAGGGCTTCCTGCACCAGCGCAGCGAGCTTGACACGCTGGGCCTCGACGCGCCCGAATCCCGTTGCACCGCGTTTCAGGAGTGAGCCTCATGCGGACTGCCCTTGCCCTTTTGGCCCTGACCCTCGCCGCGCCGCTGGCCGCCGAGGAAATCTGGGTCACCAATGAAAAGGACGACACGATCAGCGTGATCGACGTCGCCACGCTCGAGGTGGTGCGCACCATCGCCACCGGCGAGCGGCCGCGCGGCATCACCTTTTCCCACGATTTCAGCCGGGTCTATATCTGTGCCTCGGACAGCGACACGGTGCAGGTGATGGACCCTGAGACGGGTGAGATCCTGCATGACCTGCCTTCGGGCGAAGACCCCGAGCAGTTTGTCCTGCACCCCAATGATCGGCATCTCTATATCGCCAACGAGGATGACGCGATTACCACCGTGGTCGATACCGAAACCCGCCGGGTCATCGCCCAGATCGACGTGGGCATCGAACCCGAGGGCATGGCGGTCAGCCCCGATGGCCGCATCGCCATCACCACCTCTGAAACCACCAACATGGCGCATTGGATCGACACCGAGACGCGCCAGCTTTTTGCCAATACGCTGGTCGATGCCCGCCCGCGCCACGCAGAATTCGTGCATGACGGGGCCGAGCTGTGGGTCAGTTCCGAGATCGGTGGCACGGTGACCGTGTTCGACGTGGCCACGCAGGCCGAAAAGGCCAAGATCGCCTTCGAGGTCAAGGGCGTGCATCCCGACCGGGTGCAGCCGGTCGGGTTCGAGCTGACGGCGGATGAGAAAACCGCCTTTGTTGCGCTTGGCCCCTCGAACCATGTGGCGGTGGTGGATACCGCCACCTATGAGGTGGTCGATTACATCCTGGTGGGCCGCCGGGTCTGGCACATGGCGTTCAACAGCGACAAGTCGCTCTTGTTCACCACCAACGGTGTCTCGGGAGACGTAACGGTGATCGACGTGGCCCGCCGCGAGGCGATCAAATCCATCAAGGTCGGGCGCTTCCCCTGGGGCGCCGCCCTGCGCCCGTGAGAGGAAAGGACACATGATGCTGAAACCCTGTCTTGCCGCCCTTCTGGTTGCGGCCCTGCCCCTGAACGCACAGGCCGACGGCGATGACGGTCGGCTGGGTCTGGCCGGGCTGCTCTCGGCCAAGAACAAGGAGGACCTGCCACCAATCATCCTGTCGGCCGGAATGCCGCTGGCCGATGCGCCTTGGGTGCTGCAATCGGGCACCTATTACGAGTTCGAGATCCAGGGCGACGGCAGCCAGGAGCTGGCGCTGGTGGGGCCTGAGTTCTTTCGCGCCATCTGGATCGACGAGATCGTGGTCGAAGGTCTGGAAATCCGGCCGCTGGGCCTCGACTCGGTCGAATTCGACGAGGCGGGCGAGATGGAGATAGGCTTTGTCGCGATCAAGCCGGGCCGCTATTACCTTAAGGTACCGGGCAGCACCGGCGAAACCCAGCGGCTGGAGATCACCATCAAGTGACAGGGCTAAGTGTCCGAAATCTCGACTATTCCTATGGCAGCCGCAAGGCGCTGGACACGGTCAGTTTTGACGTGGCGCCGGGCCGGTTTGCGGCGTTGCTGGGGCCCAATGGTGCGGGGAAATCGACGCTGTTTTCCTTGCTGACCCGGCTTTTCACCACCCGTTCGGGCAAGATCTCGGTCGCCGGGCATGACCTGTCTAAGAATCCGCGCGCGGCGCTGGCGCGGATCGGGGTCGTGTTCCAGCAGCCGACGCTGGATCTGGATCTGAGCGTGACGCGCAACCTGACCTATTTCGCCGCCCTCCACGGGCTGTCGGGGCGCACCGCGCAAACCCGGATCGCCGCGGCGCTGGAGCGGCTCGACCTGAGCGACCGCGCCCACGAGCGCGCCCGCGACCTGAATGGCGGCCACCGGCGCCGGACCGAGATTGCGCGCGCCCTGATCCACGACCCCTCGGTGCTGCTGCTCGACGAACCCACCGTGGGGCTGGACGCGGCCAGCCGCAAGGCGATCACCGACCATGTGCATGCGCTGTCGCGCGAGCGGGGGCTGACCGTGCTCTGGGCCACCCATCTGACCGACGAGATCGAGGATGACGACCAGTTGCTGATCCTGCATCGCGGGCGGCTGTTGCAGGACGGCACCGCGGGCACGCTACGCGGGGCGCTGCCCCTGCGCGAGCATTTCCTGTCCCAGACATCCGACCGGATCGGGGAACGGGCATGAATGCCGCGCTGATCGCCCTGCGCGCCATCGTCCTGCGCGAGGCGCTGCGCTTTGTCCGCCAGCGGGGGCGGTTCGTGGCAGCGCTGGTGCGACCGCTGATCTGGCTGCTGGTCTTTGCCGCCGGGTTTCGCGCCGCGCTGGGCCTGTCGATCACACCGCCCTATCAGACCTATATCACTTACGAGGTCTATATCGTGCCGGGCCTCTGCGGCATGATTGCCCTGTTCAACGGCATGCAATCCAGCCTCAGCCTGGTCTATGACCGCGAGATGGGGTCGATGCGGCTGCTCTTGACCTCGCCCCTGCCGCGCTGGTGGCTCCTGTTCTGCCGGCTGCTTGCCTCGACCGCCATTTCGATCCTGCAAACCTATTGCTTTCTGGCGGTGGCGGCGGCCTTTGGCATCCAGCTTCCGGTCTGGGGTTATGTGGCGGTGCTGCCGGCGCTGGTGGTTGCGGGCATCATGTTGGGCGCGCTGGGGCTGGCGCTGTCCTCGCTGATCCGGCAGCTGGAGAATTTCGCGGGCGTGATGAACTTTGTCATCTTTCCGATGTTCTTTTTGTCCACCGCGCTCTACCCGCTGTGGAAGATGGCCGAAAGCTCGACTCTTTTGCGCGATATCTGCGCGTTGAACCCGTTCACCCATGCGGTCGAACTGATCCGCTTTGCGCTCTACGGCCAGTTCAACGGACCCGCGCTGGGCTGGACCGTGCTGGCGGGGGCGGTGTTTCTGGGGCTGGCCTTTTGGGGGTATGACCCGGCGCGCGGCCTGCTGCGGCGCAAGGGTTGAGCCGCCCCGCCTTCGACCAAAGAACAAGGGAAAACCGCTCCAGCGCTTGCTATGACGGCAACAGGAAACGCGCGCTTGCACCCGCCCCGGCGGGGACCTCATTCAGGAGTGAGAAATGAGACCTGTTTCCTATGCGCTGGCGCTGATGATGGCGGCTTCGCCCGCCCTGGCCGACACCAAATTCGAACAGATCAAGATCGAGGCCGGCGCGGCGCTCTATGATGCCGAATGCCGGCGCTGCCATGCCTCGGACACTGATCACGAGAGCTATGGCCCACCGCTGGAAAACGTGCTGGGGCGCGGGGCCGGTACCTATCCCGACTATGATTATTCCATCGCGCTCGAGGCCTCGGGCATCGTCTGGACGCCAGCGGCGCTGCGCGCATGGATGGAGGACAATACCGGCTTCATGCCAGGCACCAAGATGCGCCATGTCGGGATCGAGGACCGCACCGTGCAGGATTTCATTCTTGCCTATCTGGCCAGCCTCAGCACCCGCGACCCCAAGAAGATCTCGGACTGAACCCGGAACCCGGCGCCGGACAGGACGGTCTGGCGTCGGGGTGAACATGAATTCTTTTTGTTCAAAATCAATACACAACATCATATACCTTCAGCAAAAGATGAACCCACATCGTGCACACCGACGGGCACGGCTTGCCTGTGGCCATGCCCCCAGCGACACACCTCTGGTTGACCCTACGACCTTTGTTCAATTTCGCGCGAGCGGCTTCGTTCCAATAATACCGCTCAGCCAAAAACCCGAGGTTTGGGGTGGTTCGGCTTGGAGAGGATGCAAGGGAGGAAACCGATGAACAAGATCATCATGGCCGCAGTGGCGGGCCTGGTCGCGACAGCGGGCTGGCACAGCACCGCGCTGGCGGCCGGTGTCACCGAAGAGGACCTGGCCAATGACACGGCCAACACGTCCAGCGTATTGACCAACGGCATGGGCCGGCATTTGCAGCGCTACAGCCCGCTGGACATTCTGAACAAGGACAATGTCAAGAACCTGATGCCCGCCTGGGCCTTCAGCCTTGGTGGAGAGAAACAGCGCGGGCAGGAAACCCAGCCGCTGGTTCATGACGGCGTGATGTATATCACCGGCTCGTACAGCAGGCTTTATGCCATCGACGTCAACACCGGCGAGGAGCTTTGGCAGTACGATGCCCGTCTGCCCGAAGGTATCCTTCCCTGCTGCGACGTGATCAACCGCGGTGCGGCCATTTATGGCGACAAGATCTATTTTGGCACCCTCGATGCGCGGATCGTGGCGCTGGACGCCAAATCCGGCGACGTGGTCTGGAACAAGAAGATCGCCGATTACAAGGCAGGCTATTCCTATACCGCCGCGCCGCTGATCGTGAAGGGGTTGGTGATCACCGGCAACTCGGGTGGTGAGTTCGGCATCGTGGGCGAGGTACAGGCGCGCGACGCCGAGACCGGCGAGATGGTCTGGACCCGGCCCGTGATCGAAGGCCACATGGGCACCTTCAAAGGCGAAGAAAGCACCATGACCGGCACACTGAACGCGACCTGGCCGGGCGACATGTGGAAGACCGGCGGCGGCGCCACCTGGCTGGGCGGCTCCTATGACGCCGAGACCGATACGCTGGTCTTTGGCGCGGGCAACCCCGCACCCTGGAACAGCTGGCTGCGCGATGCCGGTCAGAACAACGATGGTTCGGGCGACAACCTCTATGCCGCCTCGCGCATCGGCATCAATCCCGACAATGGCGAGATCAAGTGGCATTTCCAGACCACCCCGCGCGAAGGTTGGGACTATGACGGTGTGAACGAGGTCGTGGCCTATACCGACCGCGACGGCAACAAACGCTGGGCCACCGCCGACCGCAACGGGTTCTTCTATGTGCTGAACCGCGAGGACGGCAAGTTCGTGCGCGGCGTGCCGTTCGTCAAGGATATCACCTGGGCCTCCGGCCTGGATGAGAACGGCCGCCCGATCTTCAACGAGGACAACCGTCCGGGCGACCCGGCAGCGGCGGCCGATGGCGCCAAGGGCGAGGTGATCTTTGCCTCTCCCTCCTTCCTGGGCGGCAAGAACTGGATGCCGATGGCGTTCAGCCAGAGGACCGGCAATTTCTACGTGCCCTCGAACGAATGGGGCATGGATATCTGGAACGAGCCGATCACCTACAAGAAGGGCGCGGCCTATCTGGGCGCGGGCTTCACGATCAAGCCGAACTATGAGGACCATATCGGCAGCCTCAAGGCGATCGATCCCGATACCGGCGAGTTGAAGTGGGAGTTCAAGAACGACGCCCCGCTCTGGGGTGGCGTGATGACCACCGCCGGCGGGCTGGTGTTCACCGGTACGCCCGAGGGCAAGTTCATCGCCTTTGACGACGAAACCGGCGAGGTCCTGTGGTCGTTCCAGACCGGTTCGGGCATCGTCGGCCAGCCCGTCACCTGGGAGATGGGCGGCGAGCAATATGTCTCGGTCATCTCCGGCTGGGGTGGCGCTGTGCCGCTCTGGGGTGGAGAGGTTGCCAAGAAGGTGAACTATCTCAACCAGGGCGGCACGCTCTGGACCTTCAAGCTGCCCAAGCAGCTGGCCGCCGCGAACTGACGGCATCGCCATTGACGCAAACGCGCGCCCCCCGGGCGCGCGTTTTTTTTGCTTGCCGTTTTCCCAGGGAAAACGGCTCGGAAAACAATGTTTTCCGGCTCGGAATTCTTGCAGAATTCCGCCATCGCCAGATGGTAGGACCCGGTATTCGACCTTTGGCCAATGGCGTTTCGCCGCACCCGCGTTACAGTTGCAGCATGAACAAACCTACGGATCGGGCCATGCAGACCCAGGCAGGGACACCCCCGGCGCAGCCGTTTCGCTCCGCCCTTATCGTCGATGACCACCCGCTGTTCTGCGACGCCCTGTCGATGACCCTGCAAGCCGTGTCCGGCATCCGCACCGTGCAGACCCTTGCCCGGCTCGAGGAGGCGCTGGACTGGCTGGGCGGCCACCCTGCCCCCGATCTGGTCATTCTCGACCTCAACCTGCCCGATGTCGAAGGGCTCGACGGGCTGGTCCGCATCCGCACCGCCGCCCGCACCCCGGTCATCGTGGTCTCGTCCATGGCCGACAATCGGGTGATCTCGGGCGTGATCCAGGCGGGTGCGTCCGGTTTCGTGCCCAAACATTCCCAGCGCGAAGTGTTCCGCACCGCCATCGAGACCGTCTCGACCGGTGCCGTCTTCACCCCTGAGGGATATGTCGATGTTGCCGGGGACAAGGGCGACGGCCCCGAGGTCGAGGACGCGCTGGCCCGCCTCTCGGCGCTGACCAACCAGCAGGCCCGCATCCTGCAACTGGTTTGCGAGGGCAAGCTGAACAAGCAGATCGCCTATGACCTGTCGATTGCCGAAACCACGGTCAAGGCCCATGTCACCGCCATCATGCGTAAGCTCGGGGTGCAAAGCCGCACCCAGGCGGTGCTGATCGCCAAAAAGACCAGTTTCTCGAGTTTCTTGCCAGAGGCGCAGAAACAGGCATAACCTGCCAGTCGGGAGAAAAGGGAGGAGCGCTTGGACCTCAGTCTGGGTCCGATCCGCGCGGCACAGGCCGCGCCTCAGGTGTTGTGCACCGCCTCGGTGCACCACGACCATCCGCATGCCGTCGAGGCCTTGGCCGAAGCATTGGGTCCGGTCGAACTGGAACTGCTGCTGCTGATGGCTTCACCCCAGGCGGATATCCCGGCCCTTCTGGCCCGCGCCGCATTGGTTCTGCCAGGCACCCGGATTGTCGGCTGCACCACGGCAGGCGAAATTTCGGCCGCCGGCTATACCGAGGGAGAGATTGTCGCCATCGGCATGCCTCGGGCCTATTTCAAGGCGCAGACGATGCTGGTCCCCGATCTCCTGGACTATGATCCCCAGGCCCTGATCGACCGGATGATCCAGACCCGCAACGATCTGGCCGTTGCCCAGCCCGACTGGGGACACGAGTTCAATTTTCTGCTGATCGACGGCTTGTCAACGCTCGAGGACCGGCTGGTCTCGGATCTGGCCATCGGGCTTGGGCCGGTACCGCTGTTTGGTGGATCGGCGGGCGATGGCGAACGGTTCGGTGCCACGTTCGTATTCCACGATGGCCGCGCCCACAGCAACGCCGCGGTGCTGATGCAGGTCCGAACCCGCTGCCCGATCCAGGTGTTCAAGACGGACCACCTGTCGCCCACCGAACAACGCATGGTGGTCACCGGCGCCAATCCCGACCGGCGGCTGGTGCACGAGCTCAACGCCGAACCGGCCGCACGCGAATATGCGCGCATTCTGGGCAAGGATCCCGAACAACTCACCACCTTTACCTTTGCAGCCCACCCGGTCGTGGTCCGGATCGGGGGCCAGCATCATGTGCGCTCGATCCAGCGCGTGGCCGAGAATGGCGACCTGGTATTCTTCTCCGCGATCGACGAGGGGCTGGTGCTGACCCTGGCCGAGGCGCGCGACATGCGCGAGCATCTGCGCGAGGAACTATCCCGCCTTTCGACCGATGGTCCGCCCGCGGTGATCCTGGGCTGCGACTGCCTGTTGCGGCGGATGGAGGCGCAGCAGAAACAGGTTCTGGGTGCGCTGTCAGACATTCTGCGAGAGAATCGTGTTGTCGGTTTCTCGACGTATGGCGAACAGTTCAACTCGATGCATGTGAACCAGACGCTGACCGGCGTGGCCATCTACCCACCCGACGATTTGTGAGGCCCCATGCCGGGATCGCTGCTCAACCCCGCCGACACGCCGGACCGGCAGATCGAGAAGCTGGTCAAGATCAACGCCGCCCTGATGCGCCGTGTGGAACAGGCCACCGACGCCTCTGGCGCGGCCTATGCCCAGTTCGAGCGCGCCGCCCTGCTCGAGGAAGAGGTGCGCAACCGCACCCGCGACCTGGAACGCGCGCTCGACCTTCTCAACGATTCCAACGCCCGCCTGGCCGAGGCCAACCGCGCCACCGAAGAGGCGCGTTCGAACCTGGCCAATGCCATCGAGACGGTGCAGGAGGGGTTTGCCCTCTTCGATCCCGACGAGCGGCTGGTCATGTGCAACTCGCGCTTTGGCCTGCATATGCCTGATATCCGAGACCGTTTCCGCCCCGGCATCACCTTTCGCCAATATGTCGATCTGGTCAGCGGCTCGCGCTATCTGTCCCTGCCGGAAAACAAGACACCGCGCGACTGGGCGGCACAGCGGATGCGGCGGCACACCGACGATCATGTCATCTTCAACGTCCGCATGGTCGGCAGCCGCTGGGTTCAGGTCAGCGAGCATCGCACCCCCGATGGCGGCACCGTGATCCTGCAAACCGATGTCAGCGACATCATGCGGCTGGAGCGGCAGGAGCGCGACCGGATGCTGGACGATCAGGCCCGGCTGATCCGCGCCACGCTGGAACATCTCGATCAGGGCGTGTGCATCTTCGACAATCAGGGCCGGCTGGCGGGCTGGAACCAGCGGGTGGGGGAAATGCTGTCGATCCCGGCCCGGCGCTTTTCGATGGGGGTGCGGTTTTTCTCGCTATTCGAAGGCTTTACCCGCAACGCCTCATATTCGAACGGCATCACCGAGGAAACCATCCGTGCCTGGATCACCGCCACCGACGGCCGCCCGCCGATCGGCTTCGAGATCCGCCAGGGCGAGAACAAGACCCTCTCGGTGCATGCCCAGGAGATGCCGGACCGTGGTTTCGTGATCTCGTTCAGCGACGTGTCCGCAGAACGCGCCGCCGTGCGCGCGATCCGGCAAGCCAACGAATTGCTCGAGGCGCGGGTGGCCGAACGCACCCTGGAACTGGCAGACGCCCTGTCCGAGGCCGAGCGCGCCAATGCCTCGAAATCGCGCTTTGTCGCGGCGGCCAGCCACGATCTGCTTCAGCCCCTTTCAGCGGCCAAGCTCTACATGGCCTCGATCGAGCCGGGTCAGGACCCCACCCAGATTCACCAGATCGCCGACAAGGCCCGGCGCTCGCTCGACAGTGTCGAGACCATTCTCGAGGCGCTGCTGGATATCTCGACCCTCGATTCCGGCAAGGCCGAAGTGCATCGTGCTCCGGTGCCGCTGGGGGTGATCCTAGCACAACTGGCCGAGGAGCTGGGCCCCACCGCCCGCGCCAAGGGGCTGGAGTTGCGGGTGATCCCTTCGGGCGCGGTGGTGCTGTCGGACGCTACCTATCTGCGCCGCATCGCGCAGAACCTGATCGTCAATGCCATTCGGTATACCCGCAAGGGCAAGATCGTGGTGGGGGTAAGGCGGCGGGGCAAATCGGTGCGGCTCGAGGTATGGGATACCGGACCGGGCATTGCCGCCGAACAGCGTGACATCATCTTTCGCGAATTCCAGCGGCTCGACGCCGCCGCCTCGGCCGCCGAGGGGATGGGGCTGGGTCTGGCCATTGTCGAGCGGGCCTGCGCCTTGCTTGGCCATCCGCTCGATCTGGTTTCGACCGTGGGGCGCGGCTCGGGGTTTCTGGTCGAATTGTCGGTGGCGCCGACACCGGATTTCACCAGTTTCCGCCGCACCTCCGGCCCTGCACTGGCTCCGTCGGGGCTGAACGGCCTGATCGTGCTGCTGGTCGAGAACGATGCCGAATTGCGCAACGCACTGACCATCGCGATGGAGGCCTGGGATGTCTGTGTCCTGCCCTCAGCCTCGATCGCCGAGGCGCTGGCGCTGATCGACGACGAAGGCATTCAGCCCGATGCGGTGATCGCCGATCTGCAACTGGACCGGGGCGAGATGGGGACCGTGCTGCTCAACATGATCCGTACCCGTCTGGGGCCGGTACCGTCATGCATCATCACAGCCTCGCGCTCTCCGGCGGTGATCGACATCTGCGTGCAGCAAGGCTGGGAGCTGTTTCACAAGCCGATCGCGGCCGAAACCCTGCGCGGATTTCTGTCCGGGGCCACCGCCAGCACATCCTGACCGGCATTCGACCAAAGGAGCATTTGCCAGTCCGGTCCCACGCGGTAGGCTGACCGATAAGACAATCAGCCAGTGGAGGTGAAAAATGGCTTGGACGGCTCCGAAGCTTCGTGAAGTGAACTGCGGCATGGAAATCAACATGTACGCCCCGGCAGAGGATGAAGGCGGTCGCGGCACCGACCCGATCCTGTAACCACGACCCCGCCGCGGAGGCCCGAAGATGAAGATCGTCGTTCTGGGTGCCGCGGCCGGTGGGGGCCTGCCGCAATGGAATTGCGGCTGCGTCAATTGCAACGATGCGCGTGCCGGGCGACTCAGGTCGTCCGGCCAGTCGTCGTTGGCGGTCTCGGCGGACGGGTCGCGCTGGTCGATCCTGAATGCCTCGCCCGATATCCGCCAGCAGATGCAGGACAGGCCCGTGCTGCACCCGCAAGGCCTGCGCGACTCGCCCGTGGCCTCGGTGCTGGTGACCAATGGCGATATCGACCATATCGCCGGGCTGTTGTCGCTGCGCGAGCAGACGCCGTTTGATCTGTTTGCCACTGCCGGTATTCACGAGGTTCTGGAGGGCAACCGTATCTTTGACGCACTGGCCCGCGACAAGGTCGCCCGCCGCCGCGTCGCTCTGGACACGCCCTTTGCGCTGCATGACGGGCTGGACGCCATGCTGTTCGCTGTGCCCGGCAAGGTGCCTCTGTTCATGGAGGGCGAGACCGTCGATACCGGGTTGATCGGCGAACAGACGGTCGGCCTGCGCCTCAGCGACGGGCGCAGCACCGCCTATTACATCCCCGGCTGCGCCCATGTGCCCGACGATCTGCTGGACCGGCTGTCGGATGCCGATCATCTGCTGTTCGACGGCACGCTTTGGGACGATGACGAGATGATCCGCAGCGGCACCGGCATCAAGACCGGGCGCCGCATGGGCCATATCCCGATCTCGGGCCCCGATGGCTCGATGGTCCGGCTCGCCGGGCTGGCCGCGAACAAGACCTATATCCATATCAACAACACCAATCCGGTCTGGCGCGAGGGCGGCGCAGAACGCGCCGAAGTGGCGCGGCAGGGCTGGCAGGTGGCCCATGACGGACTGGAGATCGTGCTATGAGCCGCAAAGACCTTGAGGCCCGGCTGCGCGCCATCGGCGCCGAACGCTATCACGACAAGCACCCGTTCCATCACAAGCTGCATGGCGGCGACTGCACCCCCGATCAGGTCCGCGCCTGGGTGATCAACCGCTGGGCCTATCAGGCGGCGATCCCGATGAAGGACGCGGCCTTTCTGTCGCGCTGTGCCGATCCCGATATCCGTCGCGCCTGGCGGTCGCGGATCGAGGATCACGATGGCGGGGTCGACAGCGGCGGCGGGCTGCGGCGCTGGCTGAAACTGGCCGAGGCAGTGGGGCTCGACCCCGACTACGTGGCCTCGGGGCGCGGTATCCTCCCCGCCACCCGCTTTGCGGTCGAGGCCTATATCCACTATGTCCGCGAACAACCTTTGTTGCAGGCGGTGGCCTCGTCCCTGACAGAGCTGTTCGCGCCGAAAATCCACGAGAACCGGATCGAGGGGCTGCTCAGGCACTATGATTTCGCCGACGACACCAGCCTGAGTTACTTCCGCAAACGCCTGACCGAGGCGCCGCGCGACGTGGCTTATGGGCTGGGCTGGGTGCTGGACCACGCGGATACGCCCGAGAAGGCCGACATGGCCTGCGCGGCGCTGATCTTCAAGACGGATGTGCTCTGGGCGCAGCTCGACGCGCTCTGGGGCGCCTATGTCGACGGCCATGTGCCCCCCGGCGCATGGCGCCCCGGCGAGGGCATGGCATGACGCTGGCGCTGGCCCCCACCGACCGCCCCTATCTGCCGCGCGGCGTGCGGTTGGTGGCGGACCGGGTGCGCGGCGGCCTTGTGCTGCTGGCGCCGGAAAAGGCGGTGGCGCTCGATCCGGTGGGCGAGGCGATCCTGTCGCGCATGGACGGGCAGACCAGCCTGGCGGCGCTGGTCGACCAGCTGGCGGCCGCCTATGACGCGCCCCGGGCAGAGATCGAGAAGGATGTGCAGGCCTTTCTGCAAGGCTTGCGCGCCCGCATGTTCCTGATGGTGTCGCCATGACGGGGCGGCGTTTTCCGGCACGGAAAACGATCCGGAAAACCACCGGTTTTCCGAGCCGGAATTCGTGCCGAATTCCGGCGGCGAGGCGTCCCGCATGAGTGTTCCCGCTCCCATCGCCATGCTGGCCGAGCTAACCCATCGCTGCCCGCTGGCCTGCCCCTATTGCTCGAACCCGCTTGCGCTCCACGGAAAGGGGAACGAGCTGAACACTGAAACCTGGGCGCGCGCCTTTGGTGAGGCTGCCGAACTGGGTGTATTGCAGCTACATCTCTCTGGCGGCGAACCCGCCTCGCGTCCCGATCTGGTCGATCTGACCCGCGCGGCCCATGAGGCAGGGCTCTATACCAACCTGATCACCAGCGGCATCGGTTTGACCCCCGCGCGGCTCGACGCGCTCGAGGCCGTGGGGCTCGACCATATCCAGCTGTCGCTGCAAGGCACCACGCCCGAACTGGCCGACCGCATCGGCGGCTACAAGGGCGGATTTGCCCGCAAGATGGCAGTAGCCGCCGAGATCAAGGCGCGCGGCATCCCGCTGACCCTGAACGCGGTGATGCATCGCCATAATCTCGACGACCTTGAACGCACCATCGATTTGGCCATCGAGCTGGGCGCCCGCCGGCTCGAAGTGGCCTGCGTGCAGTTCCACGGCTGGGCCACGCGCAACCGGGCCGCACTGCTGCCCAGCCGCGCCCAGACCGAGGCTGCCAAGCGGATCGTGGCCGAGGCCGAGGCGCGGCTGCGCGGCACACTTGCCTTCGATTTCGTGCCGCCCGACTATTACGCCGATTATCCAAAGGCCTGCATGGGCGGTTGGGGTTCGGCAGGTTTGAACATCGCGCCCGATGGCACTGTGCTGCCCTGTCATGCGGCCGAGACCATCCCGCATCTCGACTTTGACAGGTTCCCCGATAAAACCCTGCGCGAGATCTGGTATGACGGCGCCGCCTTCAACGCCTATCGCGGCACCGACCACTTGCCCGAGACCTGCCGCAGCTGCGAGCGGGTCGGGATCGACTTTGGCGGCTGCCGCTGCCAGGCGCTGGCGCTGGCCGGCGACGCGGCGGCGACCGATCCTGTCTGCTCCCGCTCACCCGATCATCACAAGGTCACCGCGCTGCTCGAGACCGCGCTGGCCGAGGGGGACGCGGCAGAGTTCACCTATCGCCGGATGCCGCGCAAAGGTTAGGCGCGCGCCATTGCCCCCGCATCCAGCACCGCTTGCGCCCAATCACGGGGCCGCTCCTGTGGCAGATTGTGGCCCGCACCCTCGAAAACCCGATAATCGAACGGGCCGGTGAACTGTGTCGCATGCCCTGCGGTTCCGACGTTCACCCCGTCGCGGTTGCCGTCGATTGCCACCGTCGGCACGCTGATCCTGGGCTGCGCCACCAGCTGCGTCTCGATATGGGCATAGGCCGGATCACCCGGCACCAAGCCGAAGCGGTGGCGATAGGAATGGATCACCACGTCAACAAAATCCGGGTTGTCGAAGGCGTCCGCCGTGCGGTCGAACTCTGCCGTGCTGAACGCCCATGTGGGCGACCACATGCGCCAGAGCGTTCGGGCCAGCGCGCGGCGGTCCCGTTCCAACCCGCGACGCCCGCGCTCGGAATGAAAGTAGTACTGGTACCAGAAACTTGCCTCGATCTCGGGCGCCTCGGGCTCGCCCGAACGGGGGATGTTCTGGATGTTGTAGGAATTGCCGCTGACCAGCGCCTCGACCCGTTCGGGCCAAAGCGCCGCGACAATGCACGAGGCGCGCCCGCCCCAGTCATAGCCCCCCAACACCGCGCGCCCGATCCCCAGCGCATCCATCAGCGCCAGAAGATCGGCCGCCAACGCCGCCTGCTCGCCCGAGCGGGGCGTGTCGGGCGACAGGAACCGGGTCGGGCCATAGCCGCGCAGCCAGGGCAGGATCACCCGCGCCCCCGCCGCCGCCAGCAGCGGCGCGGCCTCGGCATAGGTCTGCACGTCATAGGGAAAGCCATGGCTCAGGATACAGGGCCAGCCATCGGTGGGCCCCGTCTCCAGATAGGTGACCGCGAGCACGCCTGCGGTAACTGTTCGCTGCTGCATCTTCGCCGCCCTTCCTGTTTCGTGACCACTGCGGCAGGCTGCGCCAGTGCGCCACAACAGGCAAGCCCAGATTGGGGCGCGAGGCCGCACCGGGCATATCCCTATGGCAGCACCCCCCGGAATCGCGCTAAACCCCGCATAAACCGGCCGCTTTGCGTGGCCAGACACCCAAGACCAGGCAACCCGGCAACCCGCGCGCCCCCGGCGCGGCCCGCCGCACCCAGGAGGACCGACATGGGCGTGATCCGCGAAAGCGACATGATCGAAAGCATCGCCGAGGCGCTGCAATATATCTCGTATTACCACCCGGCTGATTTCATCGGCGCCATGACCAGCGCCTGGGAGCGCGAGGAAAACCCCGGCGCCAAGGCCGCGATGGCACAGATCCTGGTCAACTCGCGCATGTGCGCCATGGGCCGCCGCCCGATCTGTCAGGATACCGGCGCCGCCAATATCCACGTCAAGGTGGGCGTCCAGGCCAAGACCGATTTCAGCCGCTCGCTGCAAGAGATCTGTGACGAGGGCACCCGCCAGGGATACCAGCGCGACACCAACCCGCTGCGCGCAAGCGTGGTGGTCGACCCGTTCGGCGCCCGCAAGAACTCGGGCGACAACACGCCCTGCATGCTGACGGTCGAGATGGTCGCCGGCGACACGATCGAGGTCGAGGTCGCGGCCAAGGGCGGCGGATCCGAGAACAAGTCGAAATTCACCACGCTCAACCCCTCGGGCAATGTGGCCGACTGGGTGGTGCAGACGGTCGAGACGCTGGGTGCCGGCTGGTGCCCGCCGGGCGTGCTGGGCATCGGCGTGGGCGGCAATGCCGACAAGGCGATGGCGCTGGCCAAACAGGCGCTGAGCGAACCGCTCGACATGGCCGACCTGCTGCGCCGAGGCCCCTCGGACAAGACCGAGGAGCTGCGGTTGGAAATCTATGACCGTGTCAACGCGCTGGGGATCGGCGCACAGGGCCTGGGCGGCGTGACCACCGTGCTTGACGTCAAGATCAAGAGCTTCCCGACCCATGCGGCCTCGCTGCCTGTCGGCCTGATCCCCAACTGCGCTGCCACAAGGCATGTGCATTTCACCCTCGACGGGTCGGGGGCCGCCGAATTCACCCCGCCCTCGATGGACCTGTATCCCGACATCCTGCTGGATGCGGCCGGGGCACAGGCGACGCGGCTCAACCTCGACGATCTGAACGACAGCGCGCTGGCGGCGCTGGAACCGGGACAGACGCTGCTGCTCTCGGGCACGCTTTATACCGGGCGCGACGCCGCGCATAAGCGGATGGTCGACATGCTCGACAAGGGCGAACCGCTGCCCGTCGATCTGAAGGGCAAGGCGATCTATTACGTCGGTCCCGTCGATGCGGTGGGCGACGAGGTGATCGGCCCGGCGGGCCCGACCACCTCGACCCGGATGGACAAGTTCACCGACCGTATCCTGGGCGATACCGGGCTCAAGGTGATGGTCGGCAAGGCCGAGCGCGGCCCGGTCGCCATCGAGGCGATCGCCAAGCACAAGGCGGCCTATCTGATCGCGGTGGGGGGCGCGGCCTATCTGGTCTCCAAGGCGATCAAGGCGGCCAAGCCAGTCGCGTTCCAGGACCTCGGGATGGAAGCCATCTACGAGCTCAAGGTCGAGGACATGCCGGTAACCGTCGCGGTCGACACCAAGGGCAACTCGATCCACCAGAGCGGCCCGGCCAAGTGGCGCCGCGCCACTGCCGCAGGCAGCTGATGCATAAGGCGCGCGGGGCCGTCCCGCGCGCCGCTCAATCCAGTTGGCGCTGTGCCAGTTTCGCGCCCTCGACCAGTTCCGCCGAGGGGAACAGTACCACCCGCGCGCCGGACTTTAACCCAGACAGGACTTCGGCCTCGCGCCCGTTGTTGCGCCCGGCCTCGATCTCGCGCAGCACCGCGCGCCCCTCTTCGACCGCAAAGACTGCCCAAGCGTCGCCATGGCGGAAGATCGCCGCCGAGGGCACGATCAGCGCATCCGCGCGCTCCCAGACAACAATCCGCACCTCAACACGATAGCCATGGCCCAGGTTCTCGCGCTCGTCGCTGGGCGTCTCGAACTGGATGATGACCTGTACCCGCTGTTCCTCGACCCCGAGGGCGGAATGCTTGGTATAGCCATAGGGGTCGATCCGGCTGACGATACCGGACAGATCGCGCGCGCCGCCCCAATTGGTGATGATCACCCGGTCCCCGGTTTGCACCTGCACCGCGTCCGAGGAGAGCAGTTCGGCCATCACTTCCAGATCGCCCTCGATATCGCCGATTTCCAGGATCGGGGCACCGGCCGGCAGGGTCGTCTCGCTCTTCTGGATCACCTTCAGGATGGTGCCGTCGATGGGCGCGCGCAGCGGAATACTGTGGCCGTCGGGGTTGCGCTCGGAGAGCGCGGCCCCCAACGCCGCGTCGTCAAATCCGATCAACTGCGCGCGCGCATTGGCCAGTTCTGCCTCGCGCATGGCGATGGCCGCGCCCACCGTGTCCAGATTGGCCCGTGCCACCCGTGCCTCCTGCTCGGCCCGTTGCAACGTGACCTGACTGGTTACCCCACGCTCGACCAGCTTGCGGGCGCGTTCCAACTCACTCTCGGCAAAGTCCTTCTTGGCCTCGGCCGCGTTCAGATCGGCATGGGCCAGGCGCAGCGCCGCCTCGGCGGCGGTGACGGCGGCATGGGCCTGTTCGCGGGTGCGCACATCCAGCGCCGAGGGGTTGGCGGGCCGCATCTGCGCCACCACGGTCTTGCCACGCTCGACCACCTCGCCCGGTTCCACCGTGACACGCTGCAACTCGCCGGCCACTGGAGAAGAGACCACATAGGGTTCCTTGACCCGCGTGCGCCCCTCCTCGTCGATGGTGAGCACCATGCGGCCCTGCCGGACCTCGGCCATATCCACCAGCATCGGGCGCGGCCAGAAGGCGAAGGCCAGAAACCCGGCCACACCAAGCGCGGTTGCGAGGGTCAGAACGCTGCGGGATCGTCTTCGTTGCCGGGCCACTCTCGTCACTCTCTGTTTTTCAGCGCCAGGATCAGGTCGGTCCTGTCGATATCACGTTTCACCAGCCAACCCGACAGCAGCGCCGCGATCAGCACCACGATCATCGCCTGGCCAAAACCGGTCAGCCCGAAACTGGCCGGTATCTGATAAAGATCGGTGCTGAACCCCGCCGAAATCGCAAGGTTCAGCCAATAGCCCCCCAAAGCACCCAGAGGCATCGCCAGCACCACCACCGCTGCCAGCTCTCCCAGCAGGACAAAGGCGACCTCGCCCCGAGTAAAGCCAAGCACCCGCAACCCCGCCAGATCGCGCTCGCGCTCGGCCTGGGCCACCCGGGCCGCGTTGTAGATGACACCAAATGTGATCACCCCGGCGATCACCGCCATGACATAGCGCATGGCGCCAGCGCCCTGGTCCATCATCTTGCGCAAGGCGGCGCGGCTTTCGGATTTCAGCGCCACCCCCGCCACCATGGGCCGGTCCTTGAGGTTACGGTAGACACTGTCGCCTTGTGCCGGGTCCACCCGCAGGAAGGCGCCCGAGATACGCAGCGGCTCTTTCAGCAGCCGGTTCAGCGCGCCGATCTCCATATAAGCGGGTGAGCCGATCAGGCTTTCCGAGACACCGCTGACGGGGACCTCAACAATGGGTCGACGCCCCTCTCGTACATCCAGGATCAGCCGGTCGCCCGCTTCGATCTCCAGCTCGCGCGCCAGACCCGTGGACAGGATGATGCCGTCTCTGCGGATCGGGATATCGGTCATATCCGCATCGACCGCGCGGTACAGGCGCGGCGCCTCGGCCATGCCGTTGACCGCGCCGCGATAACTGTGGCGCCCGTTACGCAACACCGCGCTGACAATCCGGATCGGCTCGACCTCGATGACGCCAGGAATGGAAGCAAGGTCATACCGGCTCTGCTCGGCGATGGGATGGGTGAAGGTCACGGTGACATCGCTGCGGTCTATGACGCCAAAGCTCGTCTCGACCATGGCGTCATAGGCGGCCAACAACGAGGCCATCGCCGCCCCCAGCGCGGTTGCCGCGCCCACTCCGGCGATCGCACCCCCCATGCGCAGCGGCTGGCGCGTCAATCGGCGCAACACCATGCGCGTGGGCTGATCCAGCACCCGGCCCAACCAGCCACCCAGCGGGCGGGCGCGGCTGTAGTCGGCGGGCGCGGCGGCGCGCATCGCCACCGCCGGCGTCAGGGCAAAGACCCGCCGCAGCACCAAGAGCCCACCCGCCGAGGCCGCCAGCACACTGACGCCGAACCCGATAGCAAAGCTGGGCGGGTCGAGCCGGAATACCAGAAAGGGAAACTTGTAATACAACATGTAGACATTGACCGACCAGCGCCCCGCCAGGACGCCCAATACGCTGCCCAGAACCGCGCCCCCAACCGCGATCACCAGCACCATCTTGAGGTAATGTACCCCCACCTCCCAACTGGTATAGCCAAAGGCCTTCATCAGCCCGATCTCCTTGCGCTCGGCATCCACCAGGCGCGAGATCACGATGTAGAGAAGAAAGGCCGCCACCGCCATGAACACCGGCGGAACCGTTTTCGAGGTTCGCTTGATGCCCGAAATCTCCTCGACCACGAATTTGTTCGAGGGTAGATCGTCCAGATGATAGGCGCCGGTGCCGCCATAGCGATCAAGCAGCCGGTCCACCTCGGCCATCACCGCGTCGGGCTCGGTCCCGCGCGACAGCGACAGCAGCGCCTCGTTAAAGGCGCCATCCATGTCGAACGCCGCCTCCAGCGCGGTTCGGGTCATCCACAGCAGGGCAAAGCGGCGGTCATCGGGCACCAGTTCACCGGGCGCAGTAGTATAGATGAACTCGGGAGAGACGGCGAGGCCCGAGACGGTAAAGTCGTGCCGCGCCCCGTTCATGGTGGCGCTGATCCGGTCACCCGGTTTCAGCCCATGCGCGCGGGCAAAGCTTTGCAACAGCAGGATTTCATCGGGACGCTCGCCCGACAGGGCGCGCCCGTCGGTCAGCAGCACATCGTTCAGCCGGGGCGCGCCCTGCGCGGGCAGCGAGGCGACCTGTGCCCGCACCGGCACCGCCGCACCGGGCAAATCGACCATCGCTGCACCTGCGACCCGGGTCTCGACCGCGGCAACACCGTCGATCTTGCGCAGATCGACCGCCGCATGGACGGGCGCGCGGGTGACCGGGGCGAATACCTCCGCCAGCCGGTATCGCTCGTAATAGGCCCGCCGGGTCTCGTCGAGACTGCGCACCAGACCTGTTTGCATCACTTGTAGCAGCACCCCTACCGCCACCACCAGGGCGATGGCGACGGCCTGCCCCTTGATCCGCCACAGATCGCGGCCGAGTTTGATGCTTAGCGGTGACATCGCCCCCCTACCATTCGATCTGCTCCGGGGTCAGCTTGGTCTCGTTCACCTTGACCTCGATCACCTGCCCGTCGCCGAACCGGATCACCCGGTCGGCCATGGCCGCCTGCGAGGCCGCATGGGTGACCACCAGAACCGTGGCACCCAGCCGCTCGTTCACCTCTTTCAGAACCTTCAGCACCGCGCGGCCCGTGGTGCTGTCCAGCGCGCCGGTGGGTTCATCGCAGAACAGCACCTCGGGCTGTTTGGCCACCGCGCGGGCAATCGCCACCCGCTGCTGTTCTCCACCCGAGAGCTGGGCCGGGAAATGATCGGCCCGCTCGGCCAACCCCACCAGCGCCAGCGCGGTATCGGCGTCCATCGGTTTGCGGGCGATCTCGGTCACCAGTTCGACATTCTCGCGAGCAGTCAAGCTTGGCATCAGGTTGTAGAACTGAAAGACAAAGCCCACGTGGTCACGCCGATATCGCGTCAGCTCGCTGTCCGACATTGTGGTCAGCTCACGATCCCGAAACAATACTGTACCTTCGCTGGCGCGGTCGAGCCCGCCAATGATGTTGAGGAGTGTCGACTTTCCGCTGCCCGACGCCCCCAGCAGAACCACGAACTCGCCCACCGGAATATCCAGATCGACACCACGCAGGGCATGCACGGCGGTATCTCCGTGGCCGTAAATCTTCTTGAGATTTCGAATGGTAAACGTGTTCTCGGTCAAGACCGCACCTTTCGGCATTTCCCGGGCCATCCCCCGACTAGCAACACTCCCGTGCCCAGCAACAATCTAAAGTCGCATAACGTGTTTCAGCAAGTTTTGCGGGCAGGTTCGGTACGGATGGCGTCGATACACCGCATGCAGCGGGCTGAATACCGGCACAAGCGCTTCCCGGTGGTCCCGAGGCGCTCACTTTGATGACCTTTGCCCAAGCTTTTCGGTCGGACAACGACCGCCAGGACCGCGTCCGGCATTATGACTTTGCGCGTCCCGGCTTTGCGGCGGGTGACAGAAATAGGCTCGTTCCTGGCATCCATGTTCTGGCGCTTTTGCCGCGAAACAGCCTTCTCGTGGTAGGTTTTCTGAGGGCGAGACCTCTGGTACAGCAACAGAGAAATCGCGCCGACGATCTTGTCGGACGCAGGGTTCGACGTGGAAACGCAGCTGCCACCGAACGACGGTCGTCGCTCCAGTAGTATCGAACCCCGCTCCATTGGTCGATGCTGCGGCTCTGGTCTTGTCCCTTTCAGAGGTCCTGCAGCCGGTGTCAGGGCGCGTCGCCAGCGGGGAAGCGGCCCGGTTCCGAAAGGATGCGTCCGCGATATGCCGCTATTTCGGCGCTGTGGTGGCGGGTAAGGTCGATATCGTCCCATCCGTTCAGCAGCTTGGTTCGCCAGACATCATCCAGCTGGAACGGAACCGACACCCCCCGGATAAGCAGCAAACGCGAGGCCAGATCGGCGACACCGGTCCCCACGCCCGAGGACAGGGTCTTGGTCAACAACTTCGCATCCGCCTCACTCACGCGGGCCGGAAGCAGGCCGTTATTGACCGCATTTCCCGCGAAGATATCGCCGAAACTGGGCGCCACAACGACGCGTATCCCGGCATCCACAAGCGCATAAACCGCCGCCTCACGCGAGGACCCGCTGCCGAAGTTTCGGCCTGTCACCAGAATGCAGGCGTCCGGATGGGCATTGAGCGGAAACTCCGGGTCCATCTCGCCCTCGGAAGTGCGCCGCACATCGTGCAGCAGGAACCGGCCATAGCCCTCGGCGCGCGGTGTCGACATGAACCGCGCCGGGATCAGCTGATCGGTGTCGATATTGGCCATTGGCAAAAGTATCGCCTTGCCACGCTGTTCGCTCCACCCCGCCATCAGACTGGTCTCCCCCGCAACATGGGGCGGACATCGCACAGCGTGCCGGTGACCGCCGCCGCCGCCACCATGGCCGGTGACATCAGATGCGTGCGTGCGCCCTTGCCCTGACGGCCGCGAAAGTTGCGGTTGGTGGAAGAGGCGCATCGCTTGCCCGCGGCGACCAGATCACCGTTCATGCCCACGCACATGGAACAACCCGACGCGACCCAGTCCAGCCCCGCCTCGGTGAACACACGGTCCAACCCCTCCTCTTCGGCCTGCGCCTTGACCCGGGCTGAACCGGGCGAGACCAGCCCGGGCACGCGCGCCCTGCGCCCGGCCAGAACCGCGGCGGCGGCACGCAGATCCTCGATCCGGCCATTGGTGCAGGAGCCGATGAACACCTGATCGACCGGCGTGCCCGCCAACGAGCGACCCGGCACCAGCCCCATGTAGTCGAGCGCGGCGCGGGCGGCCTGCACCTTGGCTGGCGGCAATGTGTCGGGGATGGGAACGGACGCATCAATGGGCAGGGCCTGTTCGGGGCTGGTGCCCCAGGTTACGATGGGCGCGATCTCCTCGGCCAACAGGGCGACGTCGCGGTCGAACATTGCATCGGCATCGCTGGCCAAGGCCTGCCAGTTGTCCAGCGCCTTGTGCCAGTCCCCGCCCCTGGGCGCCTGCGACCTGTTGCGCAGATAGGCAAAACTCACCTCGTCCGGGGCCACCATGCCCATGCGCCCGCCGCCTTCGATGGTCAGGTTGCACAGGGTCATCCGACCCTCCATCGACAGGCTACGGATGGCGCTGCCAGCATATTCCACCGCATGGCCCTGTGCCCCGTCAGCGCCGAGCCGCGCGATCCAGTTCAGTGCGATATCCTTGGCCGACACACCCGCGGGCAAAGCGCCGTCAACGGTGATCCGCATCGCCTGCGGCTTGCGTTGCCAGATGGTCTGGGTTGCCAGCACATGCGCCACCTCGGTCGCGCCGATGCCGAAGGCGAGCGCACCGAATGCGCCGTGGGTCGAGGTATGGCTATCGCCGCAGGTGATCAGCAGGCCGGGCAGCGTCAGCCCCTGCTCGGGCCCGACCACATGCACGATGCCCTGATCGGGGTCATCAAGGTCAAACAGGCGCAGCCCATGCCGGGCGGCATTGCCGCGCAGGGTCTCGATCATGCGGGCAATCGCCGGGTCGGCAATCGGGCCCGCCCTGCGGGTCGGCGCATAGTGATCCACCAACGCGAATGTCAGGCCGGGTTCGGCCACCGGCAGGCCCCGCTCGGCCAGCCGCGCAAAGGCGTGGTGCGATCCCTCATGCACCAGGTGCCGGTCGACCCAAAGCAGCGATGCGCCATCCTCGCCGCGATGCACCTCGTGTATCGACCAGAGCCGGTCCAACAGGGTCAGCGGCGCGTTCATCGGGGTGTTTCCTTCAGTGGGGTGATGGCCGGTTCCCAATGGCGGCCCTCGCCATTTTCGACCCGCGCCAGGCTCATGTCGAGGCGGAACATGTCGGGGCGGTAGAGGCCGGTCAGAAACTCGACCCCCCGCCCCGTGGCATCACGCACGACCCGGTCCAGCGACAGCAGGGCCGCGCCTTCGGGCAGGCCAAGTGCCGAGGCCACTTCGGGGCCTGCTAGGGTGGCCGACACCGACTGCCGCGCATCGGCGATCTGCACGCCATTGCGTTCCAGCAGCACATGCAGCGGCTCGCGTGACAGATCGTCGTCAGAGATACCCACCGCGATGCGCGACGGCACATAGGTGGTCAGATGCGAATAGGCCGTTCCACCGATACTGCGCGTCCGCTGTGCGATCTGCACCGCTTCGCCCGGCGCCAGGCCCAATGCGCGCGCCACATGCTCGGGGGCGGCGTCCATGCGGCTGGACAACAGGCGCACCTCGGTGCTGCGCCCGATTTCCACCAGCTGCGGCAGCAGGGTCGAGAAATCCATCGTCACCGGCTGTGGCGCAGAGGGGCGCGGCCGCACCCGGGTGCCGCTGCCCGCACGCCGCGACAGAAAACCGTTTTCCGCCAATGCATCCAGCGCCCGGCGCACGGTGACACGAGAGACGCCGTAATCCTCGGCCAGTTGCTCCTCGCCCGGCAGTTTCCGGCTCGGCTCCAGCCGCCCGGCCGAGATCTGTTCCAGCAAGGACAGGTAGACGCGACGCGATTTCGCGCCTGCGGGTAACCGAATCCCGCCCCCCGTCTGCATCCCCGGCTCTGTCATTTTCGACCCGTTCGAAAGGAAAGAATTGCCTCTGACTATATACCGGTTAAATGTATTATCAATGATACAGCTTTCATCCGTGGAGGGATGCGATGCCGGTGGTCGAACTGCACCTGATCGAAGGGTATGGCGAAGAGGACAAGCGCCGCCTGGGCCATGCGCTGACGGATGCGGTGCGGTTCGTCGTGCCTGCCGCGCCCGAAGGCGTCGTGGTGATGATCCACGAAATGGCGCCCGATGCTTATTTCAGGGGCCGCAGCACAAAGACCCCTGCACCCGCCTTGCCCGACCCGGCCGAAGTCGTGCATGCCTATCTGGCCGCGATGGAGGCGCGCGATCTGGACGCCGCCCGCGCGATGCAGGGCGACGGGTTCACCATGTTTTTCCCCGGTACCGGCCCGATGACCGATCTGTCCGATCTGATCGACTGGGCGCGTCCCCGCTACAGCTTTGTGACCAAGACCTATGAGGGGTTCGACGCCATGCCCGGCGCGGGAGATACATCCGTCGTCTACTGCCGTGGCACGCTGTCGGGCGAATGGCTGGATGGCGCCGCCTTTTCCGGCATCCGCTTCATCGACCGGTTCGAGTTGATCGGAGGAAAGATCACCCGGCAGGACGTGTGGAACGACATGGGCGAAATGCGGGGGCGGACATGAGCGAGATTGACCCGATCACGCTCTCGGTTCTGGCCGGGCGCATGGAACAGATTGCCGACGAGATGGACGCCACCCTTTTTCGCGCCGCCTTCAACCCGATCATCGCCGAAGCGCATGATGCCAGCCACGGCCTCTATCACGCCGAAACGGGTGACACGCTGGTACAGGGCAAATCGGGCCTGCCGATCTTTGTGGGTGTCATGTCCTTTGCCGTAAAGGCGGTGATCGAAAAGGTCGCCGCAGATGGCGACCTGGCCGATGGCGATATCTTCATCTTCAACGACGCCCATATCGGCGGCACGCATCTGAGCGACATGCGCCTTGTGCGGCCCTATTTCCGGGAAGGGAACCTGTTCTGCTGGCTGGCCTCGGTCGGTCATTGGCATGATGTGGGCGGCGCCGTGCCGGGCAATTACAACCCGGCCGCGACCGAAGTGTTTCAAGAGGCGTTTGTGCTGCCACCCGTGCGGCTGGCGCGCGCGGGTGTGGTCAACCAGGACATCATCGACATCCTGTTGCGCAACACCCGCCTGCCGCAATCGGCGCAGGGCGATCTGAACGGCCAGTTGGGCGCGCTCGACCTCGGCGTGCGTCGGATGGACGAGCTCCTGGACGAATACGGGGCGGACACGGTCGATGCGGCGCTTGACGCTTTGGGACTGCGGGCGGAACGGCTGATGCGCTCGGAACTGGAGGCTATTCCCGACGGGCGCTGGGAGGCCGAGGATTTTCTCGACAACGACGGCATTGCCGACAAGCCGCTGCCGATCCGGGTGGCGCTGGAGATCAGGGGCGACCGGATGCATCTGGATTTCACCGGCTCTGCTCCGAAATGTGCCGGGCCGGTGAATATCGCGCTGCCCACCACCATCGCCACCGTTTATGTAGCCATCAAACATATATTCCCGCTGCTGCCCGCTAACGCGGGTGTGATGCGGCCCATCGAGGTCACGGTTCCCGAGGGCTCGATCCTGTCGGCGGAGTTTCCCGCGCCCACCGGCGGCTATACCGAAACCATCCTGCGGATGATCGACGTGGTATTCTGCGCTTTTGCGCAAGCGGTGCCGGACCGGGTGGTGGCCAATGCCTATGGCACGATCAACGCGCTTTCCATTGCCGGGCGGCGCAGCAATGGCAAGCCCTGGGTGATGTTCAGCTTTTACGGCGGCGGCCATGGCGGATCACCCGAGGGCGACGGGTTGAACCACGGCAATGCGCCGATATCCACGGCAACCATCCCGCCGCTCGAGATCCTCGAGGCCGCCTATCCGGTGATGTTCCGGCAATGGGCGCTGAGGCGCGACAGCGCGGGCGCGGGCCGGCATCGCGGCGGGCTGGGCGCGGTCTATGAAATCGAGGTGCTGGAGGAGAACGGCGCCGAAGGCTTCCTGTTCGGCGAGCGCGGGCGCTTTGCGCCCAAGGGCGTGGCGGGCGGGCAGGAAGGCGCGCTGAACGTGTTCACCTACCAGCAGGGGGCGGAGTGGCCGCACCCGCCGCTGGTATCCAAGATGCGTGGCATCCGCCTGAAACAGGGCGAGGCGGTGCGGCTGGAAACCCCCGGCGGCGGCGGCTATGGCCCGCCCGCCGAACGTGACCCCACCGCCGTGGCGCTGGACGTGGCGCGCGATTATCTGAGCGAGGCCGAGGCCGACCGCCTTTACGGTCCAACCTGGCGTGAGGGCATGCGATGAGCGGCAAGATGATCGGTGTCGATGTCGGCGGCACTTTCACGGATATCTTTGTCCTCGATGAAAGCGACGGCACCGCCCGTGTCGGCAAGGTGCCGACCTCGCGCCCCGACCAGTCCACGGGCTTCCTGCAAGGGATCACCGAGGCGGTCGCCGATATCGGCAGCGTCGGCGTGGTGGTGCATGGCACCACGGCGGGCACCAATGCGCTCTTGGAGCGCAAGGGCGCGCGGACGGGCGTGATCTGCACCCAAGGCTTGCGCGACGTGCTGGAGATGCGCCGCCGCGACCGGCCCCGCACCTGGGGGTTGCGCGGCGATTTCGAGCCGGTCGTGGACCGGCGCGACCGGCTGGAAGTGCCGGAACGGACGCTGGCCGATGGCACCATCCCCACACCCGTTGACCTGGATGCGGTGCGCCGCACAGCCCGGCAATTGCAGGATCAGGGCTGTATCGCTGTCGCTATCCTCTTTGCCAACGCCTATGCCAACCCCGCCAACGAGGCCGCCGCCGTGGCTGCCCTGCGCGAGATCTGGCCCAACGAACATGTCTCCGCCTCCTCGGAAATCCTGCCCGAGATCCGCGAATACGAGCGGTTCTCAACCACCGCGCTCAACGCCTATCTGCAACCCGAGGTCTCGGGCTATCTGGGGCGGCTGGGGGCGGCGCTGGACAAGGGCGGGTTCGGCGGCGAGTTCATGATCGTGCAGTCAAATGGCGGTGTGATGGATGTGGACACCGCCTGCCGCTTTCCGATCCGCACCGCCCTGTCGGGTCCTGCGGCAGGGGTGATCGCGGCGGGCTATATCGCCCGCTCGGCCGGGTTCGACAACGTGATCACCGGCGACATGGGGGGCACCAGTTTCGATGTCTCGCTGATCGCCGAAGGGCGCTCGATGCTGGCGCCGCAGACCTCGATTGACTTTGGCATGGTGGTGCGGACCCCGATGATCGAGATCACCACCATCGGCGCGGGCGGCGGCTCGATCGCCTGGGTGGACAAGGGAGGCCTGTTGAACATCGGCCCGGAAAGCGCGGGCTCGGAGCCGGGACCGGTGGCCTATGGGCTGGGCAATGATCGCCCCACCGTCACCGATGCCAATGTGGTGCTGGGCCGCATCGACCCCGAGAACCCCATCGGCGGCAAGCTTGCGCGGCTGGATGTCGAGGCGGCGACGCGGGCCATCGACATCCATGTCGGCCAGCCGCTGGGCCTCGACACGCTGGCGGCCGCCGAGGCGATCCTGCGGGTGGCCAACTCGCGCATGGCGGGCGCCTTGCGGCTGGTCAGCATCGAGCGCGGTTTCGACCCCAAGAAATTCGCCTTCATGCCCTTTGGTGGCGGCGGCGCGCTGCATGCGGGCGCGATGCTGGCCGAGGTCGGGATCGCGCGCGCCATCGTGCCGCGCTATCCGGGCGTGACCTCGGCCTTGGGCTGCGTCATCGCCGACATGCGGCAGGATTTCGTCCAGACCCTCAACGCGATGCTGGACGGTTTGGACACCGAGATGCTTGGCGCGGTGATGCAGGACCATCATGATCGAGGCATGGCGATGCTGAAGGCCGCCGGCACCCGGTTCGAGGCGCGCGACGCGACATTCGCGCTCGACATGGCCTATATCGGCCAGACCCATACCGTTTCGGTGCCGATCCCCGCGCAGGTGAGCGCGGGCAAGGTGCATTCGCCGACGCAGGCCCAGATCGCCGCCGCCTTCGACAATGTCTATCGCGACACTTTTGGGCGGCTTCTGCCCGGCGGGGTGCGGCGCATCCTGAACCTGCGCAGTGCCGTGACCGGCAAGCGGCCCAAGTTCGACCTGGCCACGCTGGCCCCCACGGTGACCGACCCGGCCCGTCCGAAATCCACCCGCAAGGTTCATTTTGGCACGGACTGGTATGAAACCGCGATCTACGACCGCCTGACATTGCCGGTCGGCACCGTGATCACCGGGCCAGCGATCCTGGAACAGCCCGACACCACGGTGCTGATCGAACCGGGGCTTGTGGGCCGGGTCGACCCGCTGGGCAATGTCATACTTGAAACCGGACCGGAGGCAGGCGCATGAGCGATCCCAGAGGCTGGACCCTGGCGCAGACCGCGCTGCTGACCATCGACCTGCAAAACGACTTTCTGCATCCCGAGGGCGCCTATGGCCGGGCCGGACAGGGGGCGGCGGCCATCGCCGCCCTGCCCGCCCGCATCGCGCCGCTGGTCGCGGCGCTGCGGGCCAAGGGCGGGCTTTACATCTCGGCCCAGTTCACGCTGGTGCCCGGTCCGGGGGGCGAGCCGTTGATCTCGCCGCATCTCAAGGCGCTGCGCCCCTTCCTCACTCTGGGCGATTTCGCGCCCGGCAGTTTCGGGCATCAGCTGGTCGATACGCTGCAACCCGCAGACTTCACCGTCGAGAAAGTGGCCTATTCCGCCTTTTACCAAACCCGGCTGGAATACATCCTGCGCGCGATGAATATCCGCCAACTGATCGTCGGCGGCATCGTCACCAATGGCGGCGTCGCATCGACCCTGCGCGACGCGCATCTGCGCGACATCGACACCGTGATGCTGACCGACGGCTGTGCGGCCTTCCGGGACGAGGTGCATGACGCCACCCTGCTGTCGCTGGGCACCGTCACGCATCAGATGACCTGTGCCAAGGCACTGGGCTGGCTGGAGGGCGCGGCATGACGCTCAAGGCAAGGCTGGCCGGGGATGGCATCGTGTTGGCGCCCGGCATTTACGATGGGCTGACCGCGCTGATCGCGGAACAGGCGGGGTTCGAGGCGCTGTATCTCAGCGGCGCGGCGGTGGCCTATACCCGGCTTGGGCGGCCCGACATCGGGCTGACCTCGGTCACGGAAATGGCCGAGACGATGACGCTTATCGCCGACCGCACCCGACTGCCGGTGATCATCGACGCCGATACCGGCTTCGGCAACGCGCTGAACGCCCAGCGCACCATGCGGCTCTATGAACGGGCAGGCGCGGCAGCCTTGCAGGTCGAGGATCAGACCTATCCCAAGCGCTGCGGCCACCTGAAGGACAAGGCGCTGATCCCGGCCGCCGAGATGGCGGGCAAGATCGCCGCCATGGCCGATGCCCGCCGCTCGGACCGGACGCTGATCATCGCCCGCACCGATGCGATCGCGGTCGAAGGCTTCGACGCGGCGCTGGAGCGGGCCGAGACCTATCTGGCCGCCGGAGCTGACGTGTTGTTCGTCGAGGCGCCGCAGACCGAGGCAGAACTCACCGGTATCGCGGACAGGTTCGCGGCGCGTGTGCCGCTCTTGGCGAACATGGTCGAGGGGGGCGCGACGCCGATACGCTCGGCCGAAGCGTTGCAGGCGCTGGGCTTCCGCCTCGTGATCTTTCCCGGTGGCATCGTGCGGGCGCTCGCCCATACCGCGCGCGACTATTACAGCAGCCTGCGCGCGCATGGCACCACCGCGCCGTTCCGGGACCGGATGTATGATTTTGCCGGCCTGAACGAGGTGATTGGAACCAGCGAGATGCTGGACCGCGGCAAACGCTATGACCCCGGACAGTGACCCGCATATCGCGCCGCCGCCCGCGCGCTTCGACATCGCTTGCCAGACGCTGATCATCGGCGCCGGGGCGTGCGGGCTGGTGGCCGCGCTTGCGGCACGCGAAGCGGGGCAAGAGGTTCTGGTGGTCGAGGCCGACGCCCTGCCGCGCGGCTCGACCGCGCTCTCGGCCGGGCTGATCCCTGCGCCCTGCACCACCATGCAGCGCGCGGCGGGGATCCAGGACAGCGCCGCGCTCTTCGCGCAGGACATCCAGGCCAAGGCCAAGGGGGAGAACGACCCTGATCTGGTCGATACCCTGGCCGCAGGGGCCGGGCCGGTCATCGACTGGCTGGCTCAGCGCCATGGTCTGCCCTTCTCCGTTGTCACCGATTTCGACTATCCCGGACACAGCCGCCGCCGGATGCACGGCCTGCCCGGCCGCTCGGGCGAAGAACTGATCGACGCGCTGCGCCACGCCTGCGAGGCGCAGGGGATCGACATCATCTGTTCCCGGCGGGCGCATATCCTGCATATGGAAAACGGCCGTGTGCGCGGTGTCACAGTCTTTGGCCCCGACGGCAGCGGCGAAACCATCGCCTGCGACCGGCTGATCCTGGCCTGCAATGGGTTTGGTGGCAATCGGCAACTGGTCACCGACCACATGCCAGAGATCCGCGAGGCGCTCTGGTTCGGACATGATGGCAACCGTGGCGAGGCGGTGCTTTGGGGCGCGGCGCTGGGGGCCGATCTGCGTCATCTCGGGGCCTATCAGGGGCATGGCAATGTCGCCCATCCGCATGGGATCTTGATCACCTGGGCGGTGATCACCTCGGGCGGGGTGCAGGTGAACCGCGACGGGGAGCGGTTCTGGGATGAATGCCAAGGCTATTCCGAAGCCGCCCGCGCGGTGATGGAGCAACCCGGAGGCGAGGCTTTTGCAATCTTCGACGCGCGTATCGCGGGTATCGCGCGCCAGTTCGAGGATTTTCGCCGCGCCGAAGCCGCAGGTGCGATCCGGCAGGCCGATACGCCCGAGGCGCTTGCCCGATTGCTCGGCCTGCCGCCCGACGCGTTGGCGCAAACCCTGCGCGACCTGCCCCGCGACGGAACCGATGGGTTCGGGCGACTGTTCCAGCTCCCACCGCTTGCCCCGCCCTTTTGCGGCGTACGGGTGACGGGGGCGCTGTTTCACACCCAGGGCGGGTTGAGGACCGATACTCGCGCGCGCGTGCTGTGCCCCGATGGGACGCCAGTGCCGGGTCTTTATGCCGGAGGCGGCGCGGCCTGTGGCGTCTCGGGCAGCGGCGACAGCGGATATCTCTCCGGCAACGGCTTACTGAGCGCGGTCGTTCTCGGCCGAATCGCGGGATCGTATAGTGGGCCTCTGTCTTGAACCTGCCCGTAAATCACCCTCTCATGTCGTGAAACAACCCCGAGGATCCCATGCGCCCGACGCCCTATCTCGCCCCGATGCCCCTGCGCGGCCGCATCAGCAGACCACAGCCCAAGGGGTTGCCGATCATCAACATGGGCTACAACGAGTTGCCCTATCCGCCCCTGCCCGCGATCCGCGCCGCGATGGAGGAGACCGCCGCGAGGGCGCAATCCTATGGCAGCCCGCATTGTGACGCGCTGCGCGATGCCTTGGGCGCGGCGCATGGGCTGGACCCCGAGCAGATCGTCTGCGGCAACGGATCCGAAGAGCTGCTCGACGTCATTGCCCGCTGTTTCGCCCGGCCGAGGGACGAGATCCTGATCTCGGAGTTCGGATACATCCAGTTCGCCCTGACCGCCAACCGGGTGGGGGCGACATTGGTGAAGGCGCGCGAGCGTGACTACACTAGCGATGTCGACGCCCTGCTGGCGGCGGTGAGTGAGCGCACGCGGCTCCTGTTCCTGGCCAATCCGAACAACCCGACCGGCACCATGCTGGAGATGGAGGCGCTTTCCCGGCTGGCCCGCGACCTGCCTGCGCAGGTCGTGCTGGTGCTTGACCTCGCCTATGGCGAGTTCGCCGCGCCCGACTATTGCGCGGCGGTGCACAGCCTGGCGGCAAACCACGAGAACATCGTTGTCACCCGGACCTTTTCCAAGGCCTATGGCCTTGCAGGCGCGCGGGTTGGCTGGTGCCAAGCCCCCGCTTGGATGGTGCCCGTCCTCTATGCCGCGCGGGGCATGGGCACCGTCAATGCCTTGGCGCAGGCCGGGGCGGTGGCAGGTCTTGCCGCCCCTAAGGCGATCCAGGCGCGGGTCGATGAGATCGTGTCCGAACGCGCGCGTCTGACCGGCGCGCTGGGACAGCTGGGTTTGTTCGTGACCCCAAGCCGGACCAACTTTCTGATGGCCCGTTTCCGGGACGGAGACCCAGCTCGCACCGAAGCACTGGTCGAGCATCTGTTCGAGAACGCCGGGATCGTCGTCAACCGCACCCGCGAGGCGGGGCTGGAAGCGTTCTTCCGCTTCTCGCTGTCGCTGCCCGCGCATAACGATCTGCTGCTGGACAGTGTGCGCAGGTTCATCGGGCAACGCTAAACCGGGAATGGCGGCGCGGGCGGCACCGGTGTTTTTTGAGTATTTTTGACCAGAAAGAAGCAGGATGCGGGATGCGCCTTCGATCTAGTCGCCCTTGACCGGTATCTTGTCGAGATGGCGCAGCATGGCGGCGAAGGCGCCGATACGCTCCCTCTGATAGGCGGCGACATCAAGCCCGTCATAGTCGAGAAAGCCGCGCCCGTCGCGCAGGCCCCGCCGGCCCTCGGCCATGTTGGTCTCGATGATGTCGGGCGCGGCGAACCGGTCCTGCCCGGTGGCGCGGGTCATGTAGCGGCTGGCGTGGTAGAGGATGTCGCCGCCGCCCCAGTCGATGAATTCCAACAGGCCCAACACCGCAAATCGGAAGCCGAAGCCGTATTTCGTGGCCTTGTCGATATCGGCGCTGCTGGCCACCCCCTCTTCGACCAGTCGCGCGGCCTCGTTCATCGCCAGCGCCTGGATGCGCGGCACGATATAGCCGGGGCTGGCGGCACAGGTAACCGGCACCTTGCCGATCCGCTCCAGCAGGTCGATCAGGCGGGCGGTTATCGCCGGATCGGTGGCATCGCCGGGCGAAACCTCGACCAGCGGCACCAGATAGGCGGGGTTGAGCCAGTGGGCGTTGAGGAACCGTTCGGGCGGGGTGACAAACCCCTGAAGGTCGTTTGACAGGATGGTCGAGGTGGTCGAGGCGATCACCGCATCTGCATCCGCGTGGCGCGACAGGAGATCGAAAACCTCGCGCTTGGCCTCCAGCGTCTCGGGCACACCTTCGAAGATAAAGGGCACCCCGGCAAGCGCCGCCGCCAGATCTTCGTGGCCCACAACCTCGACACGCGCCAGCATGGCGTCAGCTTCGGCCGCCTGCATCAGGCCCACATCGGCCATCAGCGCAAAGGTGGCGCGCAGTTCGGCCCGTATCTCGGCCCGGAGCCGGTCGAACTCTGCCATCGGTCGCGGCTTGGCGTCGATCAGGCGGACCGGGTGGCCGGAATAGGCGAAGGCGACGGCCATGCCGCGGCCCATGCGCCCGGCGCCCACGGCGGCGATGATTTCCCGCGCCGCCATCTCAGGCCCCGTCCCGCAGCATGGTCTGCAAAGCGGCGCGGTCGGTCCCGGCCAGCCCGAGGTTTTCCAGCGTCCGGCCGCTCTGGCGGAAATCGTCATCGCAGATCGCCGAGCCCAGCGCCAGGAGCCCCGTCGCCGTGGGCGCAGGTACCCCGGCCCAATCGGCGACCGAGACCAGCAAGGCCAGCCCCACCGCCACGTCCTCGCGCATGTAGCGATGCTCGGTCAGCACCAGATGTTCGCGCCAATCGCCGCTGTCGATCAACTTGTCATGGGCGAGGTTGCCGTACATCCAATCCGAGGTTTCATAGTGATCGGCCAGCGGGAAGTGCGGCGCACCATAGCCCAGTGCCTCGCGCACAGCCATACGCTCGGCATCGAGCCGCGTGGTGACCCGGCGGATGGCGGGCTGGGTGCCCTCGTTGTGAATGTCCCAATGGTCGAAATGCTCGATCGGGCCCGCGTTCATCGTGATCAGCGGCGGATGGATGATGGGGCCTGCGTTCATCAGTGCCCCAGACAGCGCGTCCCCCGCCGGTTCGACCGCAGGATAGGCCCGCGCAAGGACCGAATGCGCGTGTTCCGCGTTGCGCAGCGGATAGACCCCGGTCGGCAGACGGGTGGCGCGGGTGGTGATGGCGACGGTATCTGCTCCGTGCAGCCGCGTGAGATATGGCAGGGTGCCGGTTTCGGCCCAGCTGACATCGGCGTGGTTTCCCGCCTTGCGGACGATATCGGCCATGATCCAGCTGCCAAAGCTGCCCGGCGGCAGAAAGACGACCTGCCCGTCTGTCAGGTAGGGCGCCATGGCCGCCGCGATATCGGCTTGGGCCGTGGCCGGTGTCGGGCAGACGATCAGGTCGGCGCCCCGGATGGCCTCGCCGATATCGTCAGTGACCATTGAAATGCGAATCGGTCGCGCGCCCTCGAAATCCTTGAGCGTGATGACGTTGTCGCGCACCCTCAGCTCTGCTTGCGCAGACGCATTTCTGCGCCAGAACCGTATGTTGTGCCCCTGCGCTGTCAGATCAACCGCTGCGGCGGTCGAGCCGTTGCCACCGCCTAGAACTGCAATCTCCATCGCCCCCTCCCGCACCGATAGTTGCTGGAGCAGATTACATACATGAAAAATCATATATCAAGGATATTTCTATTGCATTGGGCCCGATGGCCGGTCTTACATGAAAATGCATAGAAGTCGGGACAGACCGACCTAACTTCACCTTAGGGAATGTACCGCCCGACAGAAGGCGGTTCATCCTCCGTTGGATCAACAGGGAGTTGTGACATGAAAATCTTCAGCGGGCTTTCCAGAAAAGCCACTTATCTGATGGCGGCGAC
Source organism: Ruegeria sp. BHSC223 (assembly GCF_059613025.1). Taxonomy (NCBI): domain Bacteria; kingdom Pseudomonadati; phylum Pseudomonadota; class Alphaproteobacteria; order Rhodobacterales; family Roseobacteraceae; genus Ruegeria; species Ruegeria sp. BHSC223. Next base: position 87,938 of record NZ_JBXWRR010000008.1, read on the forward strand.
AGCACTCGCCGTCATGGCTGCCCCGATGTCGGCCAAGGCCGAGGACCGGGTCAGCGCGGTCCATGCGTTCCCCGAGTTTCTGGTTTACACCAAGACCTTTCTCGCAATGGTCGCGGACATCAACGAGCGCGGCAAGGGCGTCGTTCAGATCGAGGTGCGGGGTGGTCCCGAGGCGATCGGCATGTTCGAGCAACCCGCCGCCGTGCGTGACGGCGTGGTCGACATGGTGCACACGCCCGGCAGTTTCTATGGCGCCAACGTGCCCGAGATCGACGCAATGGTCGCCTCGCGCGTGACTCCGATGGAGGCCCGGGCCAATGGCGGCGCGGCACTGATGGACAAGGCACATCAAGAGCGCTTCAACGTCCGCCACCTGGGCTGGATCGATGGCGGCATCAAGTTCCACATCTACATGAACAGCGAACCCAAGTTCCGCGACGACGGCATTCTGGATCTGACCGGGGTCAAGCTGCGCGACAACCCGATCTATCACGCCTTCTTCGAGCAACTGAACGCGACCACCGCCTCGATGCCGGCGACCGAAGTCTATTCGGCGCTTGAAAAGGGCGTCGTCGACGCGGCGGCCTGGACCGAAATCGGCATTCCGCAGCTCAAGTGGAACGAATTCCTCAAGTATCGGGTGGACCCGACCTTCTACAACACCGATATCGGCGTGATCTTCAACCTCGACGCCTGGAACGCGCTTTCCCCGGAAAGCCAGAAGCTGATCGAAGAGGTGGTGATCGAGTGGGAAGGCAAATCCTATGCCGACCGTCAGGCGGAAGTTGCGGCGGATGCCAAGACCCTGGCCGATGGCGGCATGACCTTTGTTGCCCATTCCGCCGAAGCGGGCGAAGTCTATCGCAAGATGGCCGACGATGCCGCCTGGGCGCGGATGTACGAGCGCATTGACGGCGGCGGCGCCGGTGCCGAAACCTACAAGGCCCTGCGCAAGACCTATGCTCTGGAAGAGTAACACAGCCTGAAGGCAGGCCGCGGCTGTGACGCCGTGGCCTGCCCCAGCAAACAAAGCCAAGAAATGATGCGCCTGATCGACCGTATTTGCGACCTGCTGGCCATACTGGCCGGTATCTATCTGGTAGGGATCATGTTCGGGATCGTGATCAGCGCGCTGGCCCGCACGCTGAACCTGTCCGGCTCTTGGTCCAGCCATATCTTCACCTTCACCGAATTCGGACTGCTCTATATCGTGATGGCCGCCTCGCCCTGGCTGGTGCGCCATCGGGGCCATGTGTTCATCGAGCTTCTGAGCGCGGCCCTGCCGCTCCGGATGCAACGGCCCTACAGCCGGGTGATCTCGGCGCTCTGTGTCGTGATATGCCTTGTGCTGGTCTGGTACACCTGGGGCGCCACGGCCCGGGCCTGGAAGTTCGGCGATGCCGAGATGCGCAGCCTCGATATGCCGAAATACCTGCTTCTGGGCGCGATGCCGATCGGGTTCGGCCTGATGGCGGCACAGTTTCTCCGCTTTGTCTTTGGCCCTGAGACCATGCATACCGGCGAAGCGGGCGTACACGAATGACAATCAAGAATAAAAGAGGCGCAGGCAATGGAATGGTATGAGGCGCTCGTCTTTCTGCTGGGCATGATCCTTTTTTTCATGGCGCTCGGCATTCCGGTGGCGCTGGCCTTTCTGGCGGCCAACATGATCGGTGCGGCCTATTTCATGGGCGGGCGCGGCGATATCGCCAGCCAGATGGCGCGCGGCATCGGGCAGCTGGCCAATAACGCGATTCCCACCGTCACCTCGTTCAACCTGATGCCGGTGCCGATGTTCCTGCTGATGGGCGAGATCTTTTTCTTCACCGGCCTCGCCAATCGCATGTTTGGCGCGGTCGACCGGCTGATGGGCAAGCTGCCCGCGCGCCTGTCCTTTGTCACCGTCGCAGGCGGCACCGCCTTTGCCACGCTGTCGGGATCCTCGATGGGCTCCACCGCACTCTTGGGGTCTTTGATGGTGCCCGAGATGCAGAAACGCGGCTACAAGAAGCACATGGCCATTGGCCCGATCCTGGGCACCGGGGGCCTCGCGATGCTGATCCCGCCCTCGGCGCTGGCGGTGCTGCTGGCGACGCTGGCAGAACTGGATATCGGCGACCTGCTGATCGCAGGCATCATGCCCGGCCTGATGCTGGCAATCTTCTACGCGGTCATGATCCTCGGCATGGCGCTATACGATCCCAACGCTGCCCCCGCCTACGAGGTCGAAAGCTCCAGCTGGACCGAGAAGATGCGCCTGCTCTTCGTGGACATCCTGCCGATGGTGTCCATCGTGATCGGCGTGATCCTGGTGATCATGTTCGGCATCGCCACACCGTCGGAAAGCGCGGCCTTCGGCTGCCTCGGCGTCGTCGTGCTGGCAGCCCTCTATCGCTCGCTGACATGGGAGGGGATCGTCAAATCCGTGGCCGGCGCTCTCAAGGTGACCACCATGGCGCTGCTGATCATCTTCGGCTCGGCCACCTTCTCGGCGCTCCTGGCCTTCTCCGGGGCCTCCTCGGGGCTGATCCGCTGGGCCACCGGGTTCGACCTGGAACCCAGCACGATGCTCCTGATCATGTTCGCCATCCTTCTGGTTCTGGGCATGTTCATGGACCAGCTCAGCATGATGCTGCTGACCGTGCCGATCTTCTTTCCGCTGGCGCAGACGCTGGGGTTCGACCTGATCTGGTTCGGGGTGATCGTGCTGCTCGCGCTCGAGATCAGCTTCACCACACCGCCCTTCGGCCTGCTGCTCTTCGTGATGAAGGGAGTTTCGGCCCCGGGCACCAGCATGCGCGACATCTACGTGTCGGCGATCCCTTTCATCGGCTGTTCGATGCTCTTGGTGGCGCTGCTGATCGTATTCCCCGGTATCGCGCTCTGGCTTCCGGGGCTGGGGCAGTAGGAGTTGCAGGCAACCGGCCAAAGCGCGCGTAAGTCAATCGACTGGAGCCCACTTATCGCGGGGGGCTCCAGTGCACCGCTTGGGAGCCCGGCATGCGCAGCGAGATAAAGGAGCGGCCTCATTGCTGACCAAAAGGACATTCGCTGGCCGCCTCTCCTGACAATGCCGAGCGGGACGAAGCCTCTGTTAAGCGTTTGTATATGACCGAAGCGTTAGATCAAATGACGACAACCTCAAGGTTCGCGTTGATCCCCCCAGTTCAACCAGGCAGCGTCCTCGGGCGACAGGAGCGAAGCGCAACGTTCATGATAGCGTGCGAGTTCATTGTCACTTAGGCGGCCTTCCCACTTGTTGGATGTGCCGGACGCAAAGAACTTCGCTTGGTCGACGAAGGGCGACTCTTTGTGAAAGCGTCTTTCGCTGGATTCGGCGACCTTGCGCATGTTGGCAAACGTATTTGCCTCTGTCAGCGCAGCCAGAGTTTCCGGTGTCAGATCGATTTCCAGAATTCGGGCAAGCCGCGCAATCTGTCCCTGCAGATCTTTGCTCAGATCGGCGTAATGGAAGAAATGCACGTTTCCCTTCCCCTCACGCGCTCTGGCCTGCTGGTAGTGATGTATGATGGAGCGCACTGTAAGATCATCCGTGCCCGTATCGGTCAGTGGTCCCTCAACAAACCTGCTGAAACCTGCCGGGATATCGTCGGGGAACATCTCTAATAGAGGACCCGCGTCTTTCATGTTCTCAACGTGGCTCCGAAATGAGAAATGGGCATCGACTGGGTGACGATACACAACGACATAGGTTGGCTCTGAACCATATGAGATGCCGTCCATGGGCGTATGGCTTTTGAGGCAGCGCCGACGCGTCAGGCTGGCTTGTTTTGCGGCGATTGCTTTTCGGTCGCGAAATCCGCAATCGAGCCAAGGCGCTTCGTCTCTGTTGCCGGCATCCGGAACGACCCTGCCATGTATCAGCATCATGACGATATTCAACGTCCATGTCGTGCCGCATTTAGGGGGCGTACAAACAATCACATCGTTGGGTCGCAGCTGAAATTCATCCCATATGTCGGTATTCGTGACCGGGCCGAGATAATCGCGGAGACGTTCTGTCTGGACTGTCTGCATTTGGCTTCCCCCAAGTCCGTAACCCCACGTTAGTCGACCAGCATCAAACCGCAAAGCAGTTTGAGCGTCAGGGATATGAGGTGAACAACCTCGACTATGGGCCCAAATCCGCCCGCTGCCTCTTAGGGATCAATGCCCGCAAAGGGCCGCAAAACGTGTCGCAATATGAAGTGGGCGTACCGTTGCCTCCGCCAGCCCCCCGTAGCCTCACAGCCCCTTGGGATGGGTCAGGAACTCTTCGATGATATGATCCGGCGCCTTGGTGTAATCGCCTACCCGGCTGACGCCTTGCCCGGTCAGCCGTTTCAGACCCACCGCCATCTCGGCCATCTTCACCGCGATCGGGATGCCATTGACCACCGGTGCCCCGTCGATCTGATGGTCGTGGAACTGCGAGAACAGCAGCATCGGGATGCCGCCGCCGGGGATCAGCACATCGGTGCCCGCCGCCACCAGCGGCCGGCCCTGTTCCTCGAACAGGCGCTTGACTTCGGCGGCCTTGTCCGCATTGCCATAGGCGCCGAGGATCTGCCCCGGCTCGAAGGTCATCGCATGAACGCCAGAGACCCGCTCGCGCAGCCCGTATTTACCGATCTGGTGATGGAACCACGGGATGAAGCGCGGGTTGATGGTGACGATCCCCAGCCGCTGGCCCATCTGGCAGCACCACAGCATGGTCGCCTCGCCGAGGCCAATCACCGGGATATCCACAACCGAGCGCGCCTCATAGAGGCCCGCATCCTGGAAATGGCCGACAATGAAGGCGTCATAGCCCTCGCGCTCGGCCCGGATCGCGTTACAGATCATCTCGCGTGCGCAGCGGAACTCCACCAACGGATGGGCATAGCTGTCAAACGGCGTGATCCCCCGGATGTCGACCTGCGTGCCCGGCGCCGACACCGCTTCCAGATGCGGCCCCAGCATGTCCCAGTATTCCGCCCCGTTCTCGTAATCCACATAGCTCTGATACCAGAGTTTCATCGCCTTCCTCCCTGACCCGCATCGGTGCAAGCTTTGCGTGTGCACCTGCTTCTTTCTGGTTCAAAATACTCCGGAGCGCGAGGCGGAGCCTCGCAAGACATCACCCCGCAAAGGACCGGATCGTCTGAAGCGCCCCGTCCAGCGCCCTGCCCTCTTCATCCTCCAACGCCGCCTCGCGCAGGCGGCGCACCCAGTCGGCGGCATCGGCCCGCCCGGCAACCAGTTCGGCCCCTGCGAGCACATGATCGAATTTGGACAGGCCGCGCGCATGGGTGTCCGAATACCCCTTGATCAGCCTGCGGCATCGCAACAGTTCCACCGCCAGATCATAATCGGGCTGCCGCGCCATGGCCACGCGGTCTAGCCATGCCTCCAGATGCGCCTGCTCCTGTGCGTGGCGTAGGGTGCGGCGGCGATAGCCGCGCAGCCCGGCCAGCACGTAAAGCTGAAGAAAACCACTCACCCGGTCGCTGCGGATACGGCGGCCATGGCCGAACCAGCGGTCCAGCCGCGCCATCCAGCGCGGAGAAGCCGCCACCCGAGCACCCAGACCTGCCGGCAGCATCGAGGATATCTCCTCGGCGCGCGGGTGCAGGAACTCGGTCACCTGCATCCCCTGCCGGGGCGCCCGACCCATTTCAGCATCGATGCGATTGCGCCGGGCAGCACGCGTCTTGCGACCTGCCACCCGGATCACATCGTCATAGGCCATCGCATTGGCGATGTATTTGGCCGCCTCGCGGGTCAGTTCATGACCCCGCGCGGGATCGTCCATCCGGACCAGTGCAAACAGCCGGTCGAGATATTCATCGCCATAGGCGCAATCCTGAAAGTCGACGACCTTGCGCAGCCCGGCACGGGCCATCTCGCGTACGGCGGCAGGCAGGTCCTCGATCCGCACGGTCAAGGCCGTCCAAGCCGTCAGCTGTGCCGCTGGCCCTTGGACGGCAGGCTCTGCATGCGTTTCCACCGCGACTGACATCTCTGGCTGGGTGGGACCGGCCGAGACCGCTTCGAACCCGGCGGCAAAGGCGGCAAGGCTGGCCTCGACCCCCTTGCCCGAATTGCGGATCGCGGCCTCAAACGCCTCGCGTGGAAAAGGCAGGGCGCCCGATCCCGCTAGCGCGCCAAACAGGCTGGCCGAGATGACCGACCCCTTGGCGACCGCCAGCCGCTCCATATCGGCACTCAGGAACCGCTGCGCGGCGATACCGGCTGCGGCCATCACCTCGTCGGCCTGCGCGATCCCGTTGCCCGGCACCATCTTTTCCGACACCGCCAGCGCCCGGTGTTCGGAGGCGATCAGCACGGTACGATCCGGGGTGACATAGCCGCGCTGGATCGCCCGGCCCGCCTCCATCATCTCGGCGGCGATCAGGATGTCGACATCTCCGGCGGCGGGGGCCAGGGAAAAGACCGGCGCCGCCACACCCTCTGGCGCGATTTCGATGTAATAGATGGTGGCGCCGGTGCGCTGGGCCACGCCCGCGACCGAGGTCGCCTGTACCGCCCGGCCAGCGGCGCGGGCCACCGCCTCGATCCAGCCGGTCAGCACGCCGCCGCCCTGCCCGCCCACGGCCATGACCACCAGCTTGGTGATCGCGCGAGCGCTGTCGGCGCCCTGCGGTGTCATCACGCTGTCCATCCGGGTCATGACGCTTCTCCGAAATCTAGCACCCGCCGGGCACGGCGCGCTTGCAGCCATGTGATGATGCGACTGCGCCAGCCTGCCAACAGCCGCTCCCAAGGTCGCGGATTGTGCACCAGGTCCGCGCGATAGAACGAAGGGCACAGAACGGCGGCATCCGCCACCTCGCCACAATTTCCGCAACCGACACAGGTCTGGTCGATGCTGGCCACCGGATCGTCGCGCAGCGGGTCGTCCAGCACCTTGAGCGACAGCGAGGGACAGCCCGAAAGGCGAATACAGGCGTGATCGCCAGTGCAGATGTCGGCATCCACGCCAAAGCGCGGCGCCTCGACCCGGCGCCCCTCGCGGATCGCCTGGGCGCGCAACGGTTTCTCGCGCCGCTGCCGGTTCAGCATGCATTCCGATGAGGCCACGATCAGTTTCGGCCCGTCATAATCGGTGGTCAGCGCCTCGCGGATGGTGTCGCGCATATGGCCCACGTCATAGGTGCGGTCGATCTGGCGCACCCATTTCACCCCCACCCCTTCCAGCGCCTTGGAAATCGGGTTTCCCGTCGCCTTAGAGGGGTTCTTGGCCCGCGAGGACAGCACATCCTGCCCGCCGGTGGCCGCCGAATAGTAATTGTCCACCACGATGGCCACGCTGTCCGAGCGGTTGAACACCATGTTGCCTATCGAGGAGCTGAGCCCGTTATGCCAGAACCCGCCATCGCCGATGAACGAGACCGCCCGCCGCGCGCCGCCGCCGTCAAACGCCGCGTTCGAGGCCGGGCCAAGCCCGTATCCCATGGTCGAGCCGCCGATCTCGAAGGGCGGCAGGGCGGCAAAGAGGTGACAGCCGATATCGCCGGTGATCTGGTGCTTGCCCAGCTCCTGCTCGACGAGCTTCATCGCGGCAAAGATGGGCCGTTCCGGGCAGCCGGTGCAGAAGCCCGGCGGCCGGATCGGTACAGTCTGCGACAGGTCGGGCATCTCGGGCGGCGGCGCATTGGGGGCAATCACCTGCCCCGGCAAGAACTGTGGCGCGGTGTCCTTGAGGAAACCCGCGATCCCGTCGAGCATGATTTGGCCGGTATATTCGCCCGCCATGGGGAAAAGGCCCTTGCCAAACAGACGCACCGGCGACCCGGCCCGGTGCAGCATCGCGGCCAGCCCCTGTTCGATGAACTCGGGTTGCCCCTCTTCAACGACCAGCAGCTCCCCCTTGCCCTTGGCAAACGCCAGAAACTCATCCTTCACCAGCGGATAGGTCACGTTCAACACATAGAGCGGGATGGCCGAACGCCCCTCGATATCGGCAAGACCCAGACGCTGGAGTGCACGGATCACGCCGTTATACATGCCGCCCTGCACCACCAACCCCACGGGCGCAGTGTCGGGGCCGAACATCTCGTTCAGCCCCTGTTCGGTGATGAACCGCTCGGCCGCAGGCCAGCGGTTTTCCACCTTGTCGCGCTCATGCTGATAGGACATCGGCGGCAGCACCACGCGGGCGAAATCGCGGCGTGGCTCCGACAGCGCGTCGCGCACGCTGAGCGGCGGGCGCTGATTGTCGGCACATGCGAACTGCCCCGTGACGTGGCAGGACCGAATCCGCACCATCAGCATGACCGGCGTGTTCGACGCCTCGGACAGCTCAAACCCCTGTTTCACCGCCTGCACGATCGAAGGCAGGTTCGGGCGCGGGTCGAGCAGCCAGAATTGCGATTTCATCGCAAAGGCGTGGCTGCGTTCCTGCATGATCGAGGAGCCCTCGCCATAATCCTCGCCCACGATCACCAGCGCGCCGCCGGTGACGCCGGACGAGGCCAGATTGGCCAGCGCGTCCGAGGCGACGTTGACGCCCACCGCGCCCTTGAAGGTGACCGCGCCCCGGATCGGGTAATGGACCGAAGCCGCCAGCATGGCCGCCGCCGCGGCCTCGGACGCATTCGCCTCGTACCGCACGCCCAGTTCACCCAGCAGGTCCTGCGCATCGGCCAGCACATCCATCAGGTGGCTGATCGGCGCGCCCTGATAGCCCCCCACATAGCCGACGCCGGATTCCAGCAACGCCTTTGTGATGGCCAGGATGCCTTCGCCGGTGAAGGTCTCGCCGGCACCGAGCTTGAGGTCCTGAACCTCTCGTTTGAAGGATCGTTCCGCCATCGTACGTCAGATCTCGTGGATGCGGATATTGGTGAGCATCTTGTTCAATGTCGCCAGCAAGGCATGCCGCTCAGCCGAGGAGATGCCCTTGAACATCCGGTCATGGCTGGCTCGCATATGCGGCCAGAGACGGTCATAGACCGCCCGCCCTTCAGGTGTCAGGTAGACGCGGCTGGACCTCTGATCGTCGCTATCCACCTCGCGACGCACCAGCCCATCGGCCTGCAAACCATCGAGCGCCCGTGACAAGGTTGATTGCTCGACCACAGCGTAGATGCCAAGCGTTCCGATGGGCAAACCATCCTTGGCCGACAGGATCGCCAGCGCCCGCATCTTGGCGGTGCTCAGCCCCAGCGCGGTCATCTCCTTGCGCAGGTTGGCGTTGTAGCGCCCCATGATCCGGTTCATCAGGTATGGCGCATAGCCTTCAAGGCCGATTTCGGCCAATTCCCTGAGTTGTTCGGTTTGATCGGTCGATTCGGCCATCTGGGTCTTTCGGTCGTTGCTGCCTTCAGAGTTCCCGAAATTATATGCAAATGCAAGTAAACTCGATCCCTCGGCGGCGCAACCCGCCGGTTTTGGAGCTTCGGGCTTGTCAAATCCCCCCGACCCGGCAATCACGGGCAGGCAACAACACGACCAGAGAGAGGACAGACCCACGACATGGACAAGACCTTCATCACCGAACGCGAGCTTCGTTTTGGCGACTGCGACATTTCAGGGACCGCCTATTTCCCGTCCTATCTGGATATCCTGAACGGCGTGAACGAGGAATTCTGGGCGAGCCTCGGCTTTGCCTGGCACGACATCATCTGGAACGAACGCTGGGGCACGCCCACCGTGCATCTGAGCTGCGATTTCTCGAAACCCTCCTTCTTTGGCGAAACGCTGCGGTTCGAGCTGGCGGTCGTCAAGCTAGGTCGCTCGTCTGTCACCGTGCGCCACCGGATCAGCTGTGGTGACGAGGTCCGCTGGTCCTCGACCCAGGTGCTGGCCGCCAGTGATCTGGACAAGCACACCTCGATCCCATGGCCCGACGCGATGCGCGCGGCGCTGGAGGCGCGGCTTACGTCTGCCGATGAACTCGGGTTCTGATCCTACATCTGCCCGGGCAGGTAGAGCGCCAGCGCCGGCACCGCCAGCAACAGCGCCAGGCGGATGATGTCGACCATCCAGAACGGGGTCACCCCGCGAAAGATGGTGCCGGTGGTCACGTCGCCGACCACGCCCTTGAGGACAAAGACATTCAGCCCCACGGGCGGGGTGATCAGGCTGATCTCGGTCACAACCACCACCACGATGCCGAACCAGATCGGGTCATAGCCCAGCCCGGTCACCAGCGGAAAGAAGATCGGCACGGTGAGCAGCAGCATCGACAGCGATTCAAACACGCAACCCAGCGCAATATAGATCGCCAGGATCACCGCCATCACCTGCCAGGGGCGCAACTCATAGGTGGTGATGAGATCGCTCAGCGCCGTTGGAAGCCCGGCGATATTGACGAAGTTGGAGAATATCCAGGCGCCGATCAGCACCGCGAACAGGCTGGCCGCCGTGATCGAGGTTTCCAGCAGCACCTCAAGCGAATCCTTGAGGGTGAGCCGGCGCCGCGCCAGCGCGATCAGGAAGGCACCCATCGCCCCCATCCCTGCCGCCTCGGTCGGGGAAAAGTTGATGTTGAGCGGCGGGACGTCGAACAGGCCGTAAAGCCCGCCGATCACCAGGAAGAACAACAGCATGACCGCCCAGACCTCGCGCAGGGCGGCCAACCGCCCGCGCAGCGGCACCCGCTCGCCCGCGGGGCCCGCCGCCGGATTGCGCCAGACCGTCCAGCGCACCGCGCAGAGGTACAGCAGGATGCCCAGCATCCCCGGCACGATACCGGCGACAAACAGCTTGCCGATCGAGGTCTCGGTCAACAGCCCATAGATCACCAGAATGACCGAGGGCGGGATCAGGATGCCCAGCGTCCCCCCCGCCGCGATCGAGGCGGTGGACAGCGAGTCGGAATAGCCGAACCGCCGCATCTCGGGCATGGCCACCTTGGCCATGGTGGCGGCCGTGGCCAGCGACGAGCCGGAAATGGCGGCGAACCCGCCACAGGCCACGATGGTCGCCATCGCCAGACCGCCGCGCAGATGGCCCAGAAAGGCGTTCGAGGCGGCGTAAAGCTCGCGGCTGATGCCGCCCTTGTTCACGAACAGGCCCATCAGGATGAACAGCGGCACCACCGACAGGCCATAGTCCTGACTGGTGTCGATGATCAGCCGCGCCACCATCGAGATCGAGGCGCGAAAGCTGGTCTCGGTCATGAAGCCGACCATGCCGACAAAGCCCATGGCAAAGGCGATGGGAACACGCAGCAAGATCAGCGCCAGAACCGCGCCAAAGCCGATCAGGGATGCGGTCATGAGGCGCTTCCCGCAAGGCGTGGCGCCACCAGCAGCAGCACGCCCCGCACCACCAGCACCACCGCCGTGACCAGGGTCAGCAGGGCAATGAACCAGCCGACGTAATGCAGCGGCAAGCGCAGATATTCCATCACATCCCCATAGGATCGCGACCGTTCGGCCAGGTCATAGACCCGGCTGGCGGGCCAGAACAGGATGATGCCGCAGAACAGGCAGACCGCCGCGTCGCGCCAGCGCGACAGGCGCAGGCGGTGGAACGGGCCGTCCAGCAGATCGACGCTGACATGAGCGTTCCGGCCCGACAGCACCGGCATCACCGAAAACACCATGACCGCCATCAACAGCCGCGTCAGATCGGCGGCCACCTCGATGGGCGCGTTGAAGATCGAGCGCAGCAGCACATCGGCAAAGGTCATCACCATCAGCACGAACAGCGCCGCCGAGGCCAGCAGCCCCGGCAGCCAGACCGAAAGAGAAAGAACGCGTTTCATCATGATGTCATATTATCAGACCCGGCGCCGCACCCGCGCGGCGCCGGTCCTGCCGCTCAGTTGGCGGCCATTTCGGCCTTGACCATGTCATAGGCGGCCTGGGCATCGACGCCAGCGGCATCAAGCTCGGCCAGCACCTTGGCGGTCACCTCGGCGGCGATGGCGGCAAATGCCGCCTGATCCTCGGCCGAGGCCTCGACGATCTTGGCGCCCTCGGTACCGCGCGTCGCCTCATAGGCGATCATGTCGGACTTGTCCCAAGCAGCGCCCGCCATGCGGCTGGCCGGTTCGCCGAACACCTTTTCATCCAGCGCCGCCTGCACATCGGCCGGCAGGCTGTCAAAGGTCTCCTGGCTCATGATGATGGCGAATGAGCCGCGATAAAGCCCGCCGGGCATGTCATAGAGGTTCTTGGCCACTTCGTTGAGCTTGAAGCCCACCCGCTCGCCCACGTTCATCGCCACCGCGTCGGCGGCACCCGATTCCAGCGTCTCATAGACCTTGGGCGCGGGCACGTTGATGCCCACAAGGCCCAGCGCCGCGCCGACATCGCCGGCGACACCGCCGCCGATCCGGGTTTTCAGCCCGTTCAGGTCGGCCAGCGTGGCCACGTCCTTGCTGGTGTGGATCTGGCCCGGACCATGGGTGTTGAGCGCCACCAGCTTGACGCCGCGATGTTCGCCCAGCTTGCCCAGATGCTGGGTATGCACCCGCCAATAGGCGACCGAGGCGGCCTCGGCATTGCCCTCGTATCCCGGCAATTCGATCAGCTTGGTGCCGATGAACCGGCCCGGCTGGTAGCCATGAAAGATGATCGCCATGTCGGCAGCGCCGTCCTGGATCAGGTCCATCTGCGCCGGCGGCGGCGCCAGGCCAAAGACCAGCTCGCCGCTGACCTGCCCGTCGGTGGCCTCTTCCATCATCCCGATCAGCCCCGCGAAAATCTCGGTATTGATCCCGTGAGTGGGCGGCAGCCAGGTGGAAATGCGCAAGGTTGTGTCGGCGGCCCAGGCGGCGGCGCCGGTGCTGGCGGCCAGGATCGCGGCGGCGGCCAGCCGTGCAAAATGCTTCATGTCTTCCTCCCTCGTGAATCGGTGCGCCAGAGCATCCGGGCACCCGTTCACCGGCCAGCATCACACCCAGCTTTGCCTCTTGTCAAGAAATATGAAATTGCATGTATCCCGGATCATGCCCCCTCGGCCGGGCGGTCCAGCACATCCAGCAAGGTGCGCAAAACCCCCTTGATCCGGGCGGCATCGGTATCGGCCAGCGCCGAGAGCAGCCGCGCCTCATGCATGCGTGCATCGGTGACAAGGCTCTCAGCCAAAGCCCGGCCTGCATCGGTCAGCCGCACCCGCACACGGCGCTTGTCCTTGGCATCGGCCACCCGTGTCACCAGCCCGCGCGCGTCCATCTGATCGACGATCCGGGTCATTCGCGACTGTTCCATCAGCGACAGTTTGGCCAGCCGGGTGATCATCATCGCGTCATTGTCCACCAGACAGGCCAGCACCCGCCATTCGGGCACCCGCAGCCCCTGCGCGCGGATATGGTCGTGAAACTGGGCGCTGGCCTCCTCGCTGGAGGCGGCCAGAAGGTACAGCAGATAGCCGGAAACAAAGGTGTCGTCGCGCGTTTCGGTCATGGGTCCTGAATTTGTCTTGACTCGATTTATATGATTTTTCATATTTCCGACAGGGAGGCGCCGAAACATGCTTTTGCTGAGAATTGCGCAGAAACAGGCCGTGACCAAGCGGATTTCGGCCTTTACCCTGGTCGCGGCCGAAGGTGACCCCCTGCCCGACCACCGTGCCGGCGCCCATATCGAGGTGCAGACAGCAGCCGGGCCGCGCGCCTATTCGCTGATCGACTGGCCCGAGCGGCAGCCCAGCGCCTGGCAGATCGCGGTTCAGCGCGAGGACGAGGGCGATGGCGGCAGCCGTGCCATGTATGCCCTTTCCGAGGGCGACACGATCACGGCGACCGCCCCCAAAAACGATTTCGAACTGCATCCCGGTGACAAGCCTGTCACCCTGCTGGCAGGCGGGATCGGGGTGACGCCGCTGATCTCGATGGCGACGGAACTGGCCACCTCAGAGCGCGTGTTCACCTTTCATCATGCGGGCCGCAGCGCGGGCGACATGGCCTATGTCGACCGCTTGGCCGCTGCTTTTGGCGACCGCTACCATCCCCATTACGACGATACCGCGCCCTTGGACCTGAACACGCTGATGGCGGGTCTGACCGATCACGCCCTCTATATCTGCGGACCCAAGGGCATGATCGATGCCGCCCGCACCGCCGCCGAGGCGGCGGGTATCGCCGAGATCCATGTGGAGCTGTTCACCAATGCCGCGCCCAGCGCGGGCGACAGCGCCTTCGAGATCGAGATCGCCTCGTCGGGCCAGGTCATCACCGTCGCACCCGACCAGACCATCATCGAGGCGCTCGAGGCCGCGGGCCTCGACCCGCTTTATGATTGTCAACGCGGCGATTGCGGCATCTGCCAGACCGACGTGATCGCGGGCACCCCCGATCACCGCGACGTGGTGCTCAGCCAGGCCGAACGCGACAGCGGCAAGGTCATGCAAATCTGTGTCAGCCGGGCGCTCAGCGCGCGCCTCGTGCTGGATCTGTAAGGGAGGAAGGCATGAACGCGGACGATATCAGGGCGATGATCCAGCCCGCCCAGGTCCATCGCGATGTCTATATCAGCGATGCGGTCTATCAGCTGGAAATGCGCCACCTGTTCACCAATGCCTGGGTCTTTGTCGGCCATGACAGCCAGACCCCGACCAAGGGCGATTACATCACCACCCAAGTCGGCGACCAGCCGGTGATCATGGTGCGCCACAGCGATGGCGAGGTGAAGGTTCTTTACAACCGCTGCCCGCACAAAGGCACCAAGATCGCCATCGACCGGGCCGGCAACACCGGCAAGTTCTTTCGCTGCCCCTACCACGCCTGGAGCTTCAAGACCGACGGCTGCCTGCTCGCCATCCCGCTGAAGAAGGGATACGAGGGCACCGGCCTGTCCGAGACCCAGAACGGCAAGGGGATGCAGGCGGTGGGCGCGGTGCACAATTATCGCGGCTTTGTCTTTGCCCGGCTGGCCGAGGAGGGCATCGGGTTCGACGAGTTCTTTGGCGGCTCTCTCAGCTCCATCGACAATATGGTCGACCGCGCGCCTGAAGGCCGCGTGGAAGTTTCCGGCCCGCCGCTGCGCTACATGCACAAGTGCAACTGGAAGATGCTGGTCGAGAACCAGACCGACACCTGCCATCCTATGGTGGCGCATGAAAGCTCGGCCGGGACGGCGGTGAAGATCTATGAACAGATGGGCAACCCCGAACCGCGCCCCCCCGCGATGCAGATCATCGCGCCGTTCATGAGCCCTTATGAGTTCTTTGAGGATATGGGCATCCGCACCTGGCCCAATGGCCACGGCCATACCGGCGTCAACATGTCGATCCATTCGAACTATGACGCCATCCCCGGCTATTTCGAGGCCATGGTCGAGAGTTACGGCGAGGAACGTGCCAAGGCGATACTGGACGAGAACCGGCACAATACCGTCTATTTCCCCAATGTCATGGTCAAGGCGCCGCTGACGCAGCTGCGCAACTTCATCCCGCTGGGGGCGGACCGAACGCTGGTGGAAAGCTATGTCTACCGGCTGGTCGGCGCGCCCGAGCAGCTGACCGCCATGTCGGCCATGTATAACCGGATGATCAATGCGCCCACCTCGATCGTGGGCCATGACGATCTGGAGATGTATGAACGCGCGCAAGAGGGGCTGCATGCCGAGGGCATGCAATGGGTCGATATCCGGCGGTTGCATACAGGGACAGAGGATTTCGAGACCGAAGCGGTCGAAAACGGCACCACCGAACGGCAGATGCGGAACCAGTTCCACGCCTGGGCCAAATTCATGACCATGTCCATGGAGGACGCCGCTGGCGTCGCCGCCCAATGATCGAGGGGAATGCAGCAATGATCACCCGCGACGACGTGATCGACTTCATCTATGCCGAAACCCGGATGCTGGACGAAGGCCGCTACTCCGAATGGCTCGACCTCTGGCTGCCTGATGCGGTCTACTGGATGCCGCTCGACTACAAGCAGGCCGATCCGGTCAACGCGACCTCGCTGCTCTACGAGGATAATTTCATGCTGCGCCTCAGGGTCGAGCGCCTGAATGGCGAGCGGACCTTTTCGCAGAAACCCAAATCGCGCTGCAACCACGTGATCCAGCGGCCCTTTGTCGATGTGTTCGACCCCGAGGCGGGCAAGTTCCAGACCGTGACCAACATGCATTATGTCGAGACGCGGCTGGACGAACAGCAGCTTTTGGCGCTGACCGTGACCCATGACCTGGCACTGGTGGACGGCGCATTCCGCATCGCGGGCAAGAAGGTGGAGTTGCTCAATTGCGACGCCGCCTTTGGCAATATCCAGCTGCTGCCGTGAGCGCCGAGACGGTTTACGCCGCCATCGCGGCCACGGCGGCACGCTGGCCGGACCGCCCGCTGCTTGACGTTTTGCCCGGCACGGCGGCGGCCTATGACATCGCGGCCGGCCCGGTCAGCTATGGCGCCTTCCTTGCGCGCGTCGATGCGCGGGCCGGGGCGCTGGAACAGGCGGGCTATGGCGCGGGAATGCGGGTGGCGGTGTTGCTCGAAAACCGGCCCGTGTTCTTCGAGCTCTTTGCCGCGCTCAACCGCATCGGCGCCTCGATCGTGCCGATCAACCCCGACCTGCGCGCCGCCGAACTGGAATACCTGATCGGCCATGCGCAACCGGCGCTGATCGTCGCCCTGCCCGCCCGTGCGGACGAGTTGCGCGCGGCGGCCACAGCGGCGGGTGTCACAGCCCCGGTCATCGGGGCCGAAGACACGCCACCTCCACCCCGCGCAAATGCCACCGTGACCGAGCCGCGCGAGGGCGAGGCGCGCGAGGCGGCACTGCTCTATACCTCGGGCACCACCGGCAACCCCAAGGGCTGCGTGCTGCCCAATGCCTATTTCCTGCTGGCCGGGCGCTGGTATGCCGATCTGGGCGGGGTCGCCTCGCTGACCGAAAGGGGCGAGCGGATGATCACGCCCCTGCCGATCTTTCACATGAATGCCATGGCCTATTCCTTCATGGCGATGGTTACCGTGGGCGGCTGCCTGATCGCGCTCGACCGGTTCCACCCGTCCAGCTGGTGGGCTGATGTGGCCGAGGCGCGCGCCACCTGCCTGCATTACCTCGGCGTCATGCCCTCGATCCTGATGTCCCTGCCCGAGGGACCGCAGGACCGCGCCCATCAGGTGCGCTTCGGCTTTGGCGCGGGCATCGACCCGAAATTGCAGGCCGGGTTCGAGGCGCGGTTCGGCTTTCCCTTGATCGAGGCCTGGGCGATGACCGAAACCGGCGCGGGCGCGGTGATCGCCGCGCAGACGCATGACCGGCTGATCGGCCAATCCTGTCTGGGCCGGGCCGAAGGCTGGGTCGCAGCCCGCGTGGTCACCGATACCGGCCAGGACGCCGCCCCGGACGAGCCCGGCGAACTCCTCGTCCGCAATGCCGGACCCGACCCGCGCTACGGCTTCTTCTCGCATTACGACAAGAACCCCGAGGCCACCGCCGAGGCCTGGGAAGGCGGCTGGTTCCACACCGGCGACATCGTGCGCCGCGACGCGCAGGGCCAGTTCTTCTTCGTCGACCGCAAGAAGAACGTGATCCGCCGCTCGGGCGAGAATATCGCCGCGGTCGAGGTGGAAAGCGTACTGATGCGCCACCCGTCCATCCGCGCGGCAGGCGTGGCCGCCGTGCCCGACCCGATGCGCGGGGACGAGGTGTTTGCCTGCCTCACCGTCGACACCCCCTCGCCCGATCTTGCCCAGCAGATCGCACAGTGGGCGCTGACCCAGATGGCCTATTACAAGGTGCCGGGCTATATTGCCTTTGTGGACAACCTGCCGATGACCCCCACCCAGAAGATCCAGCGCAAGGCGCTGAAGGAGATGGCCGAGGCGCTGCTCTCGGATCCGGCCACGGTGACGCTGACCCATCTCAAGAAACGGCAGGTGGCGTGATGGCGCGGCCTGCCAGCTATGAGGGCGTGGCGCTGGTGGCGCCTTTCTCGACGCCCTATCAGCGCTATTCCATCGACACCGCGCATCACTGGATCGCCACCGCCCTGCGCGGCTCCTTGCGGGCGGCGGGGCTGAAGCCCGGCGATCTGGACGGGTTCCAGGTCGCGTCCTTCACGCTGTTCCCCGATACCGCGGTGGGGCTGACCCAGCATCTAGGCCTCTGCCCGCGCTGGCTCGACCATATCCCGATGGGCGGCGCCTCGGCCGGTGTGGCCCTACGCCGCGCCGCGCGCGCTGTGCAGGCGGGTGATGCCGAAATCATCGCCTGCGTGGCGGGCGACACCAACCATATCGACAGTTTCCGGCAACTCCTGTCCAGCTTCTCGCGCTTTGCCATGGATGCGAGCTATCCCTATGGCTATGGCGGCCCGAATGCGAGCTTTGCCCTTCTTACCGACCGCTACATGACCGAATACGGCGCGACGCGCGAAGATTTCGGGCGCCTCTGCGTGGCCCAGCGCGCCAATGCGCTGAAAAACCCGAACGCGGTGATGAAGAAACCCCTGACGATGGAGCAATACCTGGGTGCCCGCCCCATCGCCGACCCGATTGCGCTCTTTGACTGCGTGATGCCCTGCGCTGGGGCCGAGGCGTTTCTGGTCATGTCCGAGGATCGG
This sequence comes from Ruegeria sp. BHSC223, assembly GCF_059613025.1. Taxonomy (NCBI): domain Bacteria; kingdom Pseudomonadati; phylum Pseudomonadota; class Alphaproteobacteria; order Rhodobacterales; family Roseobacteraceae; genus Ruegeria; species Ruegeria sp. BHSC223. Next base: position 106,414 of record NZ_JBXWRR010000008.1, read on the forward strand.
GCGCGGGCGCTGAACCTGCCCTACGCCCGGCTGGCCGCCGCGATCGAGCGGCACAATGCCCATGCCGACGACCCGATCCAGCTGCGCGGCGGCTGGACGATGGATGTGGATGTGCTCTGGGATCAGGCCGGGATGGCACCGCAGGACATGGATCTGGTGCAGACCTATGACGACTATCCGGTGATCTCGATGATGCAGATCGAGGATCTGGGCTTCTGCGCCAAGGGCGAGGCCCCTGCGTTTCTGCGCGACAAGGATCTGACCGTTTCAGGCGATTTCCCGCACAATACTTCGGGCGGCCAGCTTTCTGGCGGTCAGGCCGGGGCGGCGGGCGGCTTCATCGGCATGGTCGAGGCGATCCGCCAGGTCACCGGACAGGCGGCCGGCACGCAGGTGCCGGATGCGGAACACGCGCTGGTGTCGGGCTTTGGCATGATCAATTTCGACCGGGGCCTGTGTTCCAGCGCCGCTGTCCTCACGACCGGAGCGCGCGCATGACCCATCCCCTGTCCCCGCCGCCCAAGAAAGACCCGCAGAAACGCTCGGTCTCGCCGACGCGGCCGCCCGAGGTGCGTTCGCGCGCCGCCCTCCACCTGACCGCCGCCGCCGCCGAAGGTCGGTTTGCCCTGCAACGCTGCGCCGACTGCGGCAAGGTGCAATACCCACCGCGCGACGCCTGTTCCGCCTGCCTGAGCACCGACCTGCCGTGGCAGGACATGGCGCCGGGCGGCAGGCTGATCGCGGAAACCACGGTGCAGACCTCGCCCCGGCTTTACTTCCGCGAGCGGATGCCATGGCGCGCGGGCACCGTGCAGCTGGACGACGGCCCCACCGTGCTGGCCCATATCCATGGCGACGTGGCGCGCCACGCCCGTGTGCGCATCACCGCCCGGCTTGACCAGGCAGGCCAGGGCGTGCTGGTTGCCCTGCCCGAAACCGATACCCCGAACATGGAGGACGATCCGCTGATGCGTGCCCTCTCTGCCGATCCCAAACACCGCCGCGTGCTGATCACCGATGCCCGCAGTGCCCAGGCCCCCGCGCTGGCGCGCGCCCTTCAAAAGGCGGGTGCGGCGATCATCTTCGCAGGCGAGCCAGAAAGCTGGCGACCCTATCCGCAACGCGCCGAACTGGAGGCTTTGGGTGTCCAGATCCTGCCGATGGATGTGACCGACACCGCATCGGTGCAGAAACTGGCAGGCGAGATCGGGGGCAAGACCGATATCCTGATCAATACCGCCCGGTTCCTGCGCCCCGGCGGCGTACTGGACCGGGGCGATACCGGCTTTGCCCGCGACGAACTGGAGGTGAATTACCTTGGCCTGATGCGCCTGGCGCAGGCATTCGGTCCGGCCATGTGCGCGCGTGCCTCGGACGGCGTGAATGCCGCCGCCGCCTGGGTCAACCTGCTCAGCGTCGGCGCGCTGAGTAATGCGCGCCCTTTCGGCGCCTATTCCGCCAGCCAGGCGGGGGCCTATTCCCTCAGCCAGTCGCTGCGCGCCGAATTCCGGCCCTCGGGCCTGCGGGTGATGAACGTGTTCTTTGGCCCCACCGAAGAAGACGACTGGTACCAGCCACTGCCACCACCGCGCGTCACCGCATCCGCCTTGGCGCGATCCGTCGTGGATGGGCTGCAACGGGGATTGGAAGACGTCTGGTGCGGCGACATCGCCCAGGACCTGCGCGACCGTTTTCGCCGCGACCCCAAGGTGCTGGAACGCGAAATGACGCTGGGAGGAGAAGGCGCATGAGCACTCTGACCGATCTCGCGACCCGCATCGCCAGCGGAGAGATCCGGGTCGTCGACCTGACCCACACGCTCGACCCCGATTTCCCGGTCATCATCCTGCCGCCCGAATTCGGCCAATGCGCCCGCTTTCGGATGGAAGAGATCAGCGCCTATGACCATCGCGGCCCGGCGTGGAAATGGCACAATATCTCGATGTCCGAACACACCGGCACCCATTTCGACGCACCCGCGCACTGGATCTCGGGCCGCGACCTGCCGCGCGCGGCGGTGGACGAGATCGACCCGGCCGATTTCATCGGCCCGGTCTGCGTGATCGACTGTTCGCAAGGTGCCGCGCAGGACGAAGATTTTGAACTGACCGTGCCGCTGATCGAGGCCTGGGAAGCCGCCCATGGCCGCATCCCCGCCGGGGCCTGGGTGCTGATGCGCACCGACTGGTCGAAACGGCGCGGTGCCGCATACCTCAACATGCGCGAGGACGGACCGCATTCGCCGGGGCCGACGCCCGAGGCCATCCGCTTTCTGATCGACCAGCGCGACATTCGCGGGTTCGGCGTGGAAACCGTGGGCACCGATGCCGGTCAGGGCAGCCATTATACCCCGCCCTATCCGGCGCATTACTACCTGCACGGCGCGGGGCGCTTCGGGCTGCAATGCCTGTCGGACCTCGACCAGCTGCCGCCCACCGGTGCGGTGCTGATCGCCGCCCCCCTCAAGATCAAGAACGGCACCGGCAGCCCGCTCAGGGTACTGGCGCTGGTGGAGGAGACATGACCCATACCGCCGTCATCACCGGGGGCAACAAGGGCATCGGCGCCGATCTGGCGCGGGCGCTCTTGGCGCGCGACTACACGGTCGTGTCGATCTCGCGTCACGCGCCCGAGGTCACCCACCCGCGCCTTCACTCGGTCGAGGCCGATCTCCTGGACCCGCAGGCGGTGGTCGAAGCCGCCGCTGAAGTCGCGACCAACCACGAGGTCACTCACCTGATCCACAATGCGGGCCTGATCTGGCCCAACCTGATCGAAGCGGCCGAACCCTCGGACATCACCGGGCTGGCGCAACTGCATCTGGGGTCCGCCCTGACCCTGCTCAAGGCGTTTCTGCCCGCGATGAAGACGCGCCAGTTCGGGCGGGTGATGTTCAACGGCTCACGCGCCGCCCTTGGCGCACCCACACGCACCGCCTATGGCGCCACCAAGGCGGGCATGATCGGCATGGCGCGCACCTGGGCGCTGGAGCTGGCCCCCCATGGCATCACCGTCAACGTGGTGGCGCCCGGCCCGATCCTGACTGACAATTTCTGGGGCATCGTGGAAAAGGACAGCCCCCAGCAAGAGGCGCTGGCCAAGCGCATTCCCATGGGTCGCCTTGGCCGGGTCGACGACGTCACCCGCGCCTTTCTGTTCTTTTGCGATCCCGAAAACAGCTTTGTCACCGGCCAGACCCTGTATGTCTGCGGCGGGGCCAGTGTCGGCTCGCTCCAGATCTGAGGCTGCCTGCGATTTCCAACCTTGCCAAGGTCCGCCCGGCGGGTCACCAATAGCCCCATGAACACATCACCGACCTGGGGCGTGGTGGCCACCGTCAAGGCGCCCGAACGCGAGATCCTGCGCTTTGCCGCCTGGCATCTGGAACTGGGCGCGCATCGGCTGTTCCTCTATCTCGACGATCCCGACCCTGCGGTCTTTGCCCGGCTGAAGGCGCATCCGCACATCCGGGTCTTTGCCTGCGACGAGAGTTACTGGCAGCGGCGCAAACTGACCCGCCCTGTCAAGCACCAGGCCCGCCAGACGATGAATGCCCGCCATGCCTATAACCGCGCCGATGTGGACTGGCTGGCCCATGTCGATGTGGATGAATTCATCTGGTCCGAAACGCCGATTGCGACGATCCTGTCCACTTTGTCCGACGACACGCTTTGCGCCCGGATGCGCCCGATCGAGGCTCTTGCGGGCGAGGATGCGCTCTACAAGGCGTTCATCCCCGGCGGTCCGGCCCGAGACGGAATCGTGCGCCGCCTCTACCCCACCTTCGGCGCCTTTGTAAAAGGCGGCTTCATGAGCCATGTGGCCGGCAAAGTGTTTGCGCGCACCGGCATGGAAAAGGTCGACTTCCGCATCCACAACATCTTTCGCAACAAGGAAATGAACCCGCACCAGGTGGAGTTGGACACGGTCGACCTGTGCCACCGGCACGGCGCCGATTGGGATCACTGGATCGCCGCCTATCGCTATCGCATCGCCAAAGGGTCCTATCGCCCCGACCTGGCCCCCAATGTCCCGCGCGAGGCGGGCGGACTGAGCATGCACGAACTGCTGAGCGGTATCGAGGAAGAGGAAGGCGAAGCCGGTTTGCGCGCCTTCTTCGACGAGTTGAACGCAACCACCCCCGAAAGCCGGGCGCGGTTGCGGGCCGCGGGGATGCTGAAGCACCGCCCGCTCGACCTCGACGGGGCGATACGCAAACAGTTTCCCAACTAACACCCCATAGTTTCCAAAAAAGAAACAAATATCGCCAAATCCGCTGCTGCGCGCGCACCATTTGACGCTGACTGGGCTTTTTGCTATGCCCCGCCTAGCCGTTACGCGAAAAACGCGCAATCAGGTCGCACGGACCCGGCGATACGACAGACGTGCGGGCCCGAATAGTGTCCGCAAACATCGGACACTCATGACAAAATTTTCTGAACTGAACCTCAATCCCAAAGTTCTTAAGGCCATTGAAGAGGCCGGCTATGAAACGCCGACTCCGATCCAGGCAGGCGCTATCCCGCCCGCGCTCGAAGGCCGCGACGTGCTGGGCATCGCCCAGACAGGCACCGGCAAGACCGCCAGTTTCACCCTGCCGATGATCACCCTTCTGGCCCGTGGCCGCGCCCGGGCGCGGATGCCGCGCAGCCTGGTGCTGTGTCCGACACGGGAACTGGCCGCCCAGGTGGCCGAGAATTTCGATACCTATACCAAGCACCTGAAACTGACCAAGGCGCTGCTCATTGGCGGTGTCAGCTTCAAGGAGCAGGATGCGCTGATCGACCGGGGTGTCGACGTGCTGATCGCCACGCCGGGCCGGCTGCTCGATCATTTCGAACGCGGCAAACTGCTCTTGACCGGCGTGCAGATCATGGTGGTGGACGAGGCCGACCGGATGCTCGACATGGGATTCATCCCCGATATCGAGCGTATCTTCAGCCTGACCCCCTTTACCCGTCAGACGCTGTTCTTCTCGGCCACCATGGCGCCCGAGATCGAGCGGATCACCAATACCTTCCTCAGCGCCCCCGCACGGATCGAGGTCGCCCGCCAGGCCACGGCATCCGAAACCATCGAACAGGGCGTGGTGCTGTTCAAAGGCTCGCGCCGCGACCGCGAAGCGAGCGAAAAACGCGCCGTTCTGCGGGCGCTGATCGACGCCGAGGGCGAGAAATGCACCAACGCGATCATCTTCTGCAACCGCAAGACGGATGTGGATATCGTCGCGAAATCGCTGCAGAAATACGGCTATGATGCGGCGCCGATCCACGGCGACCTGGATCAGAGCCAGCGCACCCGGACGCTGGACGGGTTCCGCGAAGGCAAACTGCGCCTGCTGGTGGCCTCGGACGTGGCCGCACGCGGGCTGGATGTGCCCTCGGTGAGCCATGTGTTCAACTTCGACGTCCCCGGCCACCCCGAGGATTACGTGCACCGGATCGGCCGCACCGGCCGGGCGGGTCGCGACGGCAAGGCGATCACGCTCTGCATCCCGCGTGACGAAAAGGCGCTCGATGCCATCGAGAAGCTGATCCAGAAGGAGATCCCGCGTCTCGAGAACCCGGCCAAAACGGCGGAAAAGCCCGAAGCCAAACCCCGGCGCGAGGAAAAACCCGCGAAGGCCGACAAGCCCAGGCGCAGCGAGGCCGACAAGCCCGAAACCGACAAGCGTGAGCCGCGCAGCCGCAAGGGCGATGACCGCCGCGACCGCAAGGATGACCGCGGCGCCAAGGTGGTTGGGATGGGAGATCACCTGCCCAGCTTCATCGCGCTCAGTTTCGAGGAGCGGCGCGCCAGCTGAGCGGGCACAAGGGGGCGCTGCCCCCGTCCTTCGGACTCCCCCGGAGTATTATTGGCGAAATGAAGAGGCTTGGACAGATCGGGCTTCTTTCTGGTCTGAAATACTCCGGAGCGCGAGGCAGCGCCTCGCAAGAAACCGCCGCGCGGCACGCGCGGCCCAGCCCAACGCCGGACGGGGCTCTCGCAGAGAGCACCAGGCCGGGGGCGGGAGCGCCCCGCTCTCGGGTCAGATCGCCAGCACCAATGCCAGGATCGACAGGCCGAGCAGCGCGATGCCCGCAATCTCGCGCCCAGTGATCTTTTCCCGGAAAAACAGGGTCGAGGCCATCAGGCTGAAGATCAGCTCCACCTGCCCCAGCGCCTTGACATAGGCCGCGTTCTGAAGCGTGAAGGCGAGAAACCAGCAGAACGACCCGCCCAGGCTGGTGAGCCCGACAAAGGCGCCGGTGTTCCGCGTGGCCCAGACCGCCGCCAGCTGCGCCCGGTCGCGCCACCAGAGCCAGAGCGCCATCGACACCAGCTGGAACGACACCACCGCGGCCAGCGTCACCAGCGCCCGGAACCAGGGCGTGAGATCGCCCAGTTCCAGCGAGGCGGCCCGGTAGCTGACTGCCGAAAAGGCAAACAGAACGCCCGAGCCCAACCCCAGCTGCGAGGCGCGGTTGGTCAGGTGGCGCCACCAGGCGCCGGATCCTCCGGGTGTTTTCGACAAGAGCAGCACCGCCGCCAGCCCCAGCAGGATCGCGCCCAGCGCGCCAAAGGAGACGCCCTCGCCCAGAATGACAAAACCGACGATCGCTGTCTGGATCACCTCGGTCTTCTTGAAGGTGATGCCCACGGCAAAATTGCGTTGCTTGAACAGTGCCACCACGCAGATGGTGGCAAGGATCTGGGCGGTGCCGCCAATGGCGACAAACAGCCAGAACCGTGGTCCCAGCTCCGGCAGATCAAAACCACCGGCGGTGGTGGCAATCAAGAGCCCCGCCAGCGCCAGCGGTGCAGAATAGAGGAAGCGGGCAAAGGTGGCGCCGGAGGCCGACAGTTTCACCGTCGCCAGCGATTTTTGCAGCATGAACCGCACGGTCTGAAAAAGCGCGGCGGCGAGGGTGACGGGGATCCAGAGGCTCATGCGCCTCTTGTGGCCTCAAATCAGGGTTTTGGCCAGAGCGGATGCGGCACCGGATCCTTGGCGCGCCAGAAATAGCGGCGGAACACCTCGGCATAAGAGGCGTAGCTGTAGCCCTCGTTGCAACTGAGATACCGCTCCTTGCCCGCCCGGTAGAGCGCGGGCAGCGCATACCAGGGGGCGCCCGGGTTCATGTGATGCACCACGTGGTAATTGTTGTTGAGGAACAGGAACGCCAACAGCCCCCGATCCTCGATCACCACGGTGCGGGCGCGCGATTTCTCATGCGCGCGATGTTCCAGAAAGGTGCGGATCTTGAGCAGGCCCAGCCCGATATAGGCTGAGAGCGCAAAGGCCCAAATGGGCATCGGTGACAGGGTTACCACCCAGAGCACCACCGCCATGCCGGGCAGGTGCAGCGCCCAGGCCAAGAGGATCGCGCGGTCGCCGCGCAGCGCGCCGCGCGCCTCGTCGCGCAGGAAACAGGCGGTTCCGATCAGCGGACCCAGCGCCATACGCCCCGCCAGCGTGTTGTTGAGCGCATAGAGGCGCCGCTGCCAGCCCGGCAGGCGCGACCAGATTGCGGGGTCGAGATAGTTGCTCTCGGGGTCGTCATAGGGGTCGGTCAGGTTTGCATCCAGGTGATGGGCCAGATGCAGGTCGCGGAACCGGTTATAGGGGATGCACAGCGTAAGCGGCAGCACCATCAGCGCCTCGTTCAGCCAGCGATAGCGAAACGGGTGGCCATGCAGCGCCTCATGCGTCAGCGAGGAATGCAGCGCCGCGACCAGCCCCATCGCGGGGATGGCGAGCCAGAGCGAAAGACCTGCCAAACCAAAGATCACCAGCAGCCAGGCCGCATAGCAGGCGAGGATCAGCGCAAATGTGCCCCATTCGGCACGCTCGGGCAGGCGCGGCTCAGACATGGCGGCCCCAGCGGATGCCGGCCCAGACACGCTCGTAAACCAGGTAGAGGGTGAAGCCCAGTGCCGTGTTCACCAGTGCCAGTGTACCGCCCAACGCCACCGAACCGGTCGCCACCAGCCCCACCAGCGTCATGGTGACCAGCCCCAGCAGGTTCCAGACCACTGCCTTGACCACCGATCTCTGCCGCGTGTCCATATGTCCTCCATTGTCACGTTCACGAATTTGTTATCCGGTGGCGCGCAGCGTGAGAATTCTGAATATGATTAACAAAATTCATCGAATGTGATATTTGTAAACACATGTTGGATAGAATGGACAAACGAGATCGCGCCGCCCAGTTCCGCCAGCGCCTGATCCGCGCGATGGAACTCCGCCAGATCACGCAAAGCGCATTGGCTCGCGATGTGGGGGTGGACCGGTCCACGATTTCGCAACTGCTGACCGATAGCGGCGCGCGGCTGCCCAATGGCCATGTGGTGGGCGCCTGTGCCTCGGCGCTTGGGGTATCTACGGATTGGCTGCTGGGTTTGTCGGACCGACCGGAAAGCGCGGCGGAACTGCTGGCCAGTTCGCTGACCATGACCGAGGCGCCGCGCGCGCTGGTTGACGAGCGCATCTATGAATGGCACCGCGAGGCGGCAGGCTACAAGATCCGTTATGTGCCCGCCGCCCTGCCCGACATGCTCAAGACCCGCGCGGTGCTGGAATGGGAATATGCGCCACATCTGGGCCGGACGGCCGATCAGGCCATCGGCGCGTCCGAGGACCGGCTGGCCTGGATGCGCAGCGCCCAGTCGGATTACGAGATCGCCATGCCCCTGTTCGAACTGGAGAGCTTTGCCCACGGGGTGGGTTACTACGAAGGCCTTGACCCGGCGGTCCGGCACGAACAGATCGACCACCTGCTGGTGCTCAGCGAACAGCTCTATCCGCGACTGCGCATCTATCTTTACGATGCCAAGCGGCTCTATTCGGCGCCGATGACGATCTTTGGCCCACTACTCTGCGTGTTCTACGCGGGCGGTCATTACATGGCATTCCGCGACCGTGACCGGATCGAGATCTTCACCCGCCAGTTTGACACGCTGGTGCGCGAAGCGGACCTGACCGCGCGGCATCTACCGACCCATCTGCGTCGGCTGCGAGAGGCGGTTGCCGGCTGATTGCGCGCAGGCGGTCTGCGCCTGGCATGGATTTGTGTTACACTGGTTGCCCGACGCAGTTCGAATCCACAGACGGAGGAACCCCGAATGGACACCATCCGAACCGCAGAATATGCCCGCGCGCTTTATGCCGCGCATGGCGACAAGGCCGAGGCCGAAGCGGCTCAGAAGGAACAGCACAGCAAGGCCCTGGGCAACCGGGACGAGGCGCAGAGCTGGCAGGCGGTACGCCGCGCCATCCGCCAGATGCGCGGCGCCAACCAGAGCTAGACCTGATTATTTCTCGGTCGCGAATCCGTCGAAAGGCTACCGGCTTTCGGCAGATGGTCTATATCGGCCGACATGAACAGTTTTCATTTCGATAACAGGACAGGCCTCCCCGAGGCGCTGCGGGTGCTGCTTGAGGCGCATCCGCGCGAGAGTTGGCAGGCCGATCCCAACTTTCACGGTCTGGTCAGTTTCTGGCTGGAGCGCCATATGATGTTCCGCCAGATCATGGCGCATATGCAGGCCGAGACGCGCGCCTTCCTGGATGCCGAGCGGGACGCGGCACGGTTCGCGCAGGGCATCGCGCGCTATGGCGGCATGTTCGTGAACCAGTTGCATGGGCATCACCAGATCGAGGACCAGCACTATTTTCCCCTGCTCAGGACCAAGGACCGCCGTATCGAGACGGGGTTCGACCTGTTGGACGCGGACCACCATGCGCTGGACGGGCTGCTGAACCGGTTTGTCGAACAGGCCAATGGGGCGATCCAGGCGGCCAATGGCCCAGACGCCCGCACCAGCGCCGGGGCGCTGCTGACTGGGTTGGGTAATCTGGAGCGGATGATCGGCCGCCATCTTGAGGATGAAGAGGACCTGATCGTACCGATCATCCTGAAACACGGCGCCGACACTCTGGGATAGCCATGGAAACCGTGGTTGGGGACCAACATGTGGTCCTTGTACCCGATGGCCTCTCAGCAAGGCGCGACGGTCACACGATTTCAAAGAAATCGTGTCCACAAGGTTTGTACCAAACCTTGTCCCCGCGCGGTTGCGCGGGTGCGCCCCGGTCAGACCTTGGGGTCGGGGTTCACCGTATGGCCATCGACCGCTATCACCTGCCCCGACACCAGCCGCGCCGCGTCAGAGCCCAGAAACACCGCCATGTTGGCGATGTCCGCCGCTTCGACGAAGCGGCCCATCGAGGTGCCCGAGGCGTAACCCGCATAGACCTGATCGCGGGTCATGCCCTTGGCCGCTGCCTCGCGCGCCAGCACGCCCTCCATCCGCGGTCCTTCGACCGAACCGGGACAGATCACGTTGCAGCGGACCCCGTGCGGGCCCAGTTCCATTGCCAGCGTCTTGGCCAGGCCGATCACCCCCCATTTCGCCGCCGCATAGGGCCCGCGATAGGGAAAGCCGTATTGCCCGGCGGTGGAAGAGGTGATGACGATACTGCCCGCGCCCTGCCGTTTCAGCAGGGGAGAGGCGTATTTGGCACAGAGAAACGCCCCGTCCAGATTGACGGCGATACAGGCACGCCAGCCGTCGAGCGGCATATCCTCGACCAGCGCGGTCGGCCCGGCGATGCCCGCATTGGAACAGAGCGTATCAAGCCCGCCCCAGTCGGCCTCGATGTCGGCAAAGAGCGCCGCAACCGAGGCCTCATCCGCCACATCGACCACAGTCTGCCGCCAGTGGGCGGGACAGGCGGCCAGCGCCGCCTTGTCCACATCCGCCACCCAGACCCGCGCCCCCGCCGCGTCAAAGGCCTCGGCCATGGCGCGGCCGATGCCGCCGGCACCAGCGGTGATCAGAACGCGCGCGCTCATGCCGGTTTCCGGATCGCGCTGCCCGCGCCTTCGGGGTATGGCAGGCCCGCCTGCGCCTCTGCGATGCGGGCCATGGCGGCCTCGATCGCGGGCGAAGGCGCGCAGGGTTTGCGGGTTTCCAGGCTCACATGCAGCAGGAAGCTCTCGCCGGTGGCCAAGAGCTTGTCGCCCTCGTACATGCGATGGAACAGGTGCAGCTTCTTGCCCTGCCCCAGCAACATCTGGGTTTCGACCCGGATCCGCGCACCCGCATGGGCTTCGTCCAGATGGCGGATATGGGTCTCGGCGGTGAAATAGCTACCGCCTGCGGCGATATAGTCAGCATCGCAACCGATGATCTCCATGAACCGGTCGGTGGAATTGGCAAATGCTTCCAGATATTTCGACTCGGTCATGTGACCGTTGTAATCGGTCCAGTCGAGCGGCACCGCACGCGACAAGGTCAGGATCGGCTGGCTCAGGTCGGCGGTCTCCAGATCGGGCAGCGCGCGGGGCTTCAATGCCGCGTCATGCGTGTTCAGCACCGCACCCGCGCCCCAGTTCTGCGCTTTCAGCGCCCGCATCATGCCGACAAGGTTGTTGTCGCGGATGCGTTCCAATTCGCGGATCGTATGGTGCCCCGATTGGGCATCCGACTGACCCGCGATCAGGTCGACCAACTCGTCGGTGAATTCGGGAACATCCATCAGCTTGGTCCAGGGCCAGCTGAGGCAGGGGCCGAACTGCGCCATGAAATGCTTCATGCCTGCCTCGCCGCCCGCCACGCGATAGGTCTCAAAGAGGCCCATCTGCGCCCAGCGGATGCCGAACCCCATGCGGATCGCCTCATCGATCTCTTCGGTGGTGGCGATGCCGTCCTTGACCAGCCACAGCGCCTCGCGCCAGACGGCCTCCAGAAAGCGGTCGGCGATATGGGCGTCGATCTCCTTGCGCACATGCAGCGGGAACTGACCCAGTCCGCGCATGATCTCCTTGGCGCGCTCGATCATCTCGGGGCTGTTTTCCGGCGTCGTCACCAGTTCGATCAGCGGCAACAGGTAGACCGGGTTGAACGGGTGCGTCACCACGATCTGACCGGGGCGCAGCGCGCCCTCCTGCAATTCGCTAGGCTTGAAGCCAGAGGTCGAGGAGCCAAGGATCGCATCCGGATCGCAGGCCTCCTGGATCGAACGATAGACCTTGAGCTTGAGGTCCAGCCGCTCGGGCACGCTCTCCTGGATCCACGCGGCCCCTGCCACCGCCTCAGCCAGATCGGTGTGAAAGCTGAGCTTGCCCTCGGGCGGCAGCGGCATGTCGCTGAGACCGGGCAGCGAACGGCGGGCATTGGCCAGCACCTCGCCGATCTTGCGTTCGGCTTGCGGGTCGGGGTCGAACACCCGAACATCCCAGCCGTTGAGCAGAAAGCGCGCGGCCCAGCCGCCGCCGATCACGCCGCCACCGATGATTGCAGCCGTTGTCATTCCCGATTTTCCTTGTCGCTACCCGGCTCTTCATTTCGCCGGAAATACTCCGGGGGTCTGGGGGCAGCGCCCCCGCCTCTCCGAAAAAGACTTACTTCGCCACTGGCGCGCGTTTCACCAGGCCCAGCTTTTCGCGCACCTCCTGCGGCCCGATCACCCGAGCGCCCATGTTCGACACGATGCCTGCCGCCCGTTCAACCAGTTGCCAGTTCTCGGCCAGCACGCCCTTGTCGAGCCAGAGGTTATCCTCGAGCCCGACGCGCACATTGCCCCCCGCCAGCACCGACGCCGCGGCATAGGCCATCTGGTTCCGGCCCAAAGAGAAGGCGCTGAAGGTCCAGTCGTCGGGCACGTTGTTGACCATCGCCATGAAGGTGTTGAGGTCATCGGGCGCGCCCCATGGCACCCCCATGCAGAGCTGCACCAGCGCCGGGCCGTCCAGCACACCATCCTTGACCAGTTGCTTGGCATACCACAGGTGGCCGGTGTCAAACGCCTCGATCTCGGGCTTGACGCCCAGTTCGGTCATCATCCGGCCCATGGCGGTCAGCATGCCGGGCGTGTTGGTCATCACGTAATCGGCCTCGGCAAAGTTCATGGTGCCGCAGTCGAGCGTGCAGATCTCGGGCAGGCATTCGGCCACATGCGCCACGCGCTCGGTGGCGCCGACCATGTCGGTGCCCTTTTCACGCAGCGGCAGCGGGTTTTCGACATCGCCGAATATCATGTCGCCGCCCATGCCGGCGGTCAGGTTCAGCACCACATCGACCTCGGCGTCGCGGATGCGGTCGGTCACCTCGCGATAGAGGTCCAGCCGGCGCGAGGGCGCCCCCGTCTCGGGGTCGCGCACATGGCAATGCACCACCGCCGCCCCCGCCTTGGCCGCCGCAATCGCGCTCTCGGCGATCTGCTTGGGGCTGCGCGGCACATGCGGGCTGCGATCCTGGGTGCCGCCCGAGCCGGTGACGGCGCAGGTGATGAAGACCTCGCGGTTCATTTCCAGAGGCATGTCGGTTTTCCCTTGTTTTTACCGGTTTCTCCCCGGGGTTGTCCCCAGATTTGTCCCCGGATTCCGATTTGCGTTGTGTGCGACTCTGGCGCAGCCTTGCGGCGACCACTTGCCAGAATGCGAATCGAACTTGATGAAATCCGCAAAAAACATTCTCCAGCCGGAACACCGCGCGCTGAAATGCGCGCTTCTGGTGCTGGACGATTGCAACACGCTCAGTTTTGCCGCCGCGGTGGATCCGATGCGCGCCGCCAACCGGCTGGCCGACCGCCATGCCTTCGACTGGGACTATGTCACCGCAACCGACGTGCCCGCGCGGCTCACCTGCGGTCTGATGGTGCCGGGCCTGCCGCTGGCGCGGCTCGAAACCTGCGATCTGCTGATCGTGGTGGCAGGGTTCCAGCTGGCACGCCACGCCACGCCCAGCCTGCTCGCCGGGCTGCGCCGGATCGCGGCGAGCGGCGCCACGCTGGCCGGGATCGACGGCGGCCCGTGGCTCTTGGCCGAGGCTGGCCTGCTCGACGGTCACGCCGCCACCACCCATTGGGAGGATCTGGACAATTTCGCCAGCCGGTTCCCGGCGATCGACGTGCGCCACGACCGCTTTGCCGTCTCGGGCACCCGGCTCACCTCGGGCGGAGCGATGCCCGCGATCGAGATGATGCTGCATATCATCGCCGCGCGCCACGGTGCGGGCTTTGCCGCGCGGGTGGCCGGGCTGTTCCTTTACGAGGGCGCCCCCCAACCCGGCACCCCGCAGCGCCGCACCGGCGCCCCGCACCGCCACAACAAGCTGACCGCGCGGGCCAATGCGCTGATGGAGGCGGCACTGGACGAGCCGCTGTCGCTGGCCGAAATAGCCGAGACGCTGGGCACCAGCCCGCGCACCCTGCAACAACAGTTCCGCCTGAGGTTGGGGACCACGCCACAGGATCACTACCTGCAACTGCGCCTGGCCGAGGCACGACGGCTGGTGACCGACACCGACATGCCGCTGATGGAAGTGGCACAGGCCACCGGCTTTACCTCGCAATCAAGCTTTGCCCGCGCCTTTCGCACCCAGCACGGCCAATCCGCCCGCGACCTGCGGCAGGCCCGCGCCCAACCCGCGACACCCTGATTTTCATTCCGCAACAAATACTCCGGGGGAGCCTACAAAATTCGACGAATTTTGTAGGCCGGGGGCAGCGCCCCCGCCCCGCTCAATAGGGCATCGGATGCGCCTTGTGGGCGCGCGCGATCTCGTCCAGCACCTCATCCGACAGGGTCAGATCGGCACCGGCCAACACGTGATCGAGCTGCCCCAGCGTGGTGGCTCCAAAGATCGCCGACATCATGAAGGGCCGGGTCTGGCACCAGGCCAGAGCCATATGTACCGGGTCCAACCCGTGCCGGCGAGCAATGTCCAGATAGGCGTCGACCGCATCGAACACCCGCTCGGATTTGCGTCCGCCCATCTCGGGCACCAGCGACATGCGAGAGCCCTCGGGCACCGCACCGCGCTGATACTTGCCGGTCAGGAACCCCGCCGCAAGCGGTGAAAAGGCCATCAGCCCCACATCCTCGTTCACGCTCAGCTCTGCCATGTCAGTGTCGTAAAGGCGGCAAAGCAGCGAGTACTCGTTCTGCACCGACGCCACCCGAGGCCCTTGCCCGGCCTCGGCCAACCGCAGCCATTGCGCGGTCCCCCAGGCGCTTTCGTTCGACAGACCAAAGGCGCGGATGGTGCCGCGATCGACCTCGCGTTGCAGCGCCTCAAGGCAATCGGTCATGTTCCCCAGCACCGAACCCGCATCCTGCCCCGACGGGTCATAGCGCCAGTTCTGCCGAAACATGTAGCTGCCGCGATTGGGCCAGTGGAACTGATAAAGGTCGATATGATCGGTCCCCAACCGTTTCAACGAGCCCTCGACCGCCCCGGCGATGGTCTGACCCGAGATCGGCGCCCCATCGCGAAAATGCGCCATGCCCGCGCCGGAATGCTTGGTCGCAAGTACATAGTCGCCGCGCCGGGCCGGGTTGGCCCGGTTCCAGCTGCCGATGATCTCTTCGCTGCGGCCCACCGTCTCCTTGCGGACCGGGTTCACCGGATACATCTCGGCGGTATCGACAAAGGTGATCCCGGCAGCCAGGGCGCGCTCGACCTGGGCATGGCTGTCGGCCTCGCTTGTCTGGCTGCCAAAGGTCATGGTGCCCAGGCACAGCGTACTTACCTCGATGCCGGTGCGGCCCAGCGGTCTCGTTTTCATGTCTCGGCTCCCTCTTGTCCGCGCCAGACCCTAGCGGAGGGACACACGGCGGCAACCCCTCTTGAGCTTTGTCACCATTTGCGCCAGCCTGAGCGGCAACCGGAGGGGTAGATGATGGCTCAGAAGATCACAAAGGGAATCAAGACCTTGCTGGCAGAGGCAAATGCGCGGGTCGCAACCCTGCCGGTGGCCGAGGCCAAGGCGCTCTATGACGATCCGGATCATGTGTTCGTCGATCTGCGCGATATTCGCGAAGTGCAGCGCAGCGGCATGATCCCGGGTGCCTTTTCCTGCCCGCGTGGCATGCTGGAATTCTGGATCGACCCCGACAGCCCCTATCACAAACCCGTCTTCAACCAGAACAAGACTTACGTGTTCTACTGCGCGAGCGCCTGGCGTTCGGCGCTGGCGGCCCAGGCCGCGCAGGAGATGGGCCTTGCCCCGGTCATGCATCTCGAAGGCGGTTTCACCGAATGGGTGAAACAGGATGGCCCCGTCGCCGAAAAGACCTGAGCGCACGGCAACGATCCAAAGTGTCGAAAGACACTTTGACCAAGCGCCTGTTCCAGGCGCTTGCACAGGATTTTCCAAAATCCTGTGGACAAGGATTTCAGGAAATCCTTGGTCCCGCGCCTGACGCATGCGCGCTAATGTTGTCTGGCGTTCATCTATCGCCTAGAGATCGGTGCAAGTGAGTTTCAAAGGGAGAGATCACCCATGTCCGATACCCCCAGCTACGGCTTCGACACCTTGCAGATCCACGCCGGCAGCAGGCCCGACCCGGCCACCGGCGCGCGGCAGACGCCGATTTATCAGACCACGGCCTATGTGTTCCGCGATGCCGATCACGCCGCAGCCCTCTTTAACCTGCAAGAGGTGGGTTACATCTATTCCCGCCTGACCAACCCCACCGTGGCCGTGCTTCAGGAGCGTATCGCAACGCTCGAGGGCGGTGTCGGTGCGGTCTGCTGTTCCTCGGGCCACGCGGCACAGATCATGGCGCTGTTCCCGCTGATGCAGCCGGGCTGCAACGTGGTGGCCTCGACCCGGCTTTATGGCGGCACCGTCACCCAGTTCAGCCAGACCATCAAACGGTTCGGCTGGTCGGCCAAGTTCGTCGATTTCGACGATCTCGACGCGCTGCGCGATGCCATCGATGACAATACCCGCGCGGTATTCGGCGAATCCATCGCCAATCCGGGCGGCTATGTGACCGATATCCGCGCGGTGGCCGATGTGGCCGATGCCGCCGGCGTGCCGCTGATCATCGACAATACCAGCGCCACCCCCTATCTGTGCCGCCCGTTCGAACATGGTGCCTCGCTGGTGGTGCATTCCACCACCAAATACCTGACCGGCAACGGCACCGTCACCGGCGGCTGCGTTGTCGATTCCGGTCGCTTCGACTGGTCGGCCAGTGACAAGTTCCCCTCGCTCAGCGCGCCGGAACCGGCCTATCACGGGCTCAAGTTCCACGAGACCTTTGGCCCGCTCGCCTATACGTTCCATGGCATTGCCATCGGGCTGCGCGACCTCGGGATGACCATGAACCCGCAGGCCGCCCATTACACGCTGATGGGGATCGAGACACTGAGCCTGCGGATGCAGCGCCATGTCGAGAACGCCAAGAAGGTCGCCGCCTGGCTCGAGGCCGATCCGCGCGTCGATTATGTCACCTATGCCGGCCTGCCCTCCTCGCCCTATGCCGAACGGGCAGAGCGCTGCTATCCCAAGGGCGCTGGCGGGCTGTTCACCTTTGCGGTCAAGGGCGGGTACGAGGCCTGCGTCAAGCTGGTCAATGCGCTCGAGATCTTCAGCCATGTGGCCAACCTGGGCGACGCGCGCTCGCTGATCATCCATTCGGCCTCGACCACCCACCGGCAGCTGACACCCGAGCAGCAGGAAGCGGCGGGCGCCGGGCCGAACGTGGTGCGCGTCTCGATCGGGATCGAGGATGCCGATGACCTGATCGCCGATCTGGATCAGGCGCTGGCCAAGGCCACCGCCTGACCGGAAGCGGGGCGGCCCACAGCGGCCGCCCTTTTCAGTCCAGCCGCAGCCGCGCCAGAGCATAGGCCAGCAGCGCCAGGCAGCACAGGCCCGCCAACAGGAAGGGCGCGCGCAGCGCCAGTTCGCGGCTCATCTGCTGTTCGGCCAGCGCCACCACCGCGCCGCCTGCCAGCGCCCCCAGCGGCATCGAGCCCCAACCGAAGAAGCGATAGATGCTGTTCACGCGGCCCAGCATGGCGGGCGGGATGCGCCGTTGCCGCCAGGATACGGTGATCACGTTCCACAACATCGCCGCCGCCATGATCGCGGTCAGCGCCAGCCCCATGATCCAACCGTTGCTTGACAGGCCAATGCTGGCATAACCCGCGCCCCAGACCGCGATCGACAGGAACAGGCAGGCTTGCGTACCGATCAACCGCATCGCGCGTGGTGCCAGAAGGCTGCCGCAGATCGCGCCCACCGCGCCCGCCGACAGCACCAGCCCGTACTGCGAGGGCCCGAGGCCCAGCACCTCTTGCGCGAAGAGGACCTGCACCGTGATCGTCGCCATGGCGATGAAGTTGGCCAGCCCCAGCACCACCGCCAGCCGCAACAATAGCGCGTCGCCGCGCATGAAGGCGATACCCTCGGCCAATGCCTGACGGAACCGCGCCCGGCTGGGCACCTGTGGCGGCAGCGAGATCAGCCAGACCAGACCGGCGGCCAGCACCAGCACCGCCACGTCGAGGCCAAAGGGCACCGCGATACCGGTCGAGATCAGCACGCCAGCCAGCGGCGGGCCGATGAACTGGCCCGTCAGCTGCTCGGTGCTCCAGAGCTGGCCATTTGCGGCCTCAAGATCCTGTGGCTCGACCAGCGCTGGCAGGATGGTCTGGGCGGCATTGTCGCGCAGCACCTCGGCCGACCCCAAAAGAAAGGCCAGCCCCGCCAGCGCCCAGATCGCGCCCGGCGCCGGATCACCCAAGGCCAAGAGCAGGATGGCCAGCACGATCCCCGCCCGCATCAGATCGGCCCGCGCGATCAGCTTGCGCCGGTCGCTGCGGTCGATGATCACGCCCGCAGGCAGGGCAAAGAGCAGCCAGGGCAGTCGCGCCGCCGCCGCCACGGCGGCAATCGCCACCGCGTCGCGCGTCATCAGCGCCGCCAGCCAGGGCAGCGCCAGCACCAGCACCCCGTCGCCCAGATTGGTAAGCGCCCCGGCAGTGAAGAGCAGGCGGAAGTTGCGATTTCGGATTACCAGCGGTGCGGCCATGTCTGTCTCCGGGTCAGGTCGGGCTCAGAGTGGCGCCGCCGCGCGGGGAGGTCAATGCGGGCGGCACACCGCCCGCAGCACGGATCATTGCCGGATTTCGAACACCATGGTGACGCTGCCGCTCAGCCCGATTTCACCACCGGCAACCGGCACATCCATGGACTCGGCCATGGCCGCCATACGCATCATCGGGCGCGGCTGCGGGTCATGGGACTGTTCCGAGATCGACACCACCCGGCCCAGCTCGACCCCCGCCGCCTCGGCCAGTTGGCGGGCGCGGTCCTGCGCATCCGCCACCGCCTTGGCGCGTGCCTGGTCGCGCAGCGGTTTGGGTTCCTTGACCCCGAATTCCAGCCCGTTGAACGTGTTGGCCCCGTCGCTGACCACCGCGTCCAGGATACCGCCCAGCGCCGCCAGGTCACGCACCCGCACCGTCACCCGGTTCGAGGCCTGAAAGCCGGTGATCTTCGGCGGCTCGCTGCTGGAGGCGCGGTTGGACCAGACCGGCGACAGCGACAGGTCGCTGGTCTGCATGTCGCGCGCCTCGATACCCATTTCGGCCAGCCGGTCAAAGACCTGCTGCACCGCTTCCGACGTGGCCAGCAGCGCCGCGCGCGCCTCTTTGGCCTCGTGGGTGACGCCAAGGGTGATCACCGCCATGTCGGGCACCGTTTCGACGGTGCCGCTCCCCGTCACGGTGATATGGCCGGGCTGCTCGTCCGCGCGGGCCAGCCCGACCGCCGCAAAAAGCAAGGCCGCCACCAGAAAAATCAATGTTCTCATTTATGTTCTCCTGCTATCCTCGCCATCAAAGATGGGGTGGCGGCATGTCGCGCGGCAAGGGGAAAACCGGAGTAATTCTTTCCCTCGGCAGATCTCTGCTTTAATGTCGCGCCGTGGCGCTCGCCAGTGGGTGCCCCAAGCCATTCAGGAACGGTTAGACTGGTCACATGAAACCCGCCTTTGCGCTGTCGCTTTCCTTCGAGGGGATCACGCTCTTGCATCGTGCCGCTGGTGGCTGGCGACAGGTGGGAGCGGTGGCGCTCGACGCGCCCGATCTGGCTGGCGCTTTGCGTAAGCTTCGCCAAGAGGCGTTGCGTCTGGAACCCGATCTCCACTGCAAGCTGATCCTCCCCAACGAACAGATCCGCTATCTGACCGTCGAAACCGGCCCGTTCAAGGGCGAGGCCCGCCATACGCTGATCGAGCAGGAGGTCGGCGCCGCAACTCCCTATGCGCTGGACGAGCTGGTTTACGACACCTCTCCCGACGGAGAAATTACCCATGTAGCCGCCGTGGCCCGCGAGACCTTGCGCGAGGCCGAAGACTTTGCCACCGAACACGGGTTTAACCCGGTCAGTTTTGTAGCTGCACCAGGCGACAATCCCTTTTTGGGTGAACCTTTCTTTGGTCCGAGCAGCGCCACCGCCGACAACACCGGTTCCGAAGCCGTCGACCCGGATGGAATCGCTGTGGTGGTGGTCGGTCCGGTGATCTTTCCCGATACAGACCCGCCTGTTCCGCCCGCACCTGTCGAAGCCACTGCCGGCAAGGCGATCAGTTTCTCCAGCCGCCGATCACGACAGGCCCAGGATGCCACCGAGGTCGAGCCCCTAGACATTGCGCCCAGCACCCCCGTAACCGCGGCCCAAGGCGTGCCACTGCCCGCTCCGCAGCCCCCAGCGGAGCGAGCGCTGCCCGAGCCCCGGATCGAAGCGAAACGAGAGGCCGACTCGAATGTGGCGCTCCCGATTACCGGCGAGCGTCCGACCACCACCTTTGCCGCAGCCGGACGCCCCGATCAGGTGCCCCAAACAGAGGCGGATCGCCTGACCATCTTTGGCGCGCGCACCGGTGGCATTGGCGGCAAGCCCCGCTATCTGGGTGTGATGCTCACGGTAGGACTACTGCTGTTTCTTGCCGCTGTCGCTGCCTTTGCCTCGTTGTTTACTCAAAGCGGCCTGACGGGGTTCTTTCGCGACCCCGATCCTCTGGCCGAACCGCCTGTCTCCGCCATTGAGGCCCCGGCGACCACACCCGACGCGGCGCCGGAACAAACTGCACCGCAGGCTCCGGCCTCCATCGACGAGGACCCCCAGGTTCTGGTGGCGCCACAAGACACGCCAGGCCTGCCCGGCCTGAGTGGAACCGACAGTGCCGTGCTCGAAGCACTGCGGATCGATCCGCAACAGGTGGAGGACCTGGACTACGAGCCCGAACCCAGCGGAACCCAAGCCGTGGAACTGGCCCTGTCCGAAGCGCCGCCGCCGCCGGAAGTACCCGAGTTAATTGGCCTCAACGACCTGTTCGTCGCCTCGATTGACCGGACCGACCTGTTCCAGGACGCGATAGCGCTGCCTCCAGCCACGGGTTTCGACACCGATACCGCCCCAGATGGAAGCGCACCGTCGGCCTCTCCGGGTCAAAGCTTCGATCTGGACACACGCGGTCTGGTTGAGGCAACGCCCAGCGGAACGCTCAACCCTGATGGTGTTCTGGTCTATGCCGGACGTCCTACCAAGGTGCCACCGGCGCCGCCGCTCCGATTCGAGGCCCCACCGGAGGTGGATGTTGCGCAACAGCGACTGGCTAGCATCCGGCCTAAACCCCGCCCCGAAGATCTGGTTGAGCAGTCTGAACGTACGCAATTCGGAGGCCGATCTCGCACCGAGCTTGCAGGCCTGCGGCCCAAGGCGCGCCCAGAATCGGCGCAGGAGCAGTTGGCCGCCCTGCAGGAAGAATCGGCGGAGGATACCGCCCAGGCCGTCAGCCCTCTGGCGGTGGCCAGCGCGCGCAAACCGCGGATGCGCCCCGAGAAACTGGCGGCGGCCGCAACCGCCGCCGCCGCATCCAGCAGCAATCTCGGCTCGACCGCCGGGTTGAACCGCAGCGCCGATGCCGATGAGAGCGGCAGTTTCGCCGCCGCGACGGTCAAACCCAAAGCGCCCTCGCCCACATCGGTCGCCCGTCAGGCCACGCTCGACAACGCGATCAACCTGCGCAACCTGAACCTGATCGGCGTCTACGGCACGCCCGCCAACCGGCGCGCGCTGGTCCGCCTGCCCTCGGGCCGCTACAAGAAGGTCAAGGTCGGCGACAGTATCGACGGTGGCCGCATCACCGCCATCGGCGACAGCGAATTGCGCTATCAGAAGGGCTCGCGCAACCTGACCCTGCGCATCCCCAGCGGCTGAGACTAAGAAGGGCGAAGCCTTCCGGCCCCGCCCTTCATTTCGCTCAAAATACTCCGGGGGGAGAGGACAAAATTCGTCGAATTTTGTCATCGGGGGGCAGAGCCCCCCTCCCCGCTGCCTCACTCGGCGGCTTCGATCTCGCCGCTTTCGATCTGTTCGCGCTCGATACTTTCGAACAGCGCCTTGAAGTTGCCCTCACCGAAACCATCGTCACCCTTGCGCTGGATGAATTCGAAAAAGATCGGCCCGATCACGGTCTTCGAGAAGATTTGCAGCAGGATCTTGGTTTCGCCGCCATCCACCACGCCTTCGCCGTCGATCAGGATGCCGTGTTCCATCATCCGATCCTTGGGCTCGTCATGGCCCGCAACCCGGTCATAGGACATGTCGTAATAGGCCTCGTTCGGGCCGGGCATGAATTTCAGCCCCTTGGCCGCGATGGCATCCACCGAGTCGTAGATGTCGTCGGTGCCCACGGCGATATGCTGGATGCCTTCGCCATTGTATTTCTTCAGGTAGCTCACGATCTGGCCGGTCTCGCCGCGGTCTTCATTGATCGGGATACGGATGCGGCCACAGGGCGAGGTCAGCGCCCGGCTGTAAAGCCCGGTGAACTTGCCCTGGATGTCAAAGAAGCGGATTTCGCGGAAGTTGAACAGGTCGCCGTAGAACTTGAACCACTTGTCCATGTTGCCCTTGAAGACATTGTGGGTCAGGTGATCGAGATAGAAGAACCCGTCGCCGCGCGGCTTCGACTGCTTCAGCCACTCGAACTCGGTATTGTAAGGCGAGGTGTCGTAATACTGATCGATGAAATAGAGCAGCGAGCCGCCGATGCCCTTGATCGCGGGGACGTTCATGGTCTTGTCGTCGCCCTCATAGGGTTCGGCGCCCATCTTGACCGCATGATCGAAGGCCGCCTGCGCATCCACCA
Organism: Ruegeria sp. BHSC223; assembly: GCF_059613025.1. Taxonomy (NCBI): domain Bacteria; kingdom Pseudomonadati; phylum Pseudomonadota; class Alphaproteobacteria; order Rhodobacterales; family Roseobacteraceae; genus Ruegeria; species Ruegeria sp. BHSC223. Next base: position 129,360 of record NZ_JBXWRR010000008.1, read on the forward strand.
CGCGCCAGCCCATCGAGGGGGCGCAAGGACCATGCAATTCGATGAATTTTTCAGCAAACGAGCCCTTTTCGGCGTTCAGGATATAGGTGACATCCCCCTGCTGCCACAGCTCGATGCCGGGCTTGTCCTTGTGGCGGGCGACCATGTCGAACCCCATCTGCGCGAACAGGTCGCGCAGCACCTGCGGCTCGGGATGGGCGAATTCGACAAATTCGAACCCGTCGGTACCGGCGGGATTTTCAGGGGTGATCTCGGATTTCGGGGCGTTATGCGGGAAAGGACCCATGGTGCGTCTCCTGATGCGGCGAAACATTTGCTGAGTCGAGAATACGACTTCAGCCACGCTGATTCTGCGCATTGTTTTTGGCCTTCCACCGTTTACGCGCGCGAAATTCGCACTAATCTCAAAGAAAACGAGGAAAACGCGCACATGTTGGATTCGATGGATCTGCGCCTGCTCGATGCCCTGCAAAAGGACGCGCATCTGACAGCCCAGCAGCTGGGCGAGATGCTGCACCTGTCCAGCAGCCAGGCGGGCCGCCGGCGCCAGCGGCTGGAGGCCGAGGGCTACATCACCGGCTATGCCGCCAAGCTCGACCCGCTGAAACTGGGCCTGCATGTCCAGGGCTTCATCCAGGTGCATCTGGGCACGCATGGACCGGAACAATCGGCCAAATTCGCCCGGATGGTGAATTCCCGCCCGGAGATCACAAGCGCATGGACGATGACCGGCGAAGCGGATTATCTGCTGCATGTCTATTGCGCCGATTTGCCTGCTCTGAATCGGCTGCTGCACGAGGTGATCCTGCCGCATCCGGCGGTGGCCCGGGTGCAGAGCCAGATCGTGATGGACCAGTTGAAGCGCGACGCACCGCTGCCGACCTGAGGCGGCACAAGGGAGAGAGATGGAAAGCTTTCTGTATCAGGCGACGATCTACCTGGCGGCGGCCGTCATCGCCGTGCCGTTGGCGGCCCGTCTGGGCCTCGGCTCGGTTCTGGGCTATCTGGCGGCGGGGCTGATCATCGGGCCGGTTCTGGGGCTGGTCGGCGCCGAAACCGCCGATCTGCAACATGTGGCCGAATTCGGCGTTGTCATGATGCTGTTCCTGATCGGGCTGGAGCTGGAGCCGCGCGCGCTCTGGGACATGCGCGACAAGCTGCTGGGCCTGGGCGGGTTGCAGGTGGGGGTCTCGACGCTGGCGATCATGGTGATCGCGATGGTGGCGGGCCAACCCTGGAGCGTGGCACTGGCCGTCGGCCTGACGCTGTCGCTCAGTTCGACCGCGATCGTGTTGCAGACGCTGTCGGAAAAGGGGCTGATGCAGACCAATGGAGGGCGGGCGACCTTCTCGGTCCTGTTGACGCAGGATATCGCGGTGATCCCGATCCTGGCCTTTCTGCCGCTGTTGGCCAGCGCGCCGGTGGCGCATTTCGCAGGCGACGGATCGATCAACCGCGCGCATCAATCGGGCGCGGGGCACGAGGCCAGCCTGTCGCTGGTCGAGGGGCTGCCCGGCTGGGCGGTGACACTGGTCACCATCGGCGCCGTCGTCTTCGTGGTGCTGGCGGGCATCTACCTGACCCGGCCCCTGTTCCGCTTCATCCATGCCAGCCGCCTGCGCGAGATGTATACCGCGCTGGCGCTGATGATCGTGGTGGGTATTTCGTTCCTGATGACGCTGGTGGGCCTGTCGCCCGCGCTTGGCGCCTTTCTGGCCGGCGTGGTGCTGGCCAACTCGGAATTCCGGCACGAGATGGAAAGCGATCTGGAGCCGTTCAAGGGGCTGCTGCTGGGCCTGTTCTTCATCACCGTGGGCGCCGGGATCGATGTGGGTTTCTTCCTTGCCGATCCACTGGATCTGATCGGGCTGGCGCTGCTGGTGATCCTGTTCAAGGGCGTGATCCTCTATATTGTCGGGCGCGCGTTCAGGCTCAAGGGCCGCGACCGCTGGCTGTTCACGCTGGGGCTGGCGCAGGCGGGCGAATTCGGCTTTGTCCTGCTGGCCTTTTCCACCCAGCAGAACGTGATCCCGGCGCATCTGTCACAGAAACTGCTGATGATCATCGCACTGACCATGATGATCACGCCGCTTCTGTTCATCCTTTACGACCTGTTGTCACGCAACATGCGCGAGCATGCCCCGACCCATGCGCCCGACACGATCGACGAACAGGGGCCGGTGATCATCGCGGGCATCGGTCGGTTCGGCCAGATCGTCAACCGTCTGGTCACCGCCAGCGGGTTCAAGACCATCGTGCTGGACCACGACATGGAGACGATCCAGCTGATGCGGCGCTTTGGCGTCAAGGGGTTCTTGGGCGACCCGACCCGGCCCGAGTTGCTCAAGGCGGCGGGACTGGCCAAGGCGCAGGTGCTGGTGGCGGCGCTGGATGATGACAATCAGGTGACGAAACTGGTGGCCTATGCCCGGCGCCAGCGCCCAGACCTGCATATCATCGCCCGCGCGCGCGACCGCAACCATGTCTATGAGCTTTACCGCGCCGGGGCCGACGACATCGTGCGCGAGATGTTCGACAGCTCGGTCCGCGCCGGGCGCTATGTGCTGGAGAATGTCGGCCTCAGCGAATACGAGGCGGCACAGGCAGCGCAGACCTTTTATCAGCATGACCGTAAGGCGGTGCGTGATCTGGCAGAGGTCTGGGACCCGAACATACCCACCGCCGAGAACACAGACTATGTGGAGCGCTCGCAGGCGCTGCAAAAGGACCTTGAGACAGCGCTGATGGAGTTGAGCGAGGAACTGGCAGAGCGACGCTCTGCCTGATTCACGCAAGGGCCGGAAGAGCGGCGTTCAGCCGTCGGAAACGCCGGCCTCGGCAAAGGTGGCCATGCCGGAATGGCAAGCCACCGCGCTTTTCAGGATATTGATCGCCAACGCCCCGCCCGAGCCCTCGCCCAGACGCAGGCCGAGCGAAAGAAGTGCTTCCTTGCCCAGCTTCTTCAAAAGCGCCTTATGCGCACCCTCGGCGCTCTGGTGACCGGCAACGGTATGATCCAGCGCGTCTGCCGCAACCGCCGCAAGCGTCGCTGCCGCCGCCGTGCAGATGAACCCGTCCAGGATCACCGGGATGCGCAGCTGACGCGCGGCGGCAATTGCACCCGCCATGGCGGCGATCTCGCGCCCGCCCAGGCAACGCAATACCTCGAGCCCGTCGCGGCTGGTGTGCAGGGCGACGCCCTCGGCCACGACGCGCGTCTTGTTGGCCAGCCCGGCGTCGTCAACCCCGGTACCGCGCCCGGTCCAGTCGCCCGCCGCGCCCCCGAACAGCGCGTGCGCGATGGCCGCCGCCGGGGTGGTGTTGCCGATGCCCATCTCGCCCACCACCAGCAGATCCGCCGCCGGATCGACGGCGGCCCAGCCGGTTTGCAGCGCGGTCAGCAATTCGTCCCCGGTCATTGCCGGGCCTTGGGTGAAATCCTGTGTCGGACGGTCCAGTTCCAGCGCGTGCACATCCATGCGCGCCCCGGCGGCACGCGCCAACTGGTTGATGGCGGCGCCGCCATGTTCGAAATTCATCACCATCTGCACCGTCACCTCGGCCGGAAATGCCGAAACGCCCTGTGCCGTCACCCCGTGATTGCCGGCAAAGACGATCACCTGCGGCGCCTCGATCCGGGGCCGGGCATCGCCGCGCCAGCCCGCATACCAGATCGCCAGATCCTCGAGCCGCCCCAGCGCACCGGGCGGTTTGGTCAATTGACCATTGCGCTCTTCGGCGCCAGTGCGAGCGGCGGTATCGGGACCGGGCGCCGAGGCCAGCAGGCCGCGGAACTGGGCGAGATCGGTAAGCGCTAGCAGCATGGAAAGCCTCTTTGCATCTTGGGTCCGCCCGTGTTTAACCAATGCACCCGACACGACAAGACCTTGAAAGGCGGAGAGATGCGCAAAAACGACATTGCGGCCATTTCACCCCGGGATCCTTTGCTGGCGCTGGTGTTGCTGACCCGCCTGCCGCTGCCCGCCCTGCCCGAACCCGCCTTTGCCCGGCAGGCCGCGGCCGTCTGGGCCTTTCCGCTGGCGGGGCTGGTGGTTGGAGAGCTGGCCTGGGTCACCGGCGCGCTGGCACTTGCCGCCGGGCTGGCGCCGGTCGCTGTGGCCGGGCTGATGCTGGTGGTGCTGGTGATGACCACCGGCGCCATGCACGAGGACGGGTTGGCCGATACCGCCGACGGGCTCTGGGGCGGCTTCACACCAGAGCGGCGGCTGGAGATCATGAAGGACAGCCATATCGGCACCTATGGCGTGCTGGCGCTGATCCTTTCACAGGGGTTGCGACTGGCGGCGCTGGCGGCACTGGTCGCGGGCGGTGCGTTTGGTGCGGCCGTGGCGGCGGCGGTCTGGTCGCGGGCGCTGATGCCGGTGCTGATGCGGGTCCTGCCCAATGCGCGCGGCGCGGGCCTCAGCCAGTCGGTGGGGCGCCCGGCCCCGCACGCGGTGGTGCTCGGCCTTGGGCTGGCGGCGGCGCTGACGCTCTTGCTGGCCGGCTGGACGGTGCTGATCCCGGCGCTGCTGGCGGCGCTGGCGGTGACGGGTCTTGCCGTACTTGCCCGGGCCAAGATCGGCGGCCAGACCGGCGACATTCTGGGCGCGGCGCAGCAACTGGCCGAGATCACTTGCCTGCTGGCGCTGTCAGCCGCGCTTTAGACATCCCCGCCCTACCCGGCCCCACCCGTCTCGATATTCAGCAAACCGCCGCAATGCTTGCAATGCACCGCATCCGGGTCATGCCGGAACAGGCCGCAATCCGGACAGCGATAGCGCACCTTCTGCGGGGAAAAGATCGCCTGCGCCAGACGCACGAACAGCGCCACGCCCACCACCATGACAAAGACCGAAAACAGCTTGCCCGCCGGGGTCGGCAGGGTGATGTCGCCGAACCCGGTTGTGGTCAGCGTCGCCATGGTGAAATAGAGCGCGTCGATATAGGGGGTCTCGCGGCTGCCCGGCGGGATGAAGAAAACCAGCACCGCCATCGTGGTCAGAAAGATGAAGACCAAGAGATTGACCGCCGCCACAATGGCATCCTCATGGGTGCGGAAGAATTGACTGTCACGCCTGAGGTCGTGCAGCAGATGATAGGAGTGGATCAGCCGCAGCCCGCGCAGGATGCGCAGAAAGGCGAGGCTCTGGGTCAGGAACGGATCCAGCAGCAGCGACAGGATCACGATGATATCGGCAATGGTATAGATACGGGTCAGAAACTCGCGCCGTTGCCTGGCAATCCACAATCGCGCGCTGAAGTCGCACAGGATGACGAGCCCGATCACCACGCTCAGCGCGGTCAACAGCCGGCCATGCGGCAGATGCGCGGTCGCGATAAAAAAGAGGATGGTCGACAGGTCGAACAGGATCAGCCCATAGCGAAACCGAACCGACCCCGGTTCCCGCCCGACATAGAGTTTGCGGACTGCTGCCTTGACAGTATGCATCTGCCCTCTCTGTCCTGACCGATCTGTTGTCAGACTAGTACCCTACGCCCGGGAATGCCGCGCAAAAAAACGGGCCGCCCCAAGGGGACGGCCCGCAAAATGTCGCATCCGGCGTCAGGCCGCGCGCGAGGTCAGCACATCGTCGACCTGCTTGGCGGCGGCCATCTCATCGGCGCCCGACACGGCAGCAACTTCACGCGTCAGACGCTCAAGCGCCGCCTCGTAGAGCTGACGTTCGGAATAGGACTGCTCGCGCTGATCATCGGTTCGATGCAGGTCACGGACCACCTCGGCGATCGAGATCAGGTCGCCCGAGTTGATCTTTTGCTCGTATTCCTGCGCCCGGCGCGACCACATGGCGCGCTTGACCTTGGCCTTGCCCTTGAGCGTCTTCATCGCCTGGTTGATCACATCCGGAGAGCTGAGCGAACGCAGACCGGATTCGGTGGCCTTGTTGGTCGGCACCCGCAGGGTCATCTTGTCCTTTTCAAAGGAGATCACGAACAGCTCGAGCTTGAACCCGGCGACTTCCTGCTCTTCGATCGAGAGTATCTGTCCGACGCCATGCGCCGGATAGACCACGTAATCGTTTGGGCGGAACTCGAGCTTTTTCGACTTGGTCATTCAGGTCTTTCCTTGGTTGCTGACCGGGGTCGCCGCAACAAAATTAGACGCTCGGGAACGATGGCTCCCGCGAGTCGTTGAATTTCATCACAAATGCTGCTGCCCAAAAGCGAGCCAGCTTTTGGTGCTCATCCCGATCATTGGCATCATGTAAAGAGAATATACCATAAAATTACGCCCCCTTAAAGGGCGAGACGTCACAACGACCCATTCACCCTTTCTGATCAGGGTCTTGAACCGATCCGCCCCGCCAAGGACCCGGGTCCGCGCGCGAATCGTTATATCGTTTCAGCCGCCCTCGCCGGGCGCCTCGGAGAAATACTTCTCCATCTTGCCGGACTCGCCGTCACGCTCTTCAGCGTCGGGCAGCGGGTCCTTCTTGGTCACGATGACCGGCCACATTTCGGAATACTTGCGGTTGAACTCGACCCATTGCTCCATCCCCGGCTCGGTATCGGGGCGGATCGCATCAGCGGGGCATTCGGGTTCGCACACGCCACAGTCGATGCATTCGTCGGGATGGATGACCAGCGTGTTCTCGCCCTCGTAGAAACAGTCCACCGGACATACCTCGACACAGTCGGTGTATTTACAGGCGATGCAGTTTTCGGTGACGACATAGGTCATGAGTTGAATTCCACTGGTTCGTTGCCCGACTAGCTAAATCAGAGTGGCGTGTTCTTCAAGGGAGGATCGCCCCTGGCGGTGTCCGGAAAGGCCGGGCATCCCGCCGCAGGCGGGTGAGGCGCGACAGCGTTCCGGTCAGGCTTCGGCGGGAGGAGCATCGTTCCGCTCCGCATCCAGATCGGTATACAGCGTTTGCGCCTCGGGCGCCGGACCACGCCGTGTCCCCAGCGCCTCGACCCGGATCACCCGGACCTGACGGCCCTGGCCAAAGGTCAGCACATCCCCCGGCCCCACCGCATGCGCCGGTTTCGAGACGCGATTGCCATTGACACGGATACGCCCTGATCCGGCCGCCTCGGCTGCCAGCCCGCGCGTTTTGAAGAAACGCGCGTGCCAGAGCCATTTGTCGATGCGCAGCCGGGTCGGCGCCTCTGTCATGTCCGCTCAGTTGCCCTCTTTCAGCCCCATCAGCGCGGCGGCAAAGGGGTTGTCGGGGTCGATCGCCTTTTCCTTCTTCGGCGGGCGCGAGGAATAGGTCTTGGCGCCTTGCTGGCCGGGTTTGCCACCCTTGCCGCCCTGGGGCTTGCCATCGCGGCGGCGTCCGCCCTCTTGCGGCTTGCCACCGCGCGGGCGGTCCTTGGCGCGGCCTTCGCCCTGCCCCGGCTGGCCCCGGCCCTCGCGGCGCGGGCCACGGCCCTGCTGCTGGCGGGCGGCACGGGCCCAGGTGAAGGTGAAAAAGACCTCAAGCTCGGGCTCCGCGTCGGCGGCCTCTGCGGGGGTCTCTGCGGGGGCTTCGACCGGCTCCACTGGCACTGCCTCTGCCTCGGCGACCTCGGGTGCCGGGGCGGCCTCGGCTACGGTCCCCTCTGCCGGGGCGGCCGCTCCTTCGGCAGCGGCCTCGACAGGCGCCGGTTTCACCTTGGCACGTTCGCCGCGCTCGGCCTTGTAGCCCAGCCCCTGCATCAGGTCGGCAAACTGCTCCAGCGTCATGCCGGTGATCGACAGCATGTCCGCCGTCGCCTCGAACCCGGCGCGGCTGTCCTTGGCGCGCAGCATGTCGGCCAGACGTTCCAGCATGTCGATGCGGATCGCCCGCTCGCCCGAGATGCGATAGCCGCACATCGTATCGACGCCCGGCTCGGCATCCTTGACCGAAGGCACCGTCACCAGCCCCGGCGGCGGCGCCTCGGGGAATTCCGACAGGCCCCGGGCCAGCGACCACAGCACCAGCCGCAAACGGGTCGGCGCCGGTTTCAGCAGGAGCGGCATGAAGATGGTGAACTGGCCAAAGCGGATGCCATGCTTGCGCAGGGCGCCACGCGCTTCCTGATCCAGATCCTTGACCTCTTGCGCCACATCGGCGCGCGGCAGGATGCCGAAATTCTCGACCATGCGGAAGGCAAAGCCACGCGCCAGCCCGCTCAGCGCCTCGTCGCGTGACAGCGCGAGCAGCGGCTCGAACAGGGCCGCGACCTTGCGGTCGATGAAATGCTGCAGGCGGCGCTGCACCTTCTGTTCGACATCGGGGCCTGCGGCCTCGTCAACAAAGACCTCGACCTGCGGCTTCAGCGGATCGGCGCCGACGGTGAGCTTGCCCACCGCATATTCGCCCCACATCAGACCACCCTGTTCGGTAAAGTCGATCTCGGTATCGGGTGCGTTATAGAACCGGTCGGCGCGCAGATGGAACTGCGGCGCCAGCGCCTGCAACGACGCCGATTTCAGCGCCTTTGCCTCGGCCCCCTGCGCGGACTTGTCCGGCATGAAGCGGAATCCCTCGAGACGGCCGACGAATTCACCTTCGACCGTCACTTCACCCTTGTCGTTCACTTCGGCCAAAAGGGCCTCCTTCTGCTTGAGCCGGCGCAGCAGCACGCTGGTGCGCCGGTCCACAAATCTCTGTGTCAGACGTTCATGGAGGGCGTCCGACACCCTGTCTTCTACAGCGCGGGTTTCGCCGCGCCAATGGCTTTCGTCACGAACCCAGCCGTTCCGCTGCGCGACATATGTCCACGTGCGGATATATGCCAGCCGTTTGGACAGAGTATCTATGTCCCCATGGGTGCGGTCGATGCGACGGATTTGCCGGGCCATGAAATCGTCGGGAATATGCCCGCCCTCGTGCAGGTGACCAAAAATGACCTGCAAGAGGCCAGCATGTTCCGCATGGCTGATACCGCGGAAATCTGGAATACGGCAGACATCCCAGAGCAGCCGGACCGAAGCGCCATCGCTGGCGCGGGCAATGACCTCGGCCTCGCCCGCCAGCGATTTCAGCGCCATCAGGTCGTCGGCCTCGCGCGCCTTGAGCAGGTGTTCGCCGCTTGGCGCCTCTTCCAGCGCGGAAATCAGCGCATCCACCGAGTTGAAGCGCAACGCGCTGTTGCGCCAGTTCAGTTTCTTGAGCGGGGTGAAGCGGTGCTCCATGATCGCCTGCGCCATGCCCTCGTCAAGCGGCCGCGCCTCGCCGGTCACACCAAAGGTACCGCTGGCCATGCCACGCCCGGCCCGGCCCGCGATCTGGCCCAACTCGTTGGGCGCCAGCGGGCGCATGCGGCGGCCGTCGAACTTGCTGAGCGCGGAAAAGGCCACGTGGTCAATATCCAGGTTCAACCCCATGCCGATGGCATCGGTGGCGACCAGGTAATCGACCTCGCCATTCTGATAGAGATCCACCTGCGCGTTGCGGGTGCGCGGGGACAGCGCCCCCATCACCACGGCAGCACCCCCTTTTTGGCGGCGGATCAGCTCGGCGATGGCATAGACGTTTTCGACAGAAAACCCGACGATGGCGCTGCGCGGTGGCATCCGGGTGATCTTTTTCGAGCCGGTATAGACCAGCTGGCTCATCCGCTCGCGGCGGACGAACTGCGCCTCGGGCACCAGCGCCGCGATGGGTCCGCGCATGGTGTCGGAGCCCAGAAACAGCGTTTCGTGCAGCCCGCGCGCCCTGAGCAAGCGGTCAGTAAAGACATGGCCGCGTTCGGGATCGGCGCAGAGCTGGATTTCATCCACGGCAACGCAATCGGCGCCCAGCCCCTCGGGCATCGCCTCGACCGTGCAAACCCAATACTGGGTGCGCGGCGGCACGATTCGCTCTTCGCCGGTGACCAGCGCCACCACCGAGGGGCCGCGCAGCGCCACGATCTTGTCATAGACCTCGCGCGCAAGCAGGCGCAGCGGCAGGCCGATCACCCCCGTACGATGGCCCAGCATCCGTTCGATCGCGTAATGCGTCTTGCCTGTGTTGGTCGGGCCGAGGACGGCCACGATCCGCGTTGATCCGCTCACCTGTCTGCCCCCTGCCCGGCCCGGTGCGGCGCGTCAGAGCGCCTGGCCCTCGATCCGGGATTTCAGTCGAGTCACGGCACTGGTTACTTCCTCGTGATGCGGATGTATAGCCAGCGCCCGGGTATAGACGGCATAGGCCGTTTCAGGCCGCTCAAGCGCCTCGAAGATCAACCCAAGCCCAAAGATCGCATCATACTGGTTCGGGTTGAGCGCAAGCGCGCGCTCCAGATCGGCCACGGCGGCGCCATAGAGGTCGGCGGCGAAATAGGCCGAAGCGCGTGCATGCCACCCCTCGGCGAAATCGGGCGCATGATCGGTCAAAGCCGTCAGATGTTCGATGGCGGCGGGGATATCCTGCGCCTCGAGCGCGTCGCGTCCGCGCTTGAGCAGGAAATCGGCCGAGGCAGAGCCCGATTGTGCCCAAAGCGCCTGCAATTCGCGGTCGATCTGGCGCGCGCGCACGGGATCGGCCCCGACCAGTTCCTCCAGCAGGACGGCTTCGTCATTCGGCTCGACCTCCTGCGCCGACACCCCCCCGGAAATGGCGGATATCAGCCAGAGTGCCGCAACGATATCTTTGAGCTTTACAGGCAATGCGATCATAACAGACCTTACTTTAGCGCGCTAAACGGCGTTGTCCACGAGGGCTGCGTCACGCCCCAAACAAAGACCGAGGAACACAATGAGCGACACTCTTGAACAGGCCGCAGCCGAGCTGAACGAAAAGCTGTCTGGCGCCGGTTTCGATTCCACAGCCAAATTTGCCATCGCCGATATGGGCGCGATCGTGCTGGATGGGTCGGGCGCCCGGGTCAGCGACGAAGAGGCCGATGTGACCCTGTCGGCGGATGCCGATACCTTTCAGCAGATCCTGTCGGGTGAACTGAATCCCACCGGCGCGTTCATGTCCGGCAAGCTGACCATCGACGGCGACATGGGCGTCGCGATGAAACTGGCCTCGGTGCTGGCCTGATGACCCTGACGCCGGCCCCCTTGTTCGAAGATGTGGCCGGCGGCCCCGCCGGTGGCGCGGCCCATTGGATGCAGACCTCGGACGGTCTGCGCATCCGCGCCGGTCACTGGCGCCCCGAGGGCGAAGCGCGTGGCACCGTGCTGATGTTTCCCGGGCGCACCGAATATATCGAAAAATACGGCGATGCGGCGCGGGCCTTTGTGGCGCGCGGCTTTGCCATGCTGACCGTAGACTGGCGCGGTCAGGGTCTGGCCGACAGGCTGCTGGAGGACCGCCGCCTGGGGCATGTGGTGAATTTCACCGACTTCCAGCGCGACGTGGCGGCGGCGGTGGAACTGGCCACCACACTGGAACTGCCGAAGCCCTGGTTCATGGTCGGCCATTCCATGGGCGGCGCCATCGGGCTGCGCGCGGTGATGGAGGGGCTGCCGGTCGCAGCCTGCGCCTTTACCGGGCCGATGTGGGGCATTTTCTTTACCCCGGTGATGAAGCCGCTGAGCTGGATAACCGCCAATCTGGCCCCGGCCATCGGCATGGGGCACAAGCATCCCGCCACCACCACGTTGGAGCCCTATGTGCAGGCGCAGGAATTCCAGGGCAATGCGCTGACCCGCGACCCGGCGATGTACGAGATGATGCGCGATCAGCTGGCCGCGCACCCGGAACTGGCGCTTGGCGCTCCCACCAATATCTGGCTGCGCGAGGCGCTAGCGGAATGCCGCGCACTGGAGAACCGCCCCTCGCCCGACCTGCCCTGCCTGACCTTCCTGGGCTCCCACGAGCAGATCGTCGACCGCAAGGCGGTGCGCGCCCGCATGGCGCGCTGGCCGCGTGGCGAACTGGTCGAGATCCCGGACGGTGAACACGAGGTGCTGATGGAGGCCCCAGAAGTGCGCGACCCGGTCTATGACCGGATGGCCGCCCTGTTCTCGGCACCGGACCGGTTGCAACGCAGCGCCTGACCGCGCGCTGGCAAGCCCGAGAAAATTCGTCGAATTTTCTCGCCGCCTGCCGCAAGCGCACACTCGCGGTCTTGCCGGTTGCGGTGGGCGGCTGCGCTCCTTAAGTGTGGGGCAACAAGCAAAGACGAGGCCCACATGTTTCACCTGCCCTTTCCCCTTCGCGACGCCAATGCCGGTTCCGGTTCCAAGGATCTCGGCAATCTGCCCGAATGGGACCTGAGCGATCTTTATACCGGCGAGGACGCGCCGGAGCTGAAGCGCGACCTCGACTGGCTGGAAACCGAATGCGCCGCATTCGCCGCCGATTACGAGGGTAAGCTGGCCGATCTGGATGCGGGCGCCCTGCTGACCTGCGTGCAGCGCAACGAGAAGATCAGCGCCATCGCGGGCCGCATCATGTCCTTTGCGGGCCTGCGCTATTACCAGCTGACCATCGATGGGGGCCGGGCCAAGTTCATGTCCGACTGCCAGGAAAAGATCACCAATTTCACCACGCCGCTGGTCTTCTTCACCCTGGAACTGAACCGGATCGAGGATGACGCTCTGGCCGCCCGCTTTCCAGAAAACGAAGAATTGGCCCGCTATGCGCCCGTGTTCCGCCGCATCCGTGCAATGAAACCCTATCAGCTGAGCGATGAACTGGAACGCTTCCTGCACGATCTGGGCGTGGTGGGCGACGCCTGGGAGCGGCTGTTCGACGAGACCATCGCCGGGCTCACCTTTGACATCGACGGCGAAGAGCTGAACATCGAGGGCACGCTGAACCTGCTGACCGAACAGGACCGGAGCAAGCGCGAGGCCGCCGCCCACGAACTGGCGCGCGTCTTTGGCGAGAACATCAAGACCTTCGCCCGCGTCCACAACACCGCCGCCAAGGAAAAGGAAGTGATCGACCGCTGGCGCAAGATGCCCAGCGCCCAGACCGGCCGTCATCTGTCCAACGACGTCGAACCCGAGGTGGTCGAGGCCCTGCGCGAGGCGGTGGTTGCCGCCTATCCCAAGCTGAGCCACCGCTATTACGAGTTGAAACGCAAATGGTTGGGGCTGGACCGCATGCAGGTCTGGGACCGCAACGCGCCGCTGCCGATGGAAGACACCCGCACCATCCCCTGGGCCCAGGCCGAGCGCATGGTGATGGAGGCCTATGACGCCTTTGACCCGCGCATGGGCGAGATCGCCGCGCCCTTCTTCTCCAAGGGGTGGATCGACGCGGGCGTGAAACCCGGCAAGGCGCCGGGTGCCTTTGCCCATCCCACCGTGACCGAGGTGCACCCCTATGTGATGCTCAACTATCTGGGCAAGCCGCGCGATGTGATGACGCTGGCGCATGAGCTGGGTCATGGCGTGCATCAGGTGCTGGCCGCCGGTCAGGGCGAAATGCTCTCCTCGACCCCGCTGACGCTCGCCGAGACCGCAAGCGTGTTTGGCGAGATGCTGACCTTCCGCAAGATGCTGGAAAAGGCCGAGACCCAGGAACAGCGCAAGGTGCTGCTGGCGGGCAAGGTCGAGGACATGATCAACACGGTGGTGCGCCAGATCGCGTTTTATGACTTTGAATGCAAGCTGCACGCCGCCCGCCGTCAGGGGGAACTCACGCCCGAGGATATCGGCGCGTTGTGGATGAGCGTGCAGGGCGAAAGCCTTGGGCCTGCATTCGACTTCATGGAAGGCTATGAAAGCTTCTGGGCCTATATCCCGCATTTCGTGCACTCGCCCTTTTACGTCTATGCCTATGCATTCGGCGACGGGCTGGTGAACGCGCTCTACTCGGTCTACGCCGAGGGCGCCGAAGGGTTCGAAGAAAAGTATTTCGACATGCTGAAGGCGGGCGGTTCCAAGCACCACAAAGAGCTTCTGGCGCCCTTTGGCCTGGATGCCAGCGACCCAAAATTCTGGGACAAGGGCCTGAGCATGATCTCGGACATGATCGACGAGCTGGAAGCGATGGAGGGCTGATGCCCAGCCCGCGCCACAGGGAGAAGATGCCTGTGGTGCGGCTCAGAACAGACGAAGCCCGCAAGACAAAGCCCTGCCAAAACCGCAAAGGTTTTGGTGAGGGGTTTTGTCCCCATCAATAGCTTGATTGTGGGTGGCTTATCATCCGGTGACAAGAGCGACCGATTCCGAGCGCCACCTCAATCATCGTAGCGCTATCGTTTGCCGCAGAGGTGGTGGGGCCTGACAATACTCAGAACGGCCCCCACCCTTTTCGTCGCCGTTACAAACTATCGAGAAAGTATACGCACATGACTCAAGTTTAGAATCGCACGATTCGACAAAAGTTTCTGCGCTCCAGTGAAAGAAATAAAGTGGATAGTGCTTCCCCCTCATCACACACTTGTCGATTTCAAATTTTGGAACGATGTATTGCCCAACCCTAAGCTGAATTTCTCTGGGAAGAGTCGCACACCAAGCTTCTAGCATCGCTGCGGATTGTTTTCTCAAATGCTCTGTAACGCCCCTGATGGCGAATTGTCTTTTTCCAGATTCATTAATTGACTTTAAGATATTGGAGATAATCACGTCCTGATCGGCGGCCGCCGCCTGCTCTTTGTACTCCATCAACTTCAGCTTGCGACTGATTTGCTGAGTATCCACGTAAAAATTTCCGCCGGCATACCTGGTGTACCCATTTCCCGAAGGTGCGAAAAATGCGATGGCGTATTCAGGTGACTCCGGAGACCTAATCGGCTGACCGAACCATCCGCACATTGTTCTCGATTTGACCCATGCTTCGTTTACAGGGCCAAAGAGCAAATGTTTTGATGTCACGATTTCCTTCGGTAGCGGAGCCTCTGTCACGACTAGAATATATTGCCGACTCCATATGCGTCCGCCTTTGCAGCTTTCTGGCGAATTTGTTATCTCAATGCCGTCACCACTGAACAATACATCCCGATCTTCGCTCGGCTTAATGTTGCTTGGCCAATCTTTGTAGTCTGCGGAAATCGCTGGTGTCGAAGCAATGCCGATGCAAGAAAATGTCAGAACAATAAAAAATAAAATATTCTCTAGTAGTCTTCTCATTGCTAACCTTCTCCGATCAGGCTGTCGTAGATGGAAGTGTCGTCCCAGTAGGTCTTCGGATCAAGCACTTTTGGAAATTGTGCTTTTATCCGTCCAGATTCATTGGCAGTCGAGGCATAGTTTCACCCCCGGGATCGCCTTTCGGCGCGGTTCGGGGATTTCCTCCTCGCATTCGGCGCAATGGGTCAGGCTTTCGCCCACCGGCGTCTTGCGCGCCTTCAGCCGCGCCAGCTCGTCGGAAATCGACGCCTCGATCTGTTCGCTCACCGCGCCGACGCGGGCCCAGCCTCCGGCCATGATCGCTCCTCCCTTGGGACCATCATCCTAGCGCGGCCACGTGACGATGCAACTCTGCCCGGCTAGACGCAGGGTCAGTCTTTGCCCTGACATATTCGACGCTTAGGCTGGCGCCAGATCGCATCAGGGAGAGTTGATCATGCGGAAGGTTCTGAAATGGGCGGTGCGACTGCTGGTGCTGGCGGCGATTGCCGGGGCGGTCGTGTTCTTCGGCTTTCTGCCTGCATATGTCGAGGACACGTCCAACAACGTGATCGACCATGCCCCCTATCCGGTGAGCGACCGCGCCGCCGCCCTGCACAGGAACCTGATCGTGGGCGACTGGCATGCCGATCCGCTGCTCTGGAGCCGCGATCTGAGCCAGCGCGGCACCCGCGGCCAGGTCGATGTTCCTCGCCTGATCGAGGGCAACGTGGCGCTACAAGTGTTTACCGCAGTTACCAAATCGCCCGCCGGGCAGAACTATGACAGCAACTCGGCCGAGGCGTTCGACAACATCACCCTGCTGGCGGTGGGCCAACTCTGGCCGCTGCGCACCTGGACCAGCCTGCGCGAACGGGCGATCTGGCAGGCGGAAAAACTGCACAAGGTCGAGGCCGCCGCCGGTGGCCGCCTCAAGATCATCAAGACCGCCGCCGATCTGGAAGAAGTGCTCGCCGCCAAGGCGCGCGGCGAGGCGGTGGTGGGCGGCATCCTGGGGATCGAGGGCGCGCATCCGCTCGAGGGTGATCTGGCCAATCTCGACCCGATCTTTGACGCCGGGCACCGGGTCTATGGGCTGCAACATTTCTTCGACAACGAGCTGGGCGGCTCGCTGCATGGCGAGGCCGATACCGGCCTGACCGAATTCGGCCGCGCCGTAGTGGCCGAACTGGCCCGCCGTCCGGTGGTGATCGACCTGGCCCATTCCAGCCAGCAGGTGGCGCGCGACGTGCTGGCGATGACCGACATGCCGCTGGTGGTCAGCCATGGCGGGCTGCACGGCCATTGCCCGGTCAAACGCAACTATCCCGACGAGCTGATGCGCGAGATTGCCGCCACCGGCGGGGTGATCGGCATGGGCTACTGGGCCGAGGTCGCCTGTGACGACATCACCCCCACCGGTATCGCCAAAATGATCGTCAAGGCGATCGAGACAGTGGGCGCCGATCATGTCTCGCTGGGCTCCGACTATGACGGTTCGGTGGAAACCGCCTTTGACACCTCGGAACTGGCCGCGCTCACCTCCGCCCTTCTGGATGCGGGCGTGAGCGAGGATCAGATCCGCAAGGTGATGGGCGACAACATGGTCCGCGTCCTGCGCGCCCGGCTGCGGTAATTCCTGACGGGCGCGCGGGCCCGGTCGCCGCAGCGCATGGCGATCTCGCGCCTTCTTTGAAATGCGCGCAACAAGAAGGGCCCCGCCGGGCCCCTCTCTTCATTCCGCCATAAATACTCACCCGCAGGCCGGTCAGGCCGGGATCAGCATGCCCTTTTCGCGGGCCAGCTCGCGCATGCGCTTTTGCAGCTTTTCAAAGGCGCGCACCTCGATCTGACGGATACGTTCGCGGCTGACATTGTATTGCGCGCTCAGATCCTCCAGCGTCACGGTCTGGT
The DNA here is from genome assembly GCF_059613025.1 of Ruegeria sp. BHSC223. Taxonomy (NCBI): domain Bacteria; kingdom Pseudomonadati; phylum Pseudomonadota; class Alphaproteobacteria; order Rhodobacterales; family Roseobacteraceae; genus Ruegeria; species Ruegeria sp. BHSC223. The sequence goes on from NZ_JBXWRR010000008.1 coordinate 146,209, forward strand.
CCATCAGCCGCCGCTGGGTCAGCACGTCCTTTTCACGCTCGTTCAGCACATCCAGCGCCGAGGCCAGCAATTCGCGCCGCGCCTCCAGCTCGTCGCGCGCCTCGTAATCGGCGGCCTGGTCGGCGTCTTCGTCCTCCAGCCAGTCCTGCCATTGCATCGTGCCCTCGCCTTCGGATCCGACGGTGGCATTCAGCGAGGCATCGCCGCCGGACATGCGCCGGTTCATGCTGATCACGTCATCCTCGCTCACACCCAGGTCATGGGCGATGCGGGCGACGTTCTCGGGGCGCAGATCGCCCTCTTCCAGTGCGCCGATACGGGCCTTGGCCTTGCGCAGGTTGAAGAACAGCTTTTTCTGCGCACTGGTGGTGCCCAGTTTCACCAGCGACCACGAGCGCAGGATATACTCCTGGATCGCGGCGCGGATCCACCACATGGCATAGGTCGCCAGGCGGAACCCCTTTTCGGGGTCGAACCGTTTCACCGCCTGCATCAGGCCTACGTTCGCCTCGGAAATCACCTCGGCCTGGGGCAGGCCATAGCCGCGATAGCCCATGGCGATCTTGGCGGCCAGACGCAGATGGCTGGTGACCATCTTGTGGGCGGACTCGGCATCCTGTTCCTCGACCCAGCGCTTGGCCAGCATGTATTCCTCTTCCGGCTCCAGCAGCGGGAACTTGCGGATTTCCTGCATATAGCGGTTCAGACCGCCTTCGGGCGTGGGGGCCGGCAGGGTGGTGTAATTCGCCATGATCAATGTCCCTCCCAAATGTTTAAGGACTTAACATAGGATATGGGTCGCCTATTTTGCCCATTCAAGGGTCAAGGGCTACGATACCGAAATTAAGCTTCGATTAAGAAAATGTGAGACCTCGCCCATCACCTTGCCGTGCAAAGTGTTTCAGCTCCGCCGCAGCACTTCAAGCAGCCTTTCAAGATCATCCGGCAAAGGTGCGGAAAAATTCAATTTTTCACCACTCAACGGGTGCTCAAACCCTAGCACGGCGGCATGCAGCGCCTGGCGCGGAAAGGCGCCGATGGCCTCGACCGCTTCGGGTGACAGCGCGCGTGGGGACAGTTTGCGCCGCCCGCCATAGACCGGATCGCCCAGCAGCCCGTGTCCGGCATGGGCCATATGGACCCGAATCTGATGGGTCCGCCCGGTTTCCAGCCAGCAGTCGATCAGCGACACGGCAGCGGGCTGCCCAAAGCTCTCGACCACACGCGCCCGCGTCACAGCGTGGCGACCGCCATGGAACACGACCGCCTGCCTCTGGCGGTCGGTCGGGTGACGAGTCAGCTGCGTGGTCAGGCGCAGGATGTTGCCCGGTTCGAAGCTGGCGCCCTTGACGCCGCGCAGGCGCGGATCGCTGCCATCGGGCACCCCGTAGCACAGCGCGGTGTAATGCCGCTCGGCGCTGTGGGCGGCAAACTGCGCGGCCAGACCGTGATGGGCGGCATCGCTCTTGGCCACCACCAGAAGGCCGCTCGTGTCCTTGTCGATCCGGTGCACGATACCGGGCCGTTTCACCCCACCCACCCCCGACAGGTTGTCACCGCAATGGGCCAGCAACGCATTGACCAGCGTGCCCGAGGGCGTGCCCGGCGCCGGGTGCACCACCATGCCGGCGGGCTTGTCGATCACGATCAGGTCGTCATCCTCATAGACCACCACCAGCGGGATCGCCTCGGGCGCGATATGGCTTTCCTCGGCTTCGGTCAGGGTGATCGCCACCTGCGCGCCCTCGGCGACGCGCGCCTTGGGGTCGGTGACCACCTGCCCGTCGATACTGACCGCACCCTCGGCGATCAGACGCGCCAACCGGGTGCGCGACAGCGCCGCCTCCTCTGGCACATCCCGCGAAAGCGCCTTATCAAGGCGGGGCGGCGGTGCCGCCGAGATGACAAATTCCAGCCTGGCCTTATCCATGACCGCCCCTTCCGATCCCGAGATACCGCAGGAAACCCCGCAACTGAAACTGCTGCGGCGCATGGTCATGGCATTGACCGCGGTGATGATTGGCGGGGTTCTAGTGACATTCGCGCTGATTGTCATCCGTCTGAGCGACCGAACCCCCACCCTGCCCGATCAGGTCGAGCTTCCCGACGGCGCCCGCGCCGTGGCGGTCACCATCGGCAGCAACTGGTTCGCCGTGGTCACCGAGGACGAGCGCATCCTGATCTTTGACAAGACCACCGGCAAGCTGCGCCAGACGGTCACGACGAACTGACGCCAGGTCACCTGAAATACCTATACTTTTGTATAAAAGCCTATACCCCTGCACGCCGACACGTGCCGCGGCCTGTGCTAGTGTAAAGCTCAGGTGACATCCACCACTCACTCACGGACGGGTTCGAGGCGGAGGGGGTATCCCTTCGAACCCGCCCGACACAAAGGCCAGGTCAAAACCGGCGCAGACCGGTGAGATGGCGCGGTCGAGACGGCGCAAGACCGTACAACGCGACAATGCCGGGCGGCACCCTCCACAGGGCGGGTGCCGCTGGCATGGCCCGCTCGACCAGCAGAAAGACAGCCACCAGCACCATTGCCGCGCCATGTCCGCCCTGCACCGCAAGGGGCACCAGCATCCATGGCCAGCACGCGCCCAGGCAGGCGCCGCCATGCGCCAGCCCGTAATCCAGCGCGGCGCGGGCCGCACGGATTCGCCCCGCGGGCAGCCAACGCATCCGGTGACAGCGGTTGCGTGCCGCCTGCGCTGTGGGTGAAGCGCTCCAGATCAGCGCCGCGCCCAGCAAGAGTGGCAAGGCCGCCGGGCCGCTGGCCAGTAGCAGCGCCAGCGGCAACAGCACCAGCCCCGCCAAGCTCCAGACCGCCAGATAGGCCAACGCAAAAGGCGCAACCGCTGCCCAGCGCCCGGCATGTGCGGTGGTCTGCCACAGATGCGCCAGCGGCGCCGAGACCAGCGGCGGCATCATCGCCAGCACCATCAGAACCCACCCCCCGGCCAACAGCCCCGGCGCGGGCAGCAGCAACGCCCGCGCCGCGGGATCGGCGAGCAGGGCCAGCGACAGCCGACCACACAGCTCGACCAGCCCATGCCCGGCGGGCAGCAAGAGCGACATGCCCAGCGCGGTTACGGCCAGAGCCAGCAGCCAGGGCATCGGCCCCAACCGCAGATGCGCCGCGACAGCACGCAATGGCACGGGAATCATCCCATTTCCTGCCTGTAAAGGCTGACCCGCTCGACCGTGATCTCTGTTTCGGGTGCTCCGGGCTGACTCAACTCGACCGACAGCCGCTCCAGCGCGCCGGGGGCCGCCATCTGTATCTCGCGCGCGAGGTCAGTGATGTCGATGGCCAACGACAGGCCGTTGCCCGCGTGCACGCCCTCGGTGGAACTGGCCTTGCCCAACCCGAACAGCGCCACGGTATCGGCCAGCCGCAGCCCGCCGCCCTCGCCCGGCAACCGCAGATGCACTTGCAGCACACCGGCCGCCGCCGCTCCGCGCACCCCTTCGAGGTTGAGGTAAAGACGCGGCTCGGGCCCCAGGCCCGGCGGCGCGGCAAACTCGGTCGCGGCCCTGGCCGGGATGGCGATCTCGGTCGCGGCCGGGGTGGCCGCCACCGTCAGCGGCGCAGAGTTCGAGCCCAGAAGCGCCGAGCCACCCGCCTGTCTGGACGTGATCATCGCTCCCTCCGTCACCGGGCCACCGGCCACCGCCTGGGCAATACCGGTGCCATCATGCAGGCTATCATAAACGGGGGCCAGCGGGCCACCGGGCAGGGTCTGGCCGGGCAGGAACACATCGCCGCCGCCTGCCGGGTTCGGCATCAGGAACTGGCGCGGAAACGGCCCGTTCGACCAGGCGCCGCTTGCCTCTTGCTGGTTGGCCGGGTTGCTCATCCACGCCGCCCAGAACCGGTCGATATTGCAATGATGCATCCAGAAGATCGGGTCGAGCGCGGCATAATCCGGGTCGCTCATCCAACCCGCCACCGGTTGCACCCCGCCCACCATCACGTGGACACGGTTATGCGGATCGCCCTCGACCGCGCCGGTCAGGCTGCCCTGCTGGGCAAAACCGCTGATCGCGCCGCCATAACCCTCGGTCCCCGGCGCGGCGGTAAAGGGCAGGCTGCGGGTTTGCGCCGACAGGCTGATATCGCCCGGAAACCAGGGCCGCGGCCCCAGCACCTGCATGCCATTGCGGCGCACCTGTGACAGCGGGTTGGCGCTGCCATCTGGCAGGGTCGGGTCAAGAAATTCCTGCGGAATCGCCCGGCCGTTCGGATTGCTGTCCGAAAGATAGTTCCAATAGGGCAGCGCCCAATCCTGCGGGCCGCCGGGCTGGGCCGATATCCAGGCATCCAGAATGGCCTCGAACGCGGCCAGATAGCCCCGATGCCAGGGCAGAAAGAACCAGCCCGCATGCTGGCACTGGTTGAAGATCAGGTCCTGCTCGCCCTGCGGCGGCAGCGAGCCGGCCGAAGGCACGATGCCCTGTTGCACCCAGCCGGGAATGTCGATGCCGTGAATGGCGGCCAGATACCACCAGCTGGTGCGGTCGGCGGGTGCCCGCCCCTGCAATGCGCGCACCGCGCGGGCGTACCAGAGCATCTCGTCGGACCAGGGTCCGTTCAGTTTGGCGATGTCCTTGCGCGTTCCGGCCATATCTGTGCCTCCGTCTGCTGAAAAGTGAGTATTCAAAGTGCGGTGTTCCGGCGGGATAGAGCCGGGGACGATATCAATGTCGAAATGCTACCACAGGTTGCCGGGATTCTCACCTGTTGCGTTTCGCCCGGTTGCGACCGCACCGATCCCGATTTTGTCACTGGTCTTGGCGTGCAACCGCCCCTAGCGTGCCGGTATGACTCACCCGGTTCACGACAGCGCCTATTCCTGGTTCCGCCTGCTGATCACCCTGGCCATCGCCACGGTGGCCAATGTGGGCATGTGGGCGGTGATCGTGGTGATGCCCGCGGTCGAGACCGAGTTCGGTGCCGGGCGGGCCGAGGCCTCGATGCCCTATACGCTGACCATGATCGGCTTTGCGCTGGGCAATCTGTGGCTGGGCCGGCTGGTGGACCGGCTGGGCGTGACCTGGGCGCTGATCGGGGCGGCGCTGCTCAGCGCGCTCAGCTATCTGCTGGCCACGCTGGCGCCCACGATCCTGTGGCTCTCGGCGGCGCATCTGTTGCTGGGGCTGGGCACGGCAGTCGGCTTCGGGCCGCTGATCGCCGATATCTCGCACTGGTTCCTGCGCCGGCGCGGCATCGCCGTGGCGCTGGTGGCCAGCGGCAACTACCTGTCGGGCGCGGTCTGGCCCACCCTGCTGGCCGATGTGCTGGCCGAACGGGGCTGGCAGGCGGTCTATCTGACGCTTGCCGTGGTGACGCTGGTCGCGGTGATCCCGCTGTCGCTGGTCCTGCGCCGCCGCCTTCCCGAAGAGGCGCATGGCACCGCCGCCGCCACCGCCCAGCTGAACGCGCGCAGCGCCGGGCTGAGCCCGCGCGCGCTGCAATACCTGCTGGGCATTGCCGGCATCGGCTGTTGTGTGGCGATGTCGATGCCCCAGGTCCATATCGTCGCCTATTGCGTCGGGCTGGGATACGGCCCGGCGGTGGGGGCCGAGATGCTGTCGCTGATGCTCTTGGGTGGTGTGGTCAGCCGGGTGATTTCGGGCCTGGTCGCCGACCGGCTGGGCGGGGTGATGACGCTGCTGGCGGGCTCGGTCCTGCAATGCGCGGCATTGTTCCTGTTCCTGCCCTATGACGGGCTGGTGCCGCTCTACGTGGTCAGCACCCTGTTCGGACTGGCCCAGGGGGGCATCGTACCCAGCTATGCGCTGGTGGTGCGCGAATATCTGCCCCCGCGCGAGGCGGGCGCACGCGTGGGTTTCGTGATGATGATGACCATCCTCGGCATGGCCCTGGGCGGCTGGATGTCGGGCTGGATCTACGACGTCACCAGCAGTTACACGTTGGCTTTCGTCAACGGCATCATCTGGAACGGGCTGAACATCGCGATCATCCTGTGGCTCATGCTCCGCTCGCGGCCCCGTGGTCAGGCGGTTCCGGCCTGAAACCGGAACAGAAGGGGCATTTGCACTCGTATCCGACGGCGAATCGTCGGTAAATCGACAGACCAAGGTCCCCTGCCCGGATATCACCCGATCCCATGCGTACAGTCATTTCCTTTGCCGCCCTGTTTCTCTCGGTCATCCTGTTGCAGCTCTCGACCGGTGGCGTTGGCCCGCTGGATGCGATTTCGGGCATCACGCTAGAGTTTTCCAAGGCCCAGATCGGTATGCTGGGCTCGGCGCATTTCTTTGGCTTCTTCATTGGCTGCTGGTGGGCGCCCCGCCTTATGGGGTCGGTCGGGCATTCGCGCGCCTTTGCCGCCTGCACCGCATTGGGGGCGATGGGCCTGATCGGCCATACCCTGACCGAGGATCCCTATGCCTGGGCGGTGATGCGGATCGCGTCAGGTATCTGTGTCGCGGGCTGCTATACGGTGATCGAGGCCTGGCTGAACGCCAAGCTGACCAACGAGATCCGCGGCCGCGCCATGGGCACCTACCGGATCGCGGATTCCGGCGCCTCGCTCTGTGCGCAGCTGATCATCGCGGTGCTGCCACCAGCCCATTATGTCTCGTACAACCTGCTGGCGGTGCTGTGTTGCGCCGCGCTGTTGCCGCTGACCCTGACCAAGGCCAGCCAGCCCGAGACCCCCGATGCCCCGCGCCTGCGCCCTGGCCTGGCCTGGTTCTGTTCGCCACTGGCGGTGGCCGGGGTGATCGTTTCGGCGGTCAGCTCTGCCTCGTTCCGCATGGTTGGGCCGCTTTATGGCCAAGAAGTGGGGCTGGCGGTGAATCAGATCGCGTTTTTCCTGGCCGCCTTTGTGCTGGGCGGGGTTGCCGCGCAATATCCCATTGGCTGGCTGGCCGACAAATACGACCGCCGCTGGGTGTTGATCTGGATCTCTGTCGCGGCGATGGGGTCCTGTGCCGTGATTGCGGCGGCGGGCGGCACCGGCACCTTGGGCGTTATGCTGGCGGCCGGGCTGTTCGGCTTTACCTCGTTCCCGATCTTCTCGATCTCGGCGGCGCATGCCAATGACTTTGCCACCTCGGAACAGCGGGTCGAGCTGTCGGCGGCGCTGATGTTCTGGTACGCGCTGGGGGCCATCGCGGCACCCTATCTGGCATCGACCCTGATCGAAGGCTTTGGCCCGCCCGCCCTGTTCGCCCTGATCGCGGTCGCGCATCTGTTCCTGATCGGCTTTGGCCTGACCCGGATGCGGGCCCGCCCCACGCCCGAGGCACGCACCAACTATGTCTTCGCGCCGCGCACCTCGTTCACGATCGGTCGGCTCCAGAAACGTTCGCGTGAAGAGCGCGAGGAACGGTAAGGGCGAAAAGGGGGATTTCTCCCCCTGCGCGGCTGGGTTAAAGGAACCGCAGACGATTTTCGCGGAAGTGGGACAATGGCACGTATTCTGATCACCTCGGCGATCCCTTATATCAACGGGATCAAGCACCTCGGCAATCTGGTGGGCTCGCAGCTGCCCGCCGATCTCTATGCGCGCTACCAGCGTGGCCGGGGCAACGAGGTGATGTTCCTCTGCGCAACCGACGAGCACGGCACCCCCGCCGAACTGGCCGCCGCCAAGGCGGGCAAGCCGGTGGCCGAATATTGCGCCGAGATGCACGAGGTGCAGGCCGATATCGCCCGGCGCTTTGGCCTGAGCTTCGATCATTTCGGGCGCTCGTCCAGCCCGCAGAACCACAAGCTGACCCAGCATTTCGCGGGCAAACTGGCCGAGAACGACCTGATACGCGAAGTGAGCGAGCGGCAGGTCTATTCCAATGCCGATGGCCGGTTCCTGCCCGACCGCTATATCGAGGGCACCTGCCCCAATTGCGGTTACGACAAGGCGCGCGGCGACCAGTGCGAGAACTGCACCAAGCAGCTGGACCCGACCGACCTGATCGAGCCGCGCTCGGCCATCTCCGGTTCCACCGATCTGGAGGTGCGCGAGACCAAGCACCTCTACCTGCGGCAATCGGCGCTCAAGGATCAGCTCGACGCCTGGATCGACTCGAAAACCGACTGGCCGGTGCTGACCACCTCGATCGCCAAGAAATGGCTGCATGACGGCGACGGCTTGCAGGATCGCGGCATCACCCGCGATCTGGACTGGGGCATCCCGGTCAAGAAGGGCGAGCAGGACTGGCCGGGGATGGAGGGCAAGGTCTTCTATGTCTGGTTCGACGCGCCCATCGAATACATCGCCTGCGCCGGCGAATGGGCCGAGGCGCATGGCAAGAGCGACGCGGAATGGGAACGCTGGTGGCGCACCGACAAGGGCGCGGATGACGTGCGCTATGTGCAGTTCATGGGCAAGGACAACGTGCCCTTCCACACGCTGAGCTTTCCGGCCACCCTGATCGGCTCGGGCGAGCCGTGGAAGATGGTCGACCACCTGAAATCTTTCAACTACCTGAATTACGACGGCGGCCAGTTCTCGACCTCGCAGGGCCGTGGCGTGTTCATGGATCAGGCGCTGGAGATCCTGCCCGCCGACTATTGGCGCTGGTGGCTCCTGTCCCATGCGCCGGAAAACAGCGACAGCGAATTCACCTGGGAGAACTTCCAGGCCAGCGTGAACAAGGATCTGGCCGATGTGCTGGGCAATTTCGTCAGCCGCATCACCAAGTTCTGCCGCTCGAAATTCGGCGAGGAGGTGCCCGAGGGTGGCGCATACGGCCCGCAGGAAGAGGCGCTGATCGCGGAACTGACCACCCGGGTGCGCGCCTATGAGGGGCATATGGAGGCGATGGAGGTCCGTAAGTCGGCGCAGGAGCTGCGCGCGATCTGGGCCGCAGGTAACGAATACCTGCAAAGTGCGGCGCCCTGGACCCTGTTCAAGACCGATCCGGTGCAGGCGGCCGCACAAGTGCGGCTGGGTCTCAACCTGATCCGCCTCTATGCGGTGCTCAGCGCGCCCTTTATCCCCGCCGCCTCGGCGCGGATGCTTGAGGCGATGCAGACTGGCGATGACAGCTGGCCCGAGGATATCGCAGCCGCGCTGAACGTGCTGGCGCCGGGTCACGCCTTCACGGTACCCGAGGTCCTGTTCGCCAAGATCAGTGATGAGGATCGCGAGGGCTGGCAACAGCGTTTCTCAGGGGTGCGGAGCTAAACCGCGCACGCTGCTCATTAGTCACGATCCGCCCGGAAACGGGCGGATCGGCACTTGAGGCCATGGGCGGCAATTCCGGCTCAGGCAGTGGCTGCCGCTCCCGCAAGCTCGTGATCGAGGCCGAGAGTGTCGAATAGTCCGATATCGGCAAGCCCGGCAAAAACATCGGGGCCGGATGGTGTCGTCGCAGACGTTTGATTGTCAGCGCCGTTCACGGTGCCTCCAACCTCTGAATTTTGCCCTGGCAACTCCAAAGCAGCCAGCAGATCGTCATTCCCGTCTTCGATCAAGCCGGCCAGCACACTTGGCTCTAACTCAGAGGTTTCTTCCACCTTTCCAAATCCCTGCGGAGAGCCCCCATCAAACACAGGCACGGTGTCATCTGACGGCAACAGGCCGGGTTCCGACACAGCGGACATGTCGACATAGGCTGCAACCGCAGACCCCGAGCTAGCCCCGGCTTCAGGCTCAGCTTGAATAACTCCACCGGCAAACAGCTCTATACGATCACTGGTGGTTTCAACTACCCCGTCCAGATCGAAAATAGCAGTTGCTGTGAAGACATTGATCTCTCCCAACATATCGTCGATCCCGGGAACGTCCTCCAAGGTAACCGTATAGTTCAAACCGTTGCTGGAGACGGCATCGCTGTCTTCATCTGCGATCTCTCCCAGATCCGTTCCGTCAACATAAAGCTCGAGCGAAAAATCGACCAACTGGGCATTAAACAGCGGCGTTTCCGAAAACGCGGTCGCAAGAGCCGATGGGCTGGTGACCGTCGTCGCGCTTCCATCTGAATCGACCTGATTGAGATTCCCCAAATCGACCTGCGGACCGATTGCAAAGGCTTCGATATCAACGGAAACGCTGGCATTCAGTTCCGAAAGCGCCTCTTGCCACTCTTGGTTCGTCGGCACCGGGTTCCCGTCAGTTATGAAATACAGAATGTTGACGCCGTCGCTCTGCGCGACAAAGAAAGCTTTCGACGCGTCAAATGCCGCTTCCCAGTTGGTATTGCCTGCCTGGAAAGGTAGTCCGTCCAATGCGGTGATCAGCGAAGAGTATTGATCAACCAAATCGTAGGTTGCCGACTGCTGAACGCCGCTGCTGTATGATATCAGACTGACATTCACATCCGTAATCGAGTTGTCGAACTGCGACTTCAACTCACTCAGCGCCCCTTCGACGGCCTCCTTCATATCGTTCCAGCCACTCAGGGTAATACTGCCGGAACTATCCATCGCAATGACGAGATTGATGGAATTCGACGAGACAGGAATGACGTTCACAAAAAACGATCCAGGCGGTTCCCCGGGCGTCTCGGGGTTGAATGTGATCGAAACCGGAAGTCCGGTTGGCAGCGTCGATACGTCCTGCTCCACCAGAACGGTAACGGTCGAACTGTCCGTACCGCCATTTCCATCGCTAACAGTATAAGTGAAGCTGTCAACGCCATAGTCAAAATTTGCGTTTGGCGTATAGGTTACCGTTCCCCCGCTAAACGACACGGTACCGTTCGATGCACCGCCGACCGATGTGACCGTCAGCGTATCGCCTTCCTCGTCCTCGTCATTTGCAACGACGTTGATCGTGACCGCTTCGCCCTGGTCGGTTATGCCAAAGTCGGACTTGGCCACCGGATCATCGTTCGCCTCCGCCAAATTCAGTATGACAGTGGCTGTATCCGTCGCACCGACCCCATCGACAACAGTATAGGTAAAGCTGTCCTGCCCGCTAAAGTTCTGGCTGGGCGTATATGTAAAGCTTCCGTTTGAAGCGACCGTAACTGTACCATTCCCTGGCTGTGTGTACGAACTCACCACCAGCGGCGCCGGATTGATGTCGCCGTCGTCCGTGTCGTTGGTCAGCACCGAGCCGGTGATCGGCTGATCTTCGGTCCCGTTGAAAGTGTCGTCATTCGCAACGGGCGGATCGTTCACCGCCTCGACCGTGACGGTTATCGTACCGGTGTCGCTGCCGCCGTTGCCGTCACTCACCGTGTAGGAGATGCTCTCGATACCATTGAAATCAGCGCTCGGCTGATACGTGATGAAATCATCTGTAGTGTCGCCAGGTGTGCCGTTATTCATGACAACGACCGTCCCGCTGCCCGCGGTGCTGACGGAGACAATCTCCAGATCGTCACCGTCCACATCAGACACATTGCTGAAGACATTGATCGCGTTTGCCCCGGAATCCTCGGTCACAGTGGTCGCGAAATTCGTCGCAACGGGTGCGTCGTTCACACCAGTCACCGTTACCGTCACATTGTTCACTGCCGTCGCATCGTGCGAATCCGTTGCCGTGACCTGAATGCTGACCTGCTGCGTCTCCCCAACGGCAAGATCTTGGAAATCGTCGCCTGGGTCGAACGTCAGCATCGTGCCATTGACCGTGGCGCTTCCCTCCGAAGGTTGCCCCGTCACCGCATAGGTCAAGCTGTTTGCGTCATCGTCGCTATCGACATCGTCCCCAAGGGTGGCAAGATTCAGACTAACGGCGCCCCCGTCCTCTGTGGCCAGCAGAGTACCCGCCGCCAGTGTCGGATCATCGTTGACGCCGGTGATAGTCCATATCAGCGTGCCTTCGTTTGACTGCGCACCGTGACTGTCTGTTGCGACCACCGTAGCTGTAGCCTGCGTAGACTCTCCCACAGCCAAATGATCGAAATTACCGGCAATATTGAGCTGCAATCCACCTGTCGTGACCTCGAATGCCGTCGTCGAGAAATTGCTGTACTGGTACGTGAGCGTGCTTGGATCGTCGTCATCGTCGACATCATTGGCGCGATTGTTCAATTGGAAAAAGTCCGGGGCAACTATGCCCGCAAAACCGTCATCCTCAGAATTTGTCTGCACATTGATGGTCGAAGCAACAACCGGTGCGTCGTTCACACCCGTCACCGTCACCGTCACCGTTGCCGTGTCGGCACCGCCATTGCCGTCGCTCACCGTGTAGGTGAACGTGTCGGTCCCGTTGAAATTCGCATCCGGCGTATAGCTCAGC
>NZ_JBXWRR010000009.1:0-143019 GCF_059613025.1 Ruegeria sp. BHSC223
CATCCTGCCGCCGTTGCGATTCCGTCCACCTCGGCGATCACCGGTTTGGGGCAGGCAACGATAGCCTGCATCACGCCCGAGCACATCGCCATGACCTTGGAAAAATAGGCCCGGCCACGATCCGGTCCGGCGCGGCCTGCGGTCATTTCCTTCAGGTCATGGCCGGCGGAAAACACCGGTCCATTGGCTGCCAGCACGATAACCCGCACGCTGGTATCGGACCCTGCCGTGTCAAAGGCGGTGGCAAGCGCGTCGAGCATCGCTTCGGAGAGCGGGTTGCGGCGGGCCGCGTCATTCAAGGTCAGACGCAGAATGCCGTCGGGATCCAAGTCGCGCAGAAGGATATTGCCGGTTTGCATGTGTACGGGTTCTTTCAGGGGTCACAGGATATTGATTTCGACGCTATCGGCGAGCGTGTTGGCGATGAAGCAATAGCGATGGGCACGCTCCTGCATCTGGCCCAGTTCGGTGTCGCTGACCGAGAAACCGGTGTCGAAACGCACCACCGGGTGCAGGTCGATGCGCGTTACCGACATTTGCCCCTTGGGGTTCTTGCCCAGATGCGCCACGGCATAGTCGTGATAGCTGGCCACCGGCCAGCCGGCTTTGGCACAAAGCGCCAGGAAGGTCATCATGTGACAGCTCGACAGGGCCGAGGCCAAGGCCTGTTCGGGGTTGGTGTTGGCGGGATCTCCGCCCCAGTCAGGGGCGGAGTCCACGGTGACGTCGTACTGGCTGTTGTATTGAACCACATGCGCGTTCGAATAGGCGCCGGTCTGAAAGACCGGGGTCGCCCGATGCCAGTGCAGCTGGATCGCGAGATCGGACATGTCAGGTCACTCCCTTCCGGATCCGGCGCTCAGGCAGCGGCGATTTGCTTTTTCGGGTCGTAGAACGGGCGTTCGACCACGGTGGCGCGGGCCGGGCCGGATTTGGTCACGACCTCGACTTCGGTTCCCAGCGTGGCGTGTTCGACCGCTACCATCGCCAGCGCGATGTTCCGTTCCAGACGCGGAGAGTAAACCGCCGAAGTGACCTTGCCGATCGTTTCGCCGCCCTTGTTGATCGCCCAGAAGGTGGTGTTGGGCCCGCTGAACGGGTCACAGTCGATAATCAGGCCAACTTGCTGGCGGGCAATGCCCTCGGCCTTGATGCGACGCAGCGCGGCCTTGCCGATGAACTCTGCTTCCAGGTCCAGGTTTACCAGACGATCAAAGCCCAGTTCGAACGGGTTCGTGTGAATGTCGGCATCGGCATGGTAGGATAGCATCCCGCCTTCGATCCGCCGGATTGACGAGGTGTGGCCGGGCTTCAGGCCAAAGGGCAGGCCGGCGGCCATGATCCGTTCCCACAGTGCGTCACCCATCGACCCGTCGCGCAGATAGATCTCGTAGCCAAGTTCACTGGACCATCCGGTGCGCGACACGATCAGCGGCATGCCGTCCAGGTCCAGTTCGCGTAGCCAGTAGTATTTCAGGTCCATGATGTCGTCGCCAAAGAGCGCGCGCATGATCTCGCCTGACTTGGGGCCTTGCAGTTGCAGCGGCGACACGTCCGGCTCGGAGATCGTGATCTCCATGCCGGAATGCACGGCCACACCTTGTGCCCAGAGCAGGATGTCGCTGTCTGCCAGCGAGATCCAGAAGTGGTTCTCTGCCAGACGCAGCAGGATCGGATCGTTCAGGATGCCACCATCGGCATTGGTGATCAGGATGTACTTGCACTGGCCCACGGCCATCTTGGTCAGGTCGCGCGGGGTCAGCATCTGGACAAAACGCGCCGCGTCGGGTCCGGTGATCTCGACCTGCCGCTCGACCGCAACATCGCACAGGATGGCGTCATTCACCAGGTTCCAGAAATTCTGTTCCGGGTTCCCGAAATCGCGCGGAATGTACATGTGGTTGTAGACCGAGAAACCTTTTGCACCCCAACGCACTGTGGCGTCGAAAAAGGGAGATTTGCGGATTTGGGTGCCGAAGCCGAAATCGTCTGCCTGGGTCATGTCTGTCGCCTTTTTTGCACGGGACCGGTGTGATTGGCCGGTGTGGAAAACTGACGAGTGTCTAGTCCGAGACTTGGCAGGGATGTGGTCTGAAAAACGCGTATCACTCAGTCTGAACGGACTGTTTTTGCCACCGGTTCCGGACCGTTCAGACGCGCGATGTCAGTTCGCGGCACGCGCTAACAGCATTGCGACACCGGGCGGCTGCGACTTGATTCTGCGGGTGGCGATATAGGTCATGTAGCGGTCGATCCCGAGATCCGCCGCCAGCAACTGCTCCATCAAATCCTGAAACGCGGCGAGATTGGCGGTGAACACGTGCATCACGTAGTCCATCCCGCCTCCGGTTGCGACACAATGGGTGATTTCGTCGATACCCTTGATCAGGGCCTCGAAGCGATCGAAATCGGCCTTGCGGTGATGGGTGAGCGAAACCGTGACGATCACCTGGGTAAAATCGACAACCCGGTCCAGCGCAATGTCGGCATGATAGCCCAAGATGTAGCCCGCCTCTCGGAGACGGGTCAAACGCGCCCAGCAAGGCGTGGGTGACAGGTTGACGATCTCGGCCAGTCTGGTCTTGCTAAGCTGGCCGTGTTTCTGCACCGCACTGAGGATGCGAATATCGGTTGCATCAAGGCCAGGTTTCTTCATCATTCTTGGCTTTCTTCATCAGGTGCCAAAGCATTCCCCAAGCACACCGCCGTGGCAACCGCTGAATGCCGCGGGCTTTGCGGTGATAGCTTTTCCAGCTGCGCCCGTTTCACGGTCGCGCTACAGCGATTGCGCCGCCGACCCGGCCATAATGCACGGTTCGTGTCCGGGGGCGTGCAGCCCCCGGTCCATGTGCGTCAGGCCGCGATGCTTTTCACAACGGCAAGGAAATGGGCGACTTCCTGGATGCTGTTGTAATGGCACATCGACACGCGCACGCAGCTGTCCATGCCCAGCGGGGTCAGGATGTTGCCCGAGTAGTGGTCTGCCTTTCTCAGGTGGGTGCGAATGCCCTGTTCGTTCAGCGCCCTGACCACATCCACCGAGGGCACGCCCTCGACCCGCAGCGACACGAGACCTTCGCGCGCGGGGTTGTCGGCGCCCCCCAGGATGGTCACTTTCTCCATCTCCGCCAGGCCGGACAGGTTGCCGGTGCCATGGATCATGGCATCGGTCAGGGCCTTTTCCTGGTCATGGATCGCTTCGGCCGCCGCCTTGAACTTGCCCCGTCGGTCGGTGGCATCGCTGACCTCGCCGCCCAGCCATTCGAAATAGGAAACGACGTCCGACATGGTCGCATAGGCACCGGTGTCGCGGGTGCCCATTTCCCAGTTGTATTCCGGCCCGTCGAGCAGCGCGTTATGGGGCAGGCGGGTCAACCGGTCCGAGATCCAGGCAACCCCGTAGCCATGGCGCGAGAACACTTTGTAAGGCGAGATCACGTATCCATCCACGTCATGGTCGGTCAGGTCGATGCCGCCATGGGCCGCGTGCTGAATGCCGTCGACGATGATGATGCAATCGGGGGCCACCGCGCGGATCGCGCGGCTGATGGCGGTCACATCCACGCCCATGCCCGTCACGGGCGAGGTATGTATGATCGTGGCTACCCTGGTGTCCGGGGTGATGGCGGCGGCATAGGCATCGGCCCCGATCGTGCCGGTGGCGTTGTCATGTGGGATCAGAACATGCTGCTGACCGGCGATGCGCGCCCAGCGGTCACAGGCCGAACGCGAGGCGGGGTGCTCCAGCGTCGATCCCAGAACCTTGCCCGTGCCGGTACCCAAACAGGCGTTCATGATCAGGCGGAACAGCAATTCGGTGCCGCTTTCCCCCACAAAGAACTGGCCTCCGGGGGCGTTCATGAAATCGGCCATGTCCTGCCTGGCCTTGTTGATCGTCGCCACCAGTGCATGACTGCCGGGATTGTCGCGTCCCTGGTTGTCGGGGATGGCGGCATGGATGGCAGAGCTTTCCAGGACGGATTTCAGCGTCAACGCACCACCGGCGTTTTCAAAGAAGATGCGCCGCCCCTGCACCGGGCAGCTTTCGACCTGGGCAAAACGGTCACGGATTTGCGCCAACAGGGGATCGGATATCTGGGTCATCTGAGGGGTCAGGCTCCTGAATCGGGTGCTTCGGGCAACTTAGGGGATCCCTCGTCGCATGACATCCAGAGAAGTGATGCTCATCTGCCATTTCAAGAATGGATTGCCAGCCGCGTTTTCGCGCCCCATGCTTGGCTGACATGGCTTCGGTTGAAGGAGAGATACCGATGGCACTGGAAATCATCGGCGCCGGTCTTGGGCGGACAGGCACCGACTCCCTGAGAGCAGCATTGACGATCCTCGGCTTCGGTCCCTGCCACCATATGTACGAGATCCGCGACAATCCCGAAAAGATAGAACCATGGCACGATCATTTCTGCGGCGGCGCTCCGCTGGATCTGGACGTGCTTTTCGACGGGTACCGGTCGCAGGTCGACTGGCCCGGTGCACATTTGTGGCGCGAGTCGGCCGAAAGATACCCCGATGCCAAGGTGATCCTGTCAGTTCGTGACGCCGAAGGCTGGTACAATTCCTACTCAAAGACCATCAAGGCCTTTCGCGAGACGGAGATGCCACCGGAGGCCGTACATCAGCGACGCATGCAGGAATTCATCGAAGTGTTTCTCGCAGACCGCTTCGATAGTCGCGAACGGGCCATTGCCGAATTCCATCGGCATGTCGCCGAGGTGAAATCCGCAATCCCCGCGGATCGCCTGCTGGTCTATGAGCTTGGAACGGGTTGGGAACCGCTGTGTGCGTTCCTCGGTGTCCCGGTCCCGGAGCAAGACTATCCGCATACCAACTCTTCGGCGGCCTTTCGGCAGAACAATATCGGTTTGGACGGCACCCAGAGCTAGGTCCGGGGGGCCGAGACCAGGGCCTGATAGTCGGCGGCAACCCCTCTGGCCGCTGCCTGCAACAGCTGTGCGCCGTATTCCGGGGTGGCAAGCGCCGAATGAGAGCCGACCCGGCCATCGGGAAACTCGCGCCGGTGCAGGTCGGGGGGGCCATGCCGGTCGCCGGCCCGACTGGCGATGTCCTCGGCCGTCAGCAGGCGGGGTGGGGTGGCCGCGGCACCCGGCGCCACGCGCCGGCCCAGGAATTGCGTGATCGAGATTTCCGCGGGCGTGGCATGCATGCCCTCCCACTGTCCAAAGAACGACTGGCGCAGGGCGTTGACCTCGTCGAACTCCCACCAGCTGCGGATGTGCACCGTGTCGAGAGACCGGGCAACCCGGCGCATTGGTGCCAGGTTCGCCCCATGCGCGTTCAGGACATAGACGTGTCGGAACCCCTGCGCCTGAAGCCCGCGCACGATCTCGGCGAAGAGGTCGGCAAAGAGCTGTTCGGAAATCGATACGGTGCCGGGAAACCCGGTGTTGAACGGGGCAGGGGTATAGGCCAGCGTCGGCGCCACAAAGGTCGCGACGATCTCTGCCGCCGCCTCGGCAATCGCCTGGGCACAGGTGGCGTCCGTCCCGATCAGGCCCATCGGGCCATGCTGCTCGGTCGAGCCGACCGGCAGAATGATTCCGTCATGATCGGCCAGATAGGCATCCACCTCGGGCCAGGTCGCGTGATCCAGTCGCATGTTTCCACCTGTCCGATTGAAAAGGGGGCATGGATCATGCCCCCCGTCACATTGACCTCGCGACCGCTTACGCGGCGCTCAGAGGCCCCACTTGGCCTTGGTCGCTTCGAAAAACCCCTTGGCCTGTTTCACCTTGACCCAGTTGTTGACGTAGTTGATCCAAACCTGGTCGTCCTGCGGCAACAGCATCGCGATCGGCGAGGGCGAGCGCGGTTCGGTATTGGGAACCTGCACCACGCCGTGCTTGGCCTTGAGCGTCGAGCCTTCGATGTTGGAGGTTATGAACACATCCGCGCGTCCGGCCAGAACCTCCTGGAAACCACGAGCCGGGGCCTCGACAACCTTGATGTCGGCATTGGGGAACCATTCGCGGGCCAGTGCCTCGAACGTGGTGCCCAGCGTGGTGGCTACCTTCACATTGGGCTGGTTGATGCTGTCATAGCCATCGAAATCGCCCGCCTTCGACGGGATGGTAAAGGGCATGATCTCGACCGCGATATAGCTTTCCGAGAACCCGGCGACCTTCATCCGGGGCGGGCTGATCGAGGCGGAGCCGGTCATGTGGTACTTGCCGGCAACCACGCCGTTGACCAGCGTTTTCCAGTCGGTCGGCACGAACTCGACCGTGACGCCCAGATCGTTGGCCAGTTCGTTGGCAACATCGATATCGAAGCCCTTGTAACTGTTCGTGGCCGGGTCGCGGACCGACATCGGGTTCCAGTCCCCGGTGGTGCCGAATTTCAGAACGCCGCTGTCGAGGATATCGTTCAGCGCGGATTGCGCCTGTGCCGCAGCAGCCAGGCCAAGGCTCAGAACGCCCGCCGCGGCGATTGTCATCCAGTGTTTCATGGTCGTCTCCCTGTTTCTCGCGCTTGTTTTTTTTGAACGCTTTGACACTTGAACTTGTGGCCATTCCCCTTCAGCCTCAAGAAAAATCTTCCCGCAGGGGAGGGCCGGGGAGGGGAAATGACCGATATCGCCATCGAAATGGTCAGTGTAAACAAATGGTTCAGCGATTTTCACGTGCTGAAAGATATCGACCTGACGGTGAAAAGTGGCGAGCGGGTGGTGATCTGCGGCCCAAGCGGATCGGGCAAATCCACGGTGGTCCGGTGCATCAACCGGCTTGAAACCCATCAAAAAGGCAGCATCCGCATCTATGGATCCGAGGTGACCGAGCGCCCCGAGGATCTGCGCGGCGATGTCGGCATGGTGTTCCAGCAGTTCAACCTGTTCCCGCATCTGAGCGTGCTGGAGAACCTGACGCTTGGCCCTATGAAGTCGCGTGGACTGAGCCGCAGCGAGGCCGAGGACCGGGCGCGCCGTTATCTGGAGCGGGTGAAAATCCCCGAACAGGCTGAAAAGCGCCCTGGCCAGTTGTCCGGTGGCCAGCAACAGCGTGTCGCCATTGCCCGCAGCCTGTGCATGGAGCCCAAGGTGATGCTGTTCGACGAGCCGACTTCGGCCTTGGACCCGGAAATGATCTCGGAGGTGCTGGACGTGATGGTCGAACTTGCCGAGGAGGGCATGACCATGATCGTGGTGACGCATGAGATGGGCTTTGCCCGCAAGGTCGCCGACAAGATGGTGTTCATGGATGCGGGCGAGATCGTTGAAACCGGGGCGCCGGCCGAGTTCTTTGGCAACCCGAAATCGCGCCGCTGCCAGACCTTCCTTAGCCAGATACTGAGCCACTGATGCGCCTTCTTCTTCCCCTTGTCGCGCTGGCCCTGCTGTCGGGCTGTTCCTCGTCCACGACCTGGGGCTGGTATGTGATCAACCCCTGGACACCGTCGGGCTGGGTCAACATCAAGTTCCTGATCGGCGGCATGGGGGCGACGATCCTGATCTCGGTCATCGCGGCGGTGCTCTCCATCGTCCTGGGGCTGCTCGTCGCGCTGCCCGGCCTGTCGTCGCGCTGGTATGTCCGGCTGATCAACCGCGTTTATGTCGAGTTCGTCCGGGCGATCCCGCTCTTGCCCATGCTGTTCTGGGTGTTCTACGGCCTGCCGATCATCTTCCGCTCGATGGGGCTGGATATCCCGATCGACCCGTTCTGGGGCGCGATCATAACGCTGGCGATCTCGGACAGCGCGTTTACCGCCGAGATCTATCGGGCCGGGATCCAGTCCATCGCGCGGGGGCAGACCGAGGCGGCCCAGACCATCGGGCTGAACTATCTCCAGACCATGCGCTATGTGATCCTGCCGCAGGCGATCCGGCGCATCCTGCCACCGCTTGCCAACCAGTTCATCTATATCGTCAAGATGTCGGCCTTTGCCTCGGTGATCGGCATGCAGGAACTGACCCGGCGGGCCAACGAACTGGTGGTGACAGAGTATCGGCCGCTGGAAATCTATTCGTTGCTGATCCTCGAATATCTGGTTCTGGTGCTGGTGATCAGCGCGGGCGTGCGGTGGCTGGAACGCCGCATGGGGTCGGACGAAAGGGGATAGGAATGGATTGGGAAGCCTTCATGGACGGGATCGTTGCGGATATCGCGGTGCTGAACCCCGAGATACCCGAGACGGTCAAGGGGTTCGGAATCATGGGCGCCGCCGCCAAGAAATCCGGCGCGCTCGACGAAAAGACCAAGGAGATCATGGCGCTGGGCATCGCCATCGCAACCCGCTGCGACAGTTGCATCGGGTTCCATGTGAAATCCCTGATCCGCCTTGGCCTGACCCGGCCTGAACTGTGCGAGGCGCTGGCCATGGCGACCTATATGGGCGGCGGGCCGTCCTATGCCTATTCCGCCAAGGCGCTCAAGGCCTATGACACGTTCAAGGGAGGCAGCTGATGCAATCGGACCGTTTCATCCGCAACACCTGGTATGTCGCCGGGCGCAGCGAGGATTTCACCGACCGGCTCAAACCGCTCAGGCTGCTGGATGAGGCGATCGTGTTCTACCGGAAAACCGATGGAACCCCGGCCGCGCTGGAGGATGCCTGCCCGCACCGGAAACTGCCGCTGTCGATGGGCAATCTCAAGGGCGATACGGTGGAATGCGGCTATCACGGGCTGACCTTCGATTGCTCGGGGGCCTGTGTCTCGGCCCCGACCCAGGGCGACCCGATCCCCAAACGCGCCCGCGTGCGCAGCTATCCGGTTGCGGATCGCTATGGGTTTCTCTGGATCTGGATGGGCGACCGGGAACCGGGACCGATCATAGAGATCCCCAATTTCGACAATCCCGCCTGGGGCCGGACCGAGCGCGGCGCGCTCGATATCGCCTGCAACTATCTCTACGTGATTGACAACCTGCTTGATCCCAGCCACGTCGCCTGGGTCCATGTCACCAGCTTTGCCGGGGCAGGGACCGACAGCCGCCCGCTGGATATCGAAGAGCTGGACGACGGGGTCATCGTCTCGCGCTGGATCATGGCGGAACCGGCGCCGCCCTATTACCGGGCGATGCTGGCCTTTGGCGACAATACCGACCGCAAGCAGCATTACGAATGCCGCCTGCCGTCCACCGCGATCAACATGAGCGTCTACACCCGCGCGGGCACCGGCGGGCCCGACGCCATCCTGCCCAATGATGCCTATCTGAACATCTCCTATAACTTCATCACCCCGGTCGATGCCGACAATTCGCTGTATTTCTGGTTTCAGCACCGCAACACCGATCCGGGCGACGAGGCCATCAACAAGCGGATGTTCGAAGGCGCGACCATGGCGTTCAACGAGGACAAGGCGGTGCTGGAGGCGGTGCATGAGGGCATGAAAAACCGCAAGACGCCTTATATGAACCTCGGTCTGGATGCCGGTGCGATGCGGTTCCGGTCCAAGGTGGACAAGGTGATTGCCGCCGAGACCTCAGACGAAGCTTAAGGCCCCGTCCGGCCCAAGCCCGCAGTCTTGCGCGGGCGCGTCGTAAGCGGCGCGCAGCTCCGGGTGACGGTCGAGGATCTCGGTTGCCCCCGGAATGGCCTCGGGCACCAGCCGACCGGCCTGCCACAGGGCGATACCGTCGACGGTGACGGTCGGGTCGAGGATGTTGAGCGAGATCTCACCCGGCGCATAGGCGCCGCAGGTATGCACGTGCAACAGCCGCGGGTTGCCAAAGGCGCTGCCGCTCCAGCGTTCGAAACTGTCCCGCGCCGGGTCCCGGAACGCACAACCGGGATGGATGCCGCAATGCCAGGAATGGACGAAATAGGGGTCGATACCGTATCTTTCACCGATCCCGCGATAATGCGCCCTGGCGCGGGCCACATCCGATGCGGAACCGGAAAACCCGGTGATCCGGTTGCCTTCGATTTCGACGAACAGCACGTGCTCAAGCGGGCAGGCATAGGGTTGATAAAAGCGCGATCCCGTTCCCACCAGGAACCCGCGTTGTGCGATCCGGCCGCTGAAGCTTACGGCAGGCACCGGGGAATGCACCGACAGCGGAAACCGGATCGTGTTGGTGTCCTTGGGCTTTGCGTCAATCGGCGCGACATGGCCGGTGAAATCGGTTCCGGCAGGGCAGGTGACCGTTATGCTCCGGGCCTGTCCCATCGCGTTGTCGATACGGTCGCGCAGTTGCACCATCGCCGCGTGGTCCAGCCGACCAAAACCCGATCCCAGCATGATCCCATCCAGCGCATAGCACACGATGGCGCGTATGGCGCCCGGCAGGTCCTGAAACCTGAGCTGATCGCCCAGCCGCGCCAGAAACACGGTCAGATCCGCCGCCCGCATCGCGGTGACCAGCGCCTCGTCCGGCGCGGTCGCGGTTTCCGTGAACGGGGCCTGAACGACCGTGGCACGGATCCCGAGACTTGCCGCCGCTTGCGTCAGCCCATCCACGATGCATTCGCGGTAATACCCCAGCCCCGGCGGCTCGCGCACGATCAAGACCGAGTCCCCAGCCAACAGGCCGCCGCACCGGGTCAGCAGGTTGACCGCTCCGGCGTGCAGGTTTTCCTTATGGTCAAGCATATTGGCCTCTTGCATGCGAAGATGCTAGCAAGGGCTGCTGGCGATGAACAGCGGCAAGGGAGATACGAGATGAGCGCTTGGATCGAGATGATCGGGGATGACGCGGCGGATGGGCGCCTGAAAGAGCTGCTCGACCGGGCGCGCACGCCCCATGGCACGGTCGATACCGTGATGCGGGTGCATTCGCTGCGCCCCGAAACGATGAACGGTCATGTCACCTTGTATCGCTCGGTCCTGCATTCCGACGACAATACCTTGCCGTTCTGGTTTCTCGAAGTCGTGGCCAGCTATACCTCGATCCTGAACGACTGTACCTATTCGCTGACCCATCATTTCATGAACGTGCGCAACCTGCTCCGGGATCAGCCGCGATCCGACCGCATTTTCATCGCGCTCAAGGCGCAGCGCCCCGAGGACGTGTTCGAGGGCAAGGAACTGGCCCTGTTGCGCTATGCCGCCAAGCTGACCACCGGGGTCGGCAGGATGGTCAGATCGGATTTCGAGGCGCTGAAACTGGCAGGCTGCGACGATGGCGAGATCCTGGAGGTGAACCAGGTCTGCGCCTATTTCAACTATTCGAACCGCTTGCTGAACGGTCTGGGTTGTACGACCGACGGCGATGTCATCGGCTATTACAAGGGCGACGAGGGCTAGGCCCGCCGCCGGTCAGACCATCATCTCCTTGGTCGCGGTCAGCTTCAGCTCGGGGTAATCGCGGATCACCCGGTCGATATCCCATTGCAGCCGCGTCAGATAGACAACGTCGCCGTCATGGTCATGGGCGATATGCTGCTTGTTGGCGTTGATGAACTTGTCCATCGCCGCCTTGTCGCCTGCGACCCAGCGGGCGCTGGTGAATTGCGAGCCGTCGAACCGTACCGGCAGGCCGTATTCCAGCTCGATCCGGCTGGCCAGCACCTCGAATTGCAGCGCGCCAACGACGCCCACGATAAACCCCGAGCCGATCATCGGCTTGAACACTTTGGCGGCGCCTTCCTCGGCAAACTGCATCAGCGCCTTTTCCAGGTGCTTGGCCTTCATCGGGTCGCCCGCGCGTACGCCCTGCAACAGTTCCGGAGCGAACGAGGGGATGCCGGTCACCCGCAGCGCCTCGCCCTCGGTCAGGGTGTCGCCGATGCGCAATTGCCCGTGGTTGGGGATGCCGATGATATCGCCGGCCCAGGCCTCGTCCGCCAGTTCCCGGTCCGAGGCAAGGAACAGTACCGGGTTCGACACCGCCATCGGTTTCTTGGTGCGCACATGGGTCAGCTTCATGCCGCGCTTGAAATGGCCCGAGGCCATGCGGACAAAGGCAACCCGGTCACGATGCTTGGGGTCCATGTTCGCCTGAACCTTGAAGACGAACCCGGAAACCTTTGTTTCCTCTGGTGAAATCTTCCTTGGCTCGGCGCTTTGCGCCTGGGGTTCCGGACCGTAATTGCCGATCCCGTCCATCAGTTCCTTGACCCCGAACGAGTTGATCGCCGAGCCGAACCAGATCGGTGTCATATGGCCTTCAAGCACTGCCTGCGGATCGAGCGCGGGCAAAAGCTCGCGGGCCATTTCCAGCTCTTCGTGCAGCTTCTCCAGCAGATGCGCGGGCACGTGCTGCGCCAGCTTGGGGTCGTCAAGCCCATTGATTTCAATGCTTTCTGCAACCTTGTTACGGTCGGCGCGGTCCATCAGTTCCAGCCGGTCGCGCAGGATGTCGTAACAGCCGATGAAATCGCGGCCCTGGCCGATGGGCCAGCTTGCGGGCGTCACGTCGATCGCCAGCATCTCCTGGATCTCGTCGATGATCTCGAACGTGTCGCGGCTTTCGCGGTCCATCTTGTTGCAGAAGGTCAGGATCGGCAGGTCGCGCAGGCGGCAGACCTCGAACAGTTTCTGCGTCTGGCTCTCGACCCCCTTGGCGCCGTCGATCACCATCACCGCCGCATCCACCGCCGTCAGCGTGCGATAGGTGTCCTCGGAAAAGTCCGAGTGGCCGGGCGTGTCGACAAGATTGAACCGGAACGTCTTGTAATCGAATGACATTGCCGAGGCTGAGACCGAGATGCCCCGGTCCTTTTCCATCTGCATGAAGTCCGAGCGCGTGCGCCGTGCCTCGCCCTTGGCGCGCACCTGTCCGGCCATCTGGATCGCGCCGCCGAACAGCAGGAACTTTTCGGTCAGCGTGGTCTTGCCCGCATCGGGATGCGAGATGATGGCGAAGGTGCGGCGCCGCGCGATCTCGGGCGGCAAAGCAGGGCGGTTCGAGGCGATATCCAACATGCAGGCGCGTATATCAGGTTGCGCCGCCCTTGCAAGAATGCGCGTTTATGAGGGTTTGCGGAAATCCTGATGACAGGATTTGCAGGTGCCGCCGATCCGGGCGAGCGCCGGTTTCAGATCGGCCTCGGTCTCGATTGCCGCCGCCGCCTCGGCGGCGGCCAGTGTCAGTGCCTCGGACCTCTGGCCGAAGGTGTCGAAATCCTGCCAGATCGCGGGCAGCGCCTCGGATTTCGGGTCGTGCTCTTCGGCCATGAACAGGGCCGGCACGCTGGCGGCGTGGGCGGCAATGGCGGCGGCGGCGGCCCGGGCCTGATCGGCATCGAACGCAGCCTCGCCCTTGGCCATGGCGCCCAGGATCTTGGTATTGTCGGCGATCTGCATCATCGCGTGCATCCGCGCCTTGACCGCCGGGTTGCTGACGCCGCTATGGGCCAGCGCCGCGCTTGCGGCAAACAGGGCGACAACAAGGGGGAAGGGGCGCAACGGCATGAGGCTTCTCCTGTTCACGGGTCGCGGCAGGATAAGCAGAGAGGGCAACAGGTCAAGACGCAGGGGGCGTCGTGGCGGTCGCGATGCCGTGAGCGACCCGGCCAGACAGATCAACGCTGGCGTGACGCTCAGCGTTTGGTCGAGGCGCGTTTCAAGAGGTCGATTGCATCGGGCCGGTCGAGCAGCGCCTTGGCCACATCCATTCCGTGTCCCTCGCCACTTGCATGCTGATCCAGCAGCGGGCTGACCTGTTCCAGCATCTCTTGCGGCAGGGCGGGCCGGGTGCGCGGGTCGAGCAGCATGGTTTCGGCCGCGATCCCCTCGGCATAGATGATGTGATGGCGGTCGAACAGCAACTGGAAATAGTCGACAAAACCGCCCTCTTGCACGAACACGGTATCGCCATTGACCAGATGCCGGGCCTTGACCAGCAGTTCCGGCCGGCCGACGCCGATCTCGTCACGGCGCTGATAGACAAAGAGCCGGTGATCGGGGCTGACCACCAAGTCATTTTCATTGTTCAGCGTGCCGGCGCGGATCACGATGGGGGCAAATTCGCCCATTGCCCGCACCGTGGTCTGACCGATCCAGCGCACCTCGCGCACACCGTCGTCACGGGTTAGCACCCGGTCGCCGACCTTCAGGTCCTCGATGCGGACCTGCGCGCCTGACCCCAGCGTGATATGGGTGCCGCGGGTGAACGAGACACAGGCGACCTGGGCGAATTTCTGGCCTGCGCGGTCGCGGTCAACGCCCACCAGCGTATAGTCGGTCTTGGGCAGCAGAGGTGCCAGCGGCAACAGGTAGAGCTCGGCGATATGGCCGGTCGTGTCGAGTTCGACCAGCACGATGGCGTCGGTGGTATGGCCGTCGGGACTCATCAGGCTCAGCGCGCAATCCAGATGCAGCGCGGCGCCCGGCTGCCCGGTCTCGGTGTCCCCGGCGATCCGGAACCCGCCGTCCTCCATGGCCTCGATCCCCAGCCGCCAGGTCCGCGCGTCTGTCGCCATGCCATAGACATCGTCCAGCATCAGCTCGTCCATCGGGGCAACCGCATCGCCCAGATTGGCGCCATTGGTCACCGAGAAATCCTCGGCAAGGTAAACGGGAACGGATTGGATCGGGGCGTATCGGGTCACGGAGATGGTCCGGATGTTGGTTAACAGGGTACCGGTTGAAAGAAGTCTAGCACCCGGTTGGACGCTTCAACAGAGCATGCACCGAAAATGTGGCGTGGATCCGCCGCTCGGGTGGTGAAGTGCGGGCAAATGATGTTAGCTCCGAACAACAGAGCATGAGGGGAGAACGCGATATGGATCTGGGGATTTCCGGCAAGCGGGCGCTGGTCTGCGCCTCGTCCAAGGGGTTGGGCCTGGGCTGTGCCAAGGCGCTGGCGGCGGCAGGTGTCGATCTGGTGATGAACGCGCGCGGCGCCGACGCGCTGGAGGCGGCAGCCGAGGCGATTCGCGGCGCGCATGGGGTGACTGTGACCACCGTCGCCTGCGACGTCACCTCCGAGGCGGGGCAGGCGCAGGTGATCGAGGCGGCCCAGGGTGTCGATATCCTGGTCACCAATGCGGGCGGCCCGCCGCCGGGCCTGTGGTCGGACTGGGACCGCGACGATTTCATCCGCGCGCTGGACGCCAACATGTTGACGCCCATCGCCTTCATGAAGGCGCTGTTGCCCGGCATGATCGACAAGGGCTGGGGCCGGGTGGTCAACATCACCTCGCAATCGGTGCGCGCGCCGATCCCGGCGCTGGGCCTGTCCAACGCCGCCCGCACCGGTCTGACCGGCTATGTCGCGGGCACCTCGCGGCAGGTGGCGCCACATGGCGTGACGATCAACAACCTGCTGCCCGGCATCCATGCCACCGACCGCGCCAATGCGCTGGACGGCCCGGTGGCAGAGCAAAAGGGCATCTCGCTTGACGCCGCGCGGGCCGAGCGCGCCGCCACCATTCCCGCCCGGCGCTATGGCACGCCCGAGGAATTCGGCGCCGCCTGCGCCTTTCTCTGCTCGCAGCATGCGGGGTTCATCGTCGGCCAGAACCTGCTGCTGGATGGCGGCGGCACCAATCTGACGATGTAAGGCATGACACAGGGATTTTCGCTCAAGGATCAGCTGTTCAACGCGGACAAGGTGGCCTATCTGGCCGGGTTGTTCGACGGTCCCGGCTTTGACGCGCCCGGGTTCCGGGCCCGGGTCATGACACGGCTGCCCGAACTGGAACTGAAGGCGCGCATCGATTGGATTGCGGCCTGCCTGGCCGACATGGTGCCGGGCGAATTGCCCGAGGTGGCGCCGGTGATCCTGCGCGCGCTGCCGCCGCCACTGGATCCGACGCTGTCAGATGATGATTTCGGCGATTTCATCTTTGCCCCGCTGGGGGAATGGGTCGCGGCGGTGGGGATAGAGCATCCCGACCTTGCGTTTGATGTGCTGGCAGAGCTGACGCAGCGGTTTTCGATGGAATGGGCGATCCGCCCGTTCCTGAACCGCTGGCCGGATCAGGTGCTGGCGCGGATGGAGCTGTGGTGCGATCACGACAGCTATCACGTGCGCCGGCTCGTCAGCGAAGGCACCCGCCCGCGGCTGCCCTGGGGGTTGGGCGTGTCACTGGATCTGGAGGCGGCGCTGCCGTTGCTTGACCGGTTGCACGGCGATCCCACCCGCTATGTCACCCGCTCGGTTGCCAATCACCTCAACGATATTTCCAAGAAGGTCCCCGATCTGGTGCTGACCCGGCTGGCGGACTGGCGCGAGGCGGCGCGGCAACGGCCCGAGGAGCTCAGCTGGATGACCGGTCACGCGCTGCGCGGCCTGGTCAAGGCAGGGCACCCGGGCGCCATGGCGGCACTGGGCTATGATCCAGACGCCGCACTTGACGTGGCGCTGAACCTGCCCGGAGAGGCCCGGATCGGCGACGCGGTCGAGATCGGCGTGACCCTGAGCGGCGCGTTGGACGTGCCGGTGCTGGTCGACTATATCGTGCATTTCCAGCGCCCCGGCGGCAAGAGCTCGGCCAAGGTTCACAAGTTGAAACAGGGGCGCCTGAGCGGTGGGCGTCTGCATCTGTCCAAGCGGCACAAGCTGAAGGGAGATGCCAGCACCTTTACCCTGGTGCCCGGACCCCACCGGGTCGAGGTGCAGGTCAATGGGCGGGTACGCGCCGCCGGAAGCTTTGCCCTGCTTGAGTGAGCGGGCAGGGGGCGCTGCCCCCGTCCTGCGGACTCCCCCGGAGTATTTTGGGCGAAATGAAGAGCGATCACGCTTGGTTCAGAGAGGGTGCGGCGCCGTTGTCTATGGTTGCGGTGCGGGTTAGGTCAGGGATGGATGGACAGGAGGGTGTGACATGACTCACGAAGCGGTTCAGAGCTATTATGGAGAGGTGCTGCAAAGCAGCGCCGATTTGCAGACCAATGCATGTTGTACCCCCGACGCGGTGCCTGCGCATCTGAAGCCGGTGTTGGGCAAGCTGCATGACGAGGTGATGGCGCGCTATTACGGTTGCGGGCTGATCGCGCCGCTGGCGCTGGAGGGCGCGCGCATCCTCGATCTGGGCTGTGGTGCCGGGCGCGATGTCTATGCGCTGTCGGCGCTGGTGGGCGAAAGCGGCGCGGTGGTCGGCGTCGACATGACGCCCGCACAGCTGGAGGTGGCGCGGTCCCATCAGGCCTATCATGCCGAGGTATTCGGTCACGGCGCGCCCAATACCGCGTTTCACCAGGGCTATATCGAAAAGCTGGACGAGCTGCCGCTGGAGCCTGGCTCGTTCGACATCATCGTGTCGAACTGCGTGCTCAATCTTGCTACCGACAAGGCGGCGGTGCTGCGTGGTGCGCAAAGACTGTTGAAGCCGGGGGGCGAGATGTATTTCTCGGATGTCTACGCCGACCGGCGCATCCCCGAGGCGCTGGCGCGCGACGAGGTGCTTTATGGCGAATGCCTGTCGGGCGCGCTTTACTGGAACGATTTCCTGAGCCTGGCGCGCGGCGCGGGATTTGGCGATCCGCGCATGGTCGAAAGCCGGTTGCTGACCATCGAGAACCCAGAGCTGGAGCGCCGCGTCGGCCCGATCCGCTTTCTGTCGGCGACCTACCGGCTGTTCAACCTTGCCGGGCTGGAGCCTGATTGCGAGGATTACGGACAGGCGGTGATCTACAGGGGCACGGTGCCGCATGCGCCGCATGAGTTCGTGCTGGATGATCATCACGTCATCGAGACCGGCAAGGTGTTTCCGGTTTGCGGCAACACATGGCGGATGCTGGCCGAGACACGGTTTGCGCCGCATTTCCAGTTCATCGGCGATTTCTCGACCCATTACGGCATCTTTGCCGGATGCGGTGGCGCATCGCCGTTCAATGGGCTTGAGGCCGCGGCGCCCGCGGTATCCGGGGGCTGCTGCTGACGCGTCCCGCCTTGCGCAGCGGGGGCGGGGTTGTTATCCCCGGACCAACTCCCGACCAAAAGGCTTGGGATAGGCAGTGAGGCCCGGCAGGTGAACGCAGGACAGACACCTCCACGATTGGAGATCCGCAATCTGGTGCGCGTCTTTGACGGGCGCCGGGTCGTCGATGACGTGTCGCTGCACATTCGCGCGGGGCAGGTGACCTGTCTGCTGGGCCCGTCGGGTTGCGGCAAGTCCACCACCCTGCGGATGATCGCCGGGGTCGAGATGCAGGACAGCGGCGAGATCTACGTGGACGGCAAGCTGATCTGCGACACCGTGTTCCGTGTCCCGCCAGAGCGGCGCGCGATCGGGCTGATGTTCCAGGATTTCGCGCTGTTTCCCCATCTGAGCGTGGCGGGGAACGTCGCTTTTGGCCTGAAAGGCAGCCGCGAAGAGAAGCGCGCCCGGGTCGAGGAACTGCTGGCGCGGGTGTCGCTGAGCGGTCATATCGACAGCTATCCGCATCAGCTTTCGGGGGGTGAACAGCAGCGGGTGGCGCTGGCGCGCGCGCTGGCGCCGCGGCCGCGCATCATGTTGATGGACGAGCCGTTCTCGGGGCTCGACAACCGGTTGCGCGACGGCATCCGCGACGACACGCTGGCGCTGCTCAAGGAAGAGGATGCGGCGGTGCTGCTGGTCACGCATGAGCCGGAAGAGGCGATGCGCATGGCTGACGAGATCGCGCTGATGCGTGGTGGTCGGATCGTGCAGCAGGGCGCGCCATATAACGTCTATACCCGGCCCGCGGACCGGGCGGCGGTTGCCTTCTTCAGCGATATCAACGTTCTGCGGGCAACTGTCACCGGCGCACTGGCGCAGACGCCCTTTGGCCAGTTCCTCGCTCCGGGTATCCCGGACCGCACCGAGGTCGATATCGTGTTCCGGCCGCAGCATGTGAAGCTGGATTTCGACCGGGGTGGCAAAGGACCGCTGCCGACGCCCAGCGACGGCGTCGCCGCGCGCGGGGTGGTCGAACGGGCACGGTTTCTGGGCAGCGAGAGCCTTGTGGAGTTTCGCATGGATTTCGACGGGTCGCTGCTGAAGGCTACGGTGCCCAATGTGTTCATCCCTGAAACAGGGCGGGTGATGTGGCTGACCATCCGGCGCGACCGCTGTTTCGTGTTCCCGGCGGATCGCAGGCGCTGAGCGCGTGCCCCGGGCGGTGGCAAAAAATGTCCCATTTTTTGTGCCAGAATTTCGGCGAAATTCTGGGCGTTCGCCGCGAGCTGAACGGGTTTCCTCGTAAGGGGTTTTTATAGCAGGCAGGGCACAGGTGCCGCAGGCGTGCAACAGTCCGTCGGCGCGCGCTTGCCGCGCGGTGGAGGGGCGTCTATCAAGGGCCAAACAGGGCGGGGCGACATGCGCATACTCATCACCAATGACGACGGGATCAACGCGCCGGGGCTGGCGGCGCTGGAGCAGGTGGCCGAGGAACTGGCGGGGCCGGAGGGCGAGGTCTGGATCGTTGCGCCTGCGTTCGAGCAATCCGGTGTCGGCCATTGCATCAGCTATACCCATCCGATGCTCATCGCGCGCCTGGGCGAGCGCCGCTTTGCCGCCGAAGGCTCTCCCGCCGACTGCGTTCTGGCCGGCCTGCATGACGTGATGAAAGAGGCGCTGCCCGATCTCGTGCTGTCCGGTGTGAACCGGGGCAACAATGCCGCCGAGAACGCGCTCTATTCCGGTACCCTGGGGGGCGCGATGGAGGCGGCGCTGCAGGGCTTGCCCGCCATTGCGCTCTCGCAATTCTTTGGCCCGCGCAACTATGGCCGCACCGACCCTTTCGAGATTGCCCGAAGCCATGGGGCGCAGGTGATACGGCGTATCCTCGACACCTGGCCTGACGAACGGCCGGATTACCGGCTATTCTACAACGTCAATTTCCCGCCCGTCCCCGCGGCCGAGGTCAAGGGAATCCAAGCCGCGCGCCAGGGCTTTCGCGAGGGTACGCGGTTTTCCGCCGAGCCGCATCTGTCGCCCGCGGGCAAACGGTTCCTTTGGATCAAGGGCGGCGACCAGCAGCAGCGTACCGCGCCGGGCACCGATGCGGCGGCCAATCTTGACGGTTATGTCTCGGTCACGCCGATGCGCGCGGACCTGACCGCCGACGATGCGCTGGAGGCCTTGCAGGCAACTTTATGAGCGGCCCCGATCCCGAAACCAAGATGCAGTTCCTTTTCGCGCTCCGCTCCAAGGGGGTGACCGACAAACGGGTGCTGGCGGCGATGGAAGAGGTGGATCGCGGCCTGTTCGTGCGGGGCCTGTTCTCGGGACGCGCCTATGAGGATATGCCCCTGCCCATCGCCTGCGGCCAGACCATCAGCCAGCCCTCGGTGGTGGGGCTGATGACACAGGCGCTTGAGGTTACGCCGCGCGACAAGGTGCTCGAGGTCGGCACCGGATCGGGCTACCAGGCGGCGATCTTGGCGAAACTGGCGCGTCGGGTCTATACGGTCGACCGCCACGCCCGGCTGGTGCGTGCCGCGCAATTGGTGTTTCAGCAATTACAGTTGGTCAATATCACCACCATGACCGCCGACGGTTCTTTCGGTCTGCCAGATCAGGCGCCCTTCGACCGGATCATCGTTACTGCTGCGGCAGAAGATGCGCCCGGCCCGCTCTTGGCGCAGCTCAAGATCGGGGGTATCATGGTTTTGCCCGTGGGGCAGTCGGACACGGTTCAGACCTTGATCCGGGTGCGCCGTACCGAACAGGGTTTCGACTATGATGAACTTCGTCCGGTTCGGTTCGTACCACTGCTCGAGGGGCTGGGCAAGGATGGCTGACGGGGATGTCCCGTGCCTGACAGGATTGAACGACGCAAACCCCTGGACCACATGGGGGGGCGACTTTGAGGATTGCAAAATGAGCCGATTGTTCCGAACTCTGCCACGCCCGATGATGGGCCTGTCCGCGCTGGCCATGCTGGCCGCCTGCGAGGCGCCTTTGGACTATGATCTACGGGGACAAATCGGGGCTTTCAACACAACCGAGGCAGCGCAAACCGCCCGAACCACCGCGCGACCGCAACCGGACCCGCGCGGGGTGATTTCCTATCCCAATTATCAGGTGGCTGTGGCTAAGCGCGGCGATACGGTGACGACGCTTTCAGACCGGGTCGGTTTGCCGGTCGGAGAGGTGGCTCGGTTCAACGGGCTGCAACCGGCCGACGGGTTGCGCGAGGGCGAGGTGCTGGCGCTTCCACGCCGTGTCGCAGAGCCGACCGGGCAGGGTAGCAATGTGGATATCGCCAGCCTCGCCGGCAGTGCCATCGACCAGGCGCCAGAGACCACCCCCGTCGAAACCACGGCGCTGGAGCCGGCCAAACCGGTGGCCCAACCCGCGCCGAAACCGAAAGCGCCCGAGCCGGTGCGGCACAAGGTGGCGCGCGGCGAAACAGCATATACCATCTCGCGGCTCTATCAGGTGCCGGTCAAGGCGCTAGGTGAATGGAACGGACTCGGCCCCGATTTTGCGATCCGCGAGGGTCAATACTTGCTGATCCCGATCAAGGATCAGCCGGCTCCGAGTACTGCGGCCAAACCAGCTGCGACCGCTGCAACCACCACCGCCGCGGTCAGTGCCCCCGGAGTCGGTTCGCCGACGCCAACCCCGCCCAGTGCGACCAAGCCGCTGCCCGAGGAAAAGGTGCCCGCCGCCAAACCGCAAGAACCTGATGTATCGGTTGGTCAGCCCACCGCGAGTAGCTCTGCGCGCCTCGCCTTCCCGGTAAAAGGCAAGATTGTGCGCCCGTATTCAAAGGGTAAGAATGACGGGATCGACATTGCTGGCGCTGCGGGCAGTCCGGTCAGCGCCGCCGAGGCGGGTACAGTGGCGGCGATCACCGCCGATGCCGACCAGGTGCCGATCGTGGTGATCCGCCATGCCGACAACCTGCTGACGGTCTATGCCAATGTGGACGGGATCGAAATCAACAAGGGCGATACCGTCAAACGCGGGCAAAAGATCGCCCGCTTGCGCGACGGCGAGAACGCCTATGTGCATTTCGAGGTGCGCAAGGGGTTCGACAGTTTCGATCCCGAACCCTATCTGAAATGACGGTTACGGGCCCTGCGGCCCGTGCCTCCGGCGGGAGTATTTTCGACCAGAAAGAAGCGGCAGAGAGTCCCGCCCCTTCATTTCGCTGAAAAAACTCCGGGGGAGTCCGCAGGACGGGGGCAGCGCCCCCTGCCGCGCTCAGGGCTGGTAGTCGGCCAGGGTCTTGCCCGGCTCGTCGCGGAAGAGTTCGGGCAGGGGGCTGAGCGTTTCGATCAGGTCGATGCGGAACACGCGGAAGCCCGCGCGCAGTTCACACCAGGCGGTGAGCGTCCAGACCCGGCCCCAATACTCCATGTGCAGCGGGCGAATGGTGCGTTCGGTCAGTTCCCCGTCGATCCGACGATAGACGAGCCGCAGCTTCTGGCGCGCCTTGATCGCGGCGCGGATCGGCGCCATATGCGCCAGCCCGCGGGCGGCATCGGCAAAAGGGTAGACCGCGAATTTCCAGGCATCGGCCTCGGCCACGGTCTGGGTGGGCAGCACCGCGTCGATCTTTTCCGCCAGGCGCTGGGCGGCGGCTTTCAACTCGGGATCGGCGGCCTCGGCCACGATGGCCATGCCGAGGTTCAGCGCCTCGAGTTCCTCGGGCGTCAGGTTCAGCGGCGGCAAGGTGATCTGCTCGCGCACCATGTAACCCACGCCGCGCTCGCCCTCGACCGGAATGCCCGAGGCGGCCAGCGTGTCCATGTCGCGATAGATGGTGCGGACAGAAACCTCGAGCCGCGCGGCGATGTCGCGCGCGCGGTGCAGCTTCCCGTCGCGCAGGATCTGGATGATGTCGAACAGGCGGTCGGTGCGGCGCATGGCCTACCCTTCGCGCGGGCCGGGGGCGCTGGTCAAGGCGCAAACGAGCGCCCTGACCCAGGCGTCTACATCTGCCAGAGCACGGTTTCATGCCGCATGGAAACGCTGTCGGGCGCGATTGCACCCATCAGCGCTGCGGCGCAATCGGCGCTTTCAAACGCCTTGGCCGCGGCTGTGGCAGCCGCTGCGTCGGACCAGACGACATAGTCGGTCCAGCGGCCATCGGCGCCCAGGCTGAGCCTGCGATGCTGAAAGCCGGGCAGCCCGCGCACGAAGCGTTCGGTCTCCTGGCTCAGGGTGACGAATTCGGCCTCGGTCACACCGGGCGCCAGTGCGAAGGTGACGATTTCCGCGGTTTGTTTCATGGTCTGCTTACCTTGTGTCCATGTTGCGATGGGCTGGATCTAGCCCCCTGCAACTGACATAAACCTGTCAGTTGATTGTGGCCGCCCCGGCGTTTTGTCGTTTTTTCGGGTTTTGCGTGGCTTGCCGGACCCTGTCCCGCTTTGCCGCGACAGATCAGAAGAGTAGACCGGGGCAGAGACATTTGCGCGGGCCGGCAGGCCCCAACGAGATCAAGGAGAGATCACATGCTCAACAATATCGGTCTTCCCGGCCTTCTGCTTATCGCCGTTGTGGTGCTGGTCCTGTTCGGACGCGGCAAAATCAGCTCGCTCATGGGCGAGGTCGGCAAGGGCATCACCGCCTTCAAGAAGGGTGTGAACGACGGCACCAAGGAGCTGGAGGACGACGCGGCCCAGGTGGCCAAGGACGTCACCCCCGAGGCCGACAAGGACAAGGCATAACCGCGCATGTTCGATCTGGGCTGGAGCGAGCTTCTGGTGATCGGCGTCGTGGCGCTGATCGTCGTGGGGCCAAAGGACCTGCCGGTATTGTTCCGCAATATCGGGCGCTGGGTCGGCAAGGCCCGCGGGCTGGCACGTGAATTCAGCCGGGCCATGAACGACGCCGCCGACGAGGCGGGGGTCAAGGATATCTCCAAGGGGCTGAAAGCGGCGACCAACCCGGTCAGCACCGCGATGGACGGGGTGCGCAAGGCGGCCACCGATTTCAAGACCGATCTGGACCCCACCAAATACGACCCTGACAGCGAAACCGGCAAGCTGGCGACCGAGCGGGCCGAGCAGGCAAAGAAGATACAGGCCGCCACCGCGCGCGTCGCTGCCGAGCGGCGTCTGCGCGAGGCCACGGCCGAGCTTGAAAAGGCGCAAGAGGCCGAGGCGGCGTTGAAACCCGGAACCGAGACATGAGCAAGACAGACGAGATCGACGATACCTCTGCGCCGCTGATCGAGCATCTGGCCGAGTTGCGCACCCGGCTGATCCGGGCGGTTCTGGCCTTTATCGTGGGGATCGTGCTGGCCTTTACGGTGGCCGAGCCGATATTGCAGTTCCTCTTGGCGCCGATCGAGGCAACGCTGCGCGACCTGGGCGATCCGTCGCCCACGCTGCAATATACCTCGCCGCAGGAATATCTGTTCACGCTGTTCCGCATTTCGATGGTGTTCGGCTTTGCACTGTCCTTTCCCGTGATCGGCTATCAGCTGTGGCGCTTTGTGGCGCCGGGGCTGTACCGGTCCGAAAAGGGCGCGTTCCTGCCGTTCCTGATCGCCTCGCCCTTCATGTTCCTGCTGGGGGCGTCGTTCGCGCAATTCGTGGTGACGCCGCTGGCGATGCAGTTCTTTCTGGGCTTTGCCGATGTCAGTTCGATCTTTGCCAACCTGCTGACGGGGGGCGGGGGCACGGTGCCCTCGGATGTGGCGGTGGTTCCCGAAACCTCGGAAGGGGTCAAGATCACCTTCTTCGGCAAGGTCAACGAATCTCTTGATATCACGCTGAAATTCATCATGGCCTTCGGCCTTTGCTTTCAGCTGCCCGTTCTGTTGACGCTGATGGGCAAGGCCGGACTGGTCAGCGCCGAGGGGCTGGGCAGCGTGCGCAAATACGCCATGGTTGCGATCCTGACCCTGGCCGCGTTGGTGACCCCGCCCGATGTGGTGACGCAGATCATTCTGTTCACCGTGGTCTATGGGCTTTACGAGATCTCGATCTTCCTAGTGGCTCGCGTCGAGAAGAAGCGCGAGGCGCAGCTGCGGGCCGATGGCTATTTCGACGACGACGAGGAAGAGTTCGACGACCCGCTGATGGCCGAATTCGACGAAGAGGAAGCCGCGCAAGAGCGCAAGGAATAACTCCGCAGTTCAGGTTTCAACTGGCGCCCGGGCATCTGCCCGGGCGTTTTCGACATGCCATCTTGCCGCCCGTGCAGGAACATGGTTTCTGTCCCGGACGCAAATGGAGGCGACGATGACAGAAGACGCGCTGAACCGTATCGCCGACGCTTTGGAGCGCATGGCGCCCGCGCCTTTGCGCGCGCCCGATTTCAGCAGCGCGCCAGCCTTTGTTTGGCACGTTTCCCCCGACCGGCTGGAACCGGTGGCCCAAGTCAATCGGGTCGATCTCGACCTGTTGGTGGGTATCAACCGCTCGCGTGATACGCTGCTCGACAACACCCGTCGGTTTGCCTCTGGCCACGGCGCCAACAACGCCCTGCTCTGGGGTGCCCGTGGCATGGGAAAATCCAGTCTGGTCAAGGCAGTGCATGGCGCACTTCAGGCTGAGTTTCAGGAACTGAAACTGGTGGAACTGCAGCGCGAGGACCTGCCCTCGGTTGCGCGCCTGCTCAACCACCTGCGTGTAGCGCCGCAGCGCTTCATCCTGTTCTGCGACGATCTCAGCTTCAGCCATGATGACCAGCATTACAAATCGCTCAAGGCGGTGCTGGATGGCGGCATCGAGGGGCGACCTGAAAACGTGGTCTTCTATGCCACCTCGAACCGGCGCCACCTGATGCCGCGCGACATGATCGAGAACGAGCGTTCCAACGCCATCAATCCCTCCGAGGCGGTCGAGGAAAAGGTCTCGCTCAGCGATCGCTTCGGTCTCTGGCTGGGGTTCCATCCCTGCGATCAGGATGAATACCTGGCGATGATCGACCGATACTGCGCCGCCTATGGGGTAAAGGTCGCCCCCGATACCCTGCGCGCCGAGGCGATCGAATGGCAGGCGACCCGCGGCGCCCGCTCGGGCCGGGTGGCGTGGCAGTTCTTCACCGATCTGGCGGGCCGTCAGGGCATCGCGCTGCGCTGATCCCTTTCATTCCGCCGCAAATACTCCCGCCGGAGGCGGACCCGTCCGCGCGGCTCAGAGCAACGCCACGATCCGCGTTGCCTCGTCCGCACACGGGGTCAGCGCCGCGCGGTCCTCGCCCGGATGGAATCGGGCGCGCAGCGCGGTCGCCATCGGCGCCGGTTCCACGATGGTGACGCGCGGACCAGTGCGTTCGGTCTCTGCCGCCCAGCTTCGGGCCAGCGACATCTGCGCCGCCTTGCTGGCCCCATAAGCGCCATAGAACTTGGCACCGGCCTTGGGGTCGTCAAAGAACACCACCTGTCCGGCCTCGCCCAGCAGCGGTGCCACATAGGGGATCAGGACCGAGGTCGCGGTGGCGTTCACCGCAATGGATTTGGTCCAGTCCTTGGGGTCGACGAAGACTGCCGGGCTCAGGGGCGCTGCGTGAATCGCGGTGTGCAGCCACAGGTCGA
This sequence comes from Ruegeria sp. BHSC223, assembly GCF_059613025.1. Classification (NCBI taxonomy): domain Bacteria; kingdom Pseudomonadati; phylum Pseudomonadota; class Alphaproteobacteria; order Rhodobacterales; family Roseobacteraceae; genus Ruegeria; species Ruegeria sp. BHSC223. The sequence continues at coordinate 26,270 of NZ_JBXWRR010000009.1, forward strand.
GCCGCCCCCAACGGTCGTGGATGCCACGGCAGAGCGTTGCCATGGCGGCCGGATCGGTGATGTCCATCGGCGCCAGCGTGGCGCTGCCACCGCGCGCCTTGATCCGGTCATCGAGTTCCTCCAGCGCGCCCGACGTACGGGCGACGGCGATGATGTGATGGGTGGGCGCCAGCGCTTCGGCCAAGGCCGCGCCCAGGCCGCGCGAGGCACCGGTGATCAGGGCCAGTTTGGTCTCTTGTGTCATGGCTGCGGTTTGACGGTGGCAGGCGGTCGCGTCAAGGGGGGATCAGCCTCCGGCGATATCGACCCGCCGGGTCCGGCCGCCATGCCGCAACACCACACCCTCGGCGTCGATGCCAAGCACCTCACCCGCGCGTGTGCGGTCACCGGGAGAGACTTCCTCGACCTTGCCACCCGGCAGCCGCACCAGAGCGCGCAGATCACCCGAGGGGCCGAACACGCCCAGCACGGTCAGGGTGTTCGCACGGATTTTCGCCGCCTGGGTGGCGGCCTCTTCGACGATTCCATTTGCCATGATCTGTTCTGCCCGTTTGTTCGACAGCGCGCTCTATCAGGAGAGCGCCTTGGGCGAAAGCCGCCAATCCATGTCCCGGCAGTATCCCGCCGGTGCGGTGGCCAAGAAAATTCGGCGAATTTTCTTGGGGCGTTGCGCCCGGCCTATTCGGCGGCTTTCAGCGAAAAGCCCTTTTCGATCATGTCCGAGGGCCGCACCGGGTATTCGCCCGAGAAACAGGCGTCGCAATATTGCGGACAGGCGCTGTCACGGCCATTTGTCTCGCCCACGGCGCGATAAAGCCCGTTGAGCGAAATGAATTTCAGGCTGTCCACCCCCAGATGGGTGCGCATCTCGTCCTCGGTCATGGTGGCGGCCAGCAGTTTCTCGCGCTCGGGCGTGTCGACGCCATAGAAACAGGGCCAGGCGGTGGGCGGGCTGGCGATGCGGAAATGCACCTCCTTGGCACCGGCATCCAGGATCATGTCCTTGATCTTGCGGCTGGTGGTGCCGCGCACCACCGAATCGTCGACCAGGATCACCCGCTTGCCGCGGATCAGAGCGCGGTTCACGTTCAGCTTCAGCCGCACGCCCATGTTGCGGATCTGCTCGGTGGGCTCGATGAAGGTGCGGCCCATATACTGGTTGCGGATGATCCCCATCGCATAGGGAATGCCGCTTTCCAGCGAAAAGCCGATCGCCGCCGGGGTGCCGCTGTCGGGCACCGGGCAGACCAGATCGGCTTCGACCGGGCTTTCCTTGGCCAGTTCGCGGCCGATCGCCTCGCGCGTCTCATAAACGCTGCGCCCGCCCAGGATCGAATCGGGGCGCGAGAAATAGACATGTTCGAAGATGCAGAACTTGGACGGCTGCGGGCGGAAGGGGAAATGGCTTTCGACGCCGCCGTCGGTGATCACCACCATCTCGCCCGGTTCGATCTCGCGGATGAACTCGGCACCGATGATGTCCAGCGCGCAGGTCTCGGAACTGAGACACCAGCCGTCGCCGATCCGGCCCAGCACCAGCGGCCGCACGCCCAGCGGGTCACGGACGCCGATGAGCTTGGTCCGGGTCATCGCCACCACCGAAAACGCGCCCTCGACCCGGCGCAGCGCATCCTCCATCCGCTCGGGGATATTGCGCTGCAACGAGCGGGCCATCAGGTGGATGATGCATTCGCTGTCCGACGAGGACTGAAAGATCGAGCCACGCTCGATTAGCTCGCGCCGCAGCGCATTGGCATTGGTGATGTTGCCGTTATGGGCAATCGCCGCGCCGCCCATGGCAAACTCGCCGAAAAAGGGCTGCACGTCGCGGATCTGGGTCTGACCTTTGGAGCCGGCGGTGGAGTAGCGCACATGGCCGATGCCGAGCGGGCCGGGCAGGGTCTCCATCACCGATTGCGAGGTGAAGTTGTCGCGGACATAGCCAAAGCGGCGGGCCGAGTTGAACCCCTGTTCCGGGTCATGGGTGACGATACCGCCCGCCTCTTGCCCCCGGTGTTGCAGCGCATGCAGGCCGAGCGCCACGAAACTGGCGGCGTCCTGAACGCCGATCACCCCGAATATTCCGCATTCCTCGCGCAGCTTGTCGTCGTCAAAGGGGTGGGCAATGGGAAAGCGCGGGGCGGGCATCTGCGGGCTTTGCACGGGGGCAGCTCCGATTCCGTTTCAGGTCACGCCCCACATACTGCCTCTGGCCCCGGCTGTCACGAAAGGATCATAAATTCTTTCGTGACAGGCCGCGGCAAAACGGGTGCTTGCCCTTTCTGATCACGCCGCCAGGTCGGGAGCCAGATTGCCACCGCTGCGCAGCATCAGCAGGGCGCGGGTCTGACCATAGTCGAGGCGATGGAAATGGCGGGCGGGGGTCTCGCCGGGCATCAGGATGCGGGCCCCGGTCTGGGCCCAGACAACCTCTTCCTCGGCAAAGCGCAGGGCATGGGCGGGCAGCGGCGCGGCGGGTCGCTTGTGAATGCCCGCGAACCCGGCCAGCGCAGCCACCGGGGCCAGCACGGTGGGCAGGCCGAACAGGCGGCGGCAGTCGGGACCGTTCAGGGCCAGGAAATGCCCCTCGGGCAACAGCAGGTCCGAGCAGGTGCCCAGCGTGCCGCCGGGAATACACCAGAGCGGCACGGGCGCGGCAGTCACCGCATGGGCAGCGGTGACCTTGCAGAACCCGCCGTCGATGGTGGCCACCCGGTCACCGGCGCGAATGTCCTCGATTGCGGACCAGCCGGTTTCGGTTTCCAGCAGGGTTCCGGCAGGCAGGCCGGGAACCGCGGGCGTCAGGGCAGGGGTTACGGCGGCAAAGCGGGCAAAGGCAGTATCATGAGAGAGCAGCATCGGGGGTCCTCCTGTCGCTGACGTCTGTTCTGGACTGCCGCCAGAATGGGGTCCGAATTCCGCCGAATTTTCGACACGATTAAGGCCAAATCCGAGAACCGTTGCCAGCACCGGAACAGTCATGCCTCAGCTGCGGGATTCCCCCAAGCCCGAGAACGTGGGGTAAGGTCCTGTTAACCAAGAGAAAGCCCGCGCGGCGGGGCCGGGCGGGCTTTCGAATGCGATTCGTGGCGGCCGCGCGGTTACTGGGCGCAGGTGCCGACCAGTCCCTCGTATTGCTGGGTGACCCAGCCCAGCGCGGCCTCGGGGTTCTGCTGCTCGATCTTGCCGGTCATGCGGGCAAAGACCTGGGCCGAGCGGCTTTCATCGACGATGGTGAAATTCTGCCCGGTCATGACCGTGTCGTAGACAAAGAAGGCAATCGCCACCAGCAGCACACCGCGCGCCACGCCAAAGATGAAGCCCAACCCCTGGTCCAGCCCGCCCAAAGCGGAACGCTGTACCAGCGAAGAGAACAGCGGCGTGAAGAAGCTGACCACCACCAGCGCCAGTGCAAACACGGCGGCGAAGGCGGCGATCACCGACAATTCGCAACTGTCGGTCAGAAACTCGCCCACCACCGGCAATTCGCGGATAAGCGGCATCGCCTTGGGCGCAAACAGAAAGGCAAGTACCGCAGCCGCGATCCAGCCGGCGATGGCCATGGCCTCGCGTACGAAGCCGCGCGCATAGGCCAACAGCGCCGAAAGCACGATGATCAGGGCAACGACCCCGTCGATGATGGTGAAACCTTCCATGGCCCTCGCCTGTCCGTTCCTTGCTGCCCTTTGGGGGCGGTGTTATCCGGCTCCGAAGAACTCGCCGACAAAGCCGACCAGATCGGTGGGTCGGGTCATCGCCAGCCCCTCAAGGGTGCCGGTCTTGCCGCCCGCCGGAGCGATGGCTGAGGTGAAACCAAGTTTTTGCGCTTCTTTCAACCTGTTTTCCGTCTGGCTTGCGGGTCGAAGCGCGCCCGAGAGGGAAATTTCGCCGAAAATCACCGTATCGGCGGGCAGCGCGCGGTCCTCGCGCGCGCTGAGAAGCGCGGCGGCAACCGCCAGATCGGCAGCGGGCTCCGAGATTTTCAGCCCGCCCGCCACGTTCAGATAGACATCGAGCCCGGCAAAGGGGATGCCGCAACGCGCCTCGAGCACGGCGAGGATCATCGCCAGCCGCCCGCCATCCCAGCCCACCACGGTGCGGCGCGGCTGGCTGTGGGGTGAGGGTGCGACAAGGGCCTGCAACTCGACCAGCACGGGGCGGGTGCCCTCGATCCCGGCAAAGACCACCGAGCCGGGGCTGGGGGCGCCGCGCTCGCTGAGGAACAGGGCCGAGGGGTTGGTGACCTCAGAGAGCCCCGCGCCGGTCATCTCGAACACGCCGATCTCGTCCGCCGCGCCGAACCGGTTTTTGACGCTGCGCAGGATGCGGAACTGATGGCCGCGCTCGCCCTCGAAATAGAGCACGGTGTCGACCATGTGTTCGACCACGCGGGGGCCGGCGATCTGGCCCTCCTTGGTGACATGGCCCACCATGATCACCGAAATGCCGGTGCGCTTGGCAAAGGTTGTCAGCTCATGCGCCGAGGCGCGCACCTGGCTGACGCTGCCCGGCGCGCTGTCTACATTGTCGGCCCACATGGTCTGGATCGAATCGATGATCACCAGTCCGGGTTTCTCGGCCTCGAGCGTGGTGAGGATGTCGCGCAGGTTGGTCTCGGCGGCCAGTTGCACCGGCGCATCCGCCAACCCCAGCCGACGGGCGCGCATGCGCACCTGCGCGCTGGCCTCTTCGCCCGAGACATAGAGGGTTTTCAGACCCTTGCGGGCAAAAGCGGCTACCGCCTGCAATAAAAGCGTGGATTTGCCGATACCCGGATCGCCGCCCACCAGAATCGCCGAGGCGGGCACCAGACCGCCGCCCAGCACCCGGTCCAGCTCGTCTATCCCCGACAGCGCGCGGGGCGGCGGGGTCTCTTCCGAGGCGAGATCGGTGAGGGCGACGGCCCGGCCTCGCCTGGTGCCGAGCGATGTCTTGGCCGGACCCACCGACAGGCCCGCATCCTGGGAGATGGTGTTCCATTCGCCGCAGCCTTCGCAGCGGCCCGACCATTTGGTGAAGGACGCTCCGCAGGCGGAGCAGGAGAAAGAGGGTTTTGCCATACGCGCTTAGTGCCCTGTCTTTGGCGACACCTCAAGAGCGGAGCGCTCCCGCCCCCCGTCGGGCGCCCCTGGCGGGACGCCCGCGGGCGTTGGGCCGGGCGCCGCTGTCGAGGCGGTTTCTTGCGAGGCTCTGCCTCGCGCTCCGGGATATTTGGGGCAAGAGGAAGGGGTTATGGTGTTTGTTTTTGCCGGCGTTCGGTCAGCAGGCCCAGCGTGATGGACGCGAGGATGCAGCCGGTGAAGAGATAGAGGCCCCAGGCGACCTCGATGGTGGCATAGGAGATGCCCTTGGCCAGGGTGATGTAGAGCGCGATCAGGAAGATATCGGCCATGGCGAGCTTGCCCAGCACGTGCAGCGCGGGCTGTGCCCGGGGATCGAGCAGTTCCCACTGGATCAGGGCGGTGCCGATGGTCTTGATATACGGGGCGAAGAGCGCGAATGCGGTGACGATCAGCGCCAGCGCCACGTCCGAGGCCCAGAGGCTTTGCAGCCCGGTGATCACGCTGATTTCGCTGAGGCCGAAGATCGGCAGCAGCCCTGCGCGCATCAGCGGCGCGAACCAGGCGATGGGATAGAGGATCAGCAGCGAGAGGGTGGCGAGGCGGAGGGTCATCGGAATGTCTCGTTGTTTGCGACGACCGACCTAATCAGCCATCCACATGGCCACAAGCCTTGAGCGGTGTGAAACCTGCTATCATGAACGGGGAAAAGGGGAGGTGGTCATGTCAGATTTTGTTTCGTTCCGGTCTGTTGTCGACCCGTCGGATTGCGATTTTCTGGGTCACATGAATGTGTCGCGCTATTTCGCGGCCTGTTCCGATGCCGTGTTCGCGGTGCAATCAGAAATGGGCATGACCGCCGAGGACATGCGAAGCGGGCGGCGTCTGTCCTTTGCGGTGGTGCATGCGGACAGCAGCTTTTTGTCTGAACTGGCGGCTGGTGACGCGATCTACATGCGGACCAGCGTGGTCGAATGCGGTGGCAAGTCGGTGACCTTTCGCCACCGTTTGTTTCGGGCGGGGGATGGCAAGGAGGCCTTTCAGAGCGTTTTCAAATGCGTGCTGCTCAACCTCGACACCCGGCGGGCAGAGATGCTGCCCGATGAGATACGGATCAAGGCGCAGGAATGGGTCGAGGAGGGATGTACCGGGATGCCCGGAGCCTAGCAGCGCGCACCGAAACACTTGCCGCGGGGCGCTCGGCTCAGCGCACTGCCTCGATCGGGCCTTCGGCCCGGCCATGGATGAACTGATCCAGATAGGGGTCGCCGCTGTCGTCCATCTGCGCCACCGGGCCGGTCCATTGGATCACGCCGCCATGCAGCATCGCCACGTTGTCGGCAATCGCGCGCACGCTGGTCATGTCATGGGTGATGGTCATCGCGGTGGCGCCCATCTCGGTCACGATCTCTCGGATCAGCTCGTTGATCACGCCGGCCATGATCGGGTCGAGGCCCGTGGTGGGCTCGTCAAAGAAGATGATCTCGGGCTCGGCGGCGATGGCGCGCGCAAGGCCCACACGTTTCTGCATGCCGCCGGAGAGTTCCGCCGGAAAGCGGTCGGCCACGTCGGGTTTCAGCCCGACACGGCGCAGTTTCTCGATGGCGATTTCGCGGGCTTCGGCCTGGGGACGCTTCAGCGAGCCGCGTAGCAGGCGAAAGGCGACGTTCTGCCAGACCGGCAGCGAGTCGAACAGCGCGCCGCCCTGGAACAGCATCCCGAACCGGGCCAGGAACGCATCGCGGTCGCTGGTATCGGCGGCATCCTTGCCATCGACATAGATCTTGCCGCTGTCGGGCTTGATCAGCCCCAGCACGCATTTCAGCGCCACCGACTTGCCGGTGCCCGAGCCGCCGATGATCACCATCGAGGTGCCGCGCGGTACATGCAGGTTCATCCCCTGCAACACGCGATTGGGGCCAAAGGCCTTGTGGACATTCTCCATCCGGATCATATCGAGAAGAACACCCCCGTGAGAACAAAGTTGGCCGCCAGGATCAGCACGGCGGCCGCCTCGACCGAGCCCTTGGTGGCGCGACCCACGCCCTGGGCGCCGCGGCCGGAGTTCATGCCGTAATAGCAGCCCATGACCGCCGCGATGACGCCGAACACCGCCCCCTTGACCAGCGACGAGACCACGTCGCGGGTTTCCAGGAAATCGACGGTGTTTTGCAGATAGGCGGCGGCGTTGAAGCCGAGGTTCTGCACCGCCACCGTATAGCCGCCCATGATGCCGATGATATCGCCGATACCCACCAGCAGCGGGACCGTGATCAGCGCCGCCAGCACCCGCGGCGCGGTCAGGTATTTCATCGGATGGGTCGAGAGTGTCACCAGCGCGTCGATCTGCTCGGTCACCTTCATCGTGGCGATCTCGGCCGCGATCGAGGAGGTGACGCGGGCGGCGATCATCAGCCCCACCAGCACCGGACCCAATTCGCGTACCATGCCGATGGCGACGATCTGCGGCACCACGGCCTCGGCGTTGAACCGGGCGCCACCGGCATAGATCTGCAAGGCCAGCGCGCCGCCGGTAAAGATGGCAGTCAGGCCAACCACCGGCAGCGACAGCCAGCCGATATTCAGCAGCGCAACCGCCAGTTCACGCGGGTAGTAAGGCGGGCGCAGGATATGACTGACCGCGTCGAGCGCAAACAGCGTTACCCGGCCAAAGCTGGCCAGAACAGACAGGACCAGCCGGCCCAGCCGAGCCAGGAGTGCAAGCGGGCTCATTCCGCGATGCTCTGCGGCAACAGGTCGGGGCGGCGCTGCAACTTGTCACGGATCGATTCGACGGCGCGCTCGGCGCTGGCCGAGCGGCTGACATAGCTGCGGCGATAGCGTCGGCCCATCGAAGTCAGGATTTCATAGCCGATGGTGCCGGCGGCCTCGGCCAGATCATCAACGGTCTGAAGCCGGTTGAGCAGTTGCAGGCTGGCGGGTTCGTGGTCCAGTGCGCTGACATCGACAGTGATCAGATCCATCGAGATCCGGCCCACCACCGGGCAGGCGACCTTGCCAGCATAGAGCGAGATGCCACGCCCCATCGCGCGGTGCAGCCCGTCCGCATAGCCCGCCGCCACCGTGGCGATACGGCTGGCGCGCGGGGCGGTCCAGCTGTTGCCATAGCCCACCGTTTCGCCCTGAGCCACGTCGCGCACCTGGATCACCGGCAGGTCGAGGGTTACGACCGCCTTGGCCTCGTCGAACGGTTCGCCCCCATAGAGGCCGACGCCGGGGCGGCAGAGGTCAAAGTGATAATCCGGCCCCAGCAGGATACCACCCGTGGCCGCCAGTGAGCGCGGAACTTTAATTCCGTCCGTCATCTCTTTGAAAACGCGCAATTGTTTGCGGTTCATATCATGGTCTGGTTCATCGGCGCAGGCCAGGTGCGACATGATCAGAACCGGGTTCTGGCGCAGCGCGATCTCGCGCAGCTGAGCCCAGTCTTCGGGTTCCAGCCCCAGCCGGTTCATTCCGGTGTCAAGCTGGATGCCAAAGCGGTGGCCCGGCAACTGCTCCACATGGCGGAGCATCTGATCGACCGAGTTGATCATCGGGGTCAGCCGGTTGGCGCGCAGGATGCCCGCGTCGCCCTCCATATGGCCCGAGAAGACACCGATCATCGGTTCGGGACCGACCGCCTTGCGCACCGCGGCGCCTTCCTCGGCGGCGGCGACAAAGAACTTGCGGGCCCCGGCACGGGCCAGGCGGGCGGCGACACGGCCAGACCCAAGGCCATAGCCATCGGCCTTGACCACGGCAGCGGTCTCGGTGGCGGTGCGGGCATCCAGCGCCCGCCAGTTGTCGGCAAGCGCGTCGAGGTCGATGGTCAGATGTGCGGTACTCATGCCCCGTTCATGCCATGGGGGACGCGGGGGTCAAGGGGAATTGGCGGTTGCGCACGCGGGTTTGTGGGCGTCATAGGCGGCTTCAAGCTCGGATCTGAGGAAATCGCCAAAAACCAGCGGCGGAAATTTCGGCGCGCCGGTTCCCGGAAGCGGTTCAATCACCGTATTCACATGCGGATCGTAGAAGAACGCGCAACTGAACCGTTCGTGTCCCGAACGGTTGATCACCCGGTGCGGGGTCGATTTGAGCCGTCCGTTCGACATCCGGAGCAGCATGTCACCCACATTGACCACCAGCGCGCCGGGGCGATGGGGCACGTCGACCCACTGGCCCGCCGGGGTGCGCACCTGAAGCCCGCCGACACTGTCCTGCGCCAGCAGGGTGAGGCAGCCGAAATCGGTATGAGGAGCAGAGCCGTAGAGATCGTCCGGGCTGGCCGGGGGCTGCGGTGGGTAATGCAGCAGGCGCAGCCAGACGGTCGGGCGGTCAAAGGCCGACAGAATGGACAGGTCAGTGACACCAGCAGCCGCGAGCGCGATGGTCGTCAAACGGCGACCAAGCGCGCTCATCGCTGCGCTGTAGCGTTCCAGGACATCGCGGAACCCGTCCAGGTCCGGCCAGCGGTTCGGCCCCGACAGATACTCCTCCGGGATCGCCACCGGGTCCTCTCGCATCATCATGAAACTGGCCGACTGGTTCGGCTTGGTCACGGTGGCAAGGGTCGAGTTCACGTCGGTCGAACTGTTGATCGGGATATAGCCGCGATGGCTGCGGTCGACCGCGATGGCCATCTTCTGCTCAAGCGGCAAGGCATGAAACCGGCGCGCGGCCTCGAACAGCGCTTCGGTCAGGGCGGGGTCGATGCCGTGACCGGTGACATACCCGAAACCTGTGGTGCCATAAGCCGCAAGGAAATCCGCGGCGCTCTCTGTGTCGGGACGATCACCCAGATGGATGACGGGAATCTCGGTGAATTCGGTCATGTCCTTCTCGCGTTGCGGGACCGGGAAACAGCTGGGTCGCAGGTTCTGTCCGTTTCGATTTGTCGACTTGCCGTCTCTCTCGCGGCGCACACCATGGATCGGGCCGGGAAAGATGTTTGGCTGGTGCGCCACAAGCCCTTGGTTTTGCGTCTATTCTCCAGGCATTTGCTGGTGACGCGGCACGGGGGGGCGATACCCGTGGACGCGCCCTCAGTATTCCGCGATTTCGCCGCCCTGTTGCCAGGGCTTCACGAGATTTCCAAATCGGGTGAACTGCGCCTCGAAGCTCAGTTCGACCGTGCCGATGGGGCCGTGACGCTGTTTGCCCACGATCACCTCCGCCTTGCCGTGCAACCGTTCCATCGCGGTTTTCCACTCTTCCATCCGGTCCAGCTCGTGATCGCCCGGCTTTTCGCGTTCCTTGTAATATTCCTCGCGGAACACGAACATCACCACGTCGGCATCCTGCTCGATCGAGCCCGATTCCCGCAGGTCGCTGAGCTGTGGCCGCTTGTCGTCGCGGTTCTCTACCTGACGGGACAGCTGGGACAGCGCGATGACCGGAATGTTCAGCTCCTTGGCGATGGCCTTCATCCCCATCGAGATCTCGGCGATCTCGTTCACCCGGTTGTCAGCCATCCCCCGGCACAGCTGGAGATAGTCGATCACCAACAGGTCCAGCCCATGTGTCCGCTTCAGCCGCCGCGCGCGTGCGGCCAGCTGGCTGATCGGCAGGGCGGGCGTGTCGTCGATGAACAGCGGGCAGGCCTCCAGATCCTTGGCGGCGTTGACGAAGCGTCGGAACTCGTCCTCGGTCATGTCGCCCTGGCGGATCTTGTGGCTGGAGATTTCCGAAGCCTCGGCCAGAACCCGGCCCGCCAGCTGCTCGGCGCTCATTTCCAGGCTGAAGAAGCCCACCACGCCGCCATCCACCGCGCCCTCGGTGCCGTCATGGCGCTGGCCACGCTTATAGGCCTTGGCCACGTTGAACGCGATGTTGGTCGCCAGCGAGGTTTTCCCCATCGACGGACGCCCGGCCAGGATGATCAGGTCGGATGGGTGCAACCCGCCCAGCTGCTTGTCCAGATCGACCAGCCCGGTCGAGATGCCAGCCATGCCGCCGCCGCGCTGATAGGCCTGGTTGGTGACATTGACTGCCTCGGTTACAGCCTTGAGAAAGCTCTTGAATCCGCTGTCGGTCTGGCCCTGTTCGGACAGCTTGTAGAGCTTCTGTTCGGCCTCGACGATCTGCTCCTTGGGCTCGCTGGCCACATCGACGCGCGCCGCCTTGTCCGAGATGTCGCGGCCCAGCCGGATCAACTCGCGCCGGATCGCCAGATCATAGATCATCTGCGCATAGTCGCGCACGGCAAAGGCGCTGATCGAGGCACCGGCGAGATTGACCAGATAGGCGGCCCCGCCCAGTTCCGCCAGCCCCGCATCCTCGGCCATGAAGGATTTCAGCGTCACCGGCGAAGCCAGCGCGTTCTTGGCGATGCGGGCGGCGGCCACCTCCCAGATACGGGCATGCACCGGGTCATAGAAATGTTCGGGTCCGATGATTTGGGCGACCCGGTCATAAAGGTCGTTATTGGTCAGGATCGCGCCCAAGAGCTGCTGTTCGGCCTCGACCGAATGCGGCATGGTGTCCGGGTTTTGGACTTCGGCAGTTGCCTGTCCGATTGTGGTGATCTCGTTCATGTCTGCTCTACCGCCTCTTGGGTCAGAGGTCATAGCCGAGCGTCGCGAGTCGGCCAAGTTGTATGTTTTCTGGGGATATGCTGTGCATATCTCCGCACCCCCCGTATCTTGAAGGAGCGGCGGGGGGTACGTCAATATCTGGTGGAGCGGCGGCGCCTTTCAGCCAAGAGACGCCCGGGTGCCGTCGCGTCGGGTGTCAGCGTTTGTTGGCGGCCTGCCAGGCGCGCGGATCCTTGAGAAAGGCCTCGACCCCGCTCAGCGTGACCTCGTCAAAGGCCCCTTGTGCGCGGGCCTCGGCCAGCACATCCCACCATGTGCAAAGGTAATGCAGCGCAACCCCGTGATCGCCCAGCGTCTTTTCCGTCTCGGGGAAGATGTCGTAGTAAAAGATCACCGCCGTATGGCCGCAGCTCGCGCCCGTCTCGCGGATCGCATCGACGAACGAGAGCTTGGAGCCGCCATCGGTGGTCAGATCCTCGACCAGCAGAACCCGCTGGCCCTCGCTCATGGCGCCCTCGATGCGGGCGTTGCGGCCATAACCTTTCGGTTTCTTCCTCACATAGGTCATCGGCAGCGCCATCCGCTCGGCCACCAGCGCGGCAAAGGGGATGCCCGCCGTCTCGCCGCCAGCGATATTGTCGAAGGCCTCAAACCCTGCGTTCCGCATCACGGTGACAGTCAGGAAATCCATCAGGGTAGAGCGGATACGCGGAAACGAGATCAGCTTGCGGCAGTCGATATAGCTGGGCGAGGGCAGGCCCGAGGCCAGGATATAAGGTTCTTCGGTGTTGAAATTCACCGCGCCGATTTCCAGCAGCATGCGGGCAGTCAGAAGGGCGATTTCTTCGCGGGTCGGGTAGGCAGCAGGGATCATGGTCAGGTTCCGTTTTTCATGGGCGGGACCAGAATTTTGTGGAAAATTCTGGGGCAAATTCTTCGTTGAAGAATTTGTTACCCGGTCACCCTCCAATGCAGCGGGAAGCCGGGATCGAAGACGGTGACGGTGTGGTCCGCGACGGGCAGGGTCTTGGGGATGTCGAGCGGGTCAAGCTTGCTGAGTGTGATCGTGTCGGCATTGATAGGCAGGCCATAAAAGGCGGGACCGTTCAGCGAGGTAAAGCCTTCCAGCTTGTCCAATGCTCCCGCCTGTTCGAATACATGGGCAAGGCAGGAGAGTGCTATGGGCGCAGTGAAGCAGCCTGCGGCACAGCATTCTGCCTCCTTGGCATGGGTGGGATGAGGTGCGCTGTCGGTGCCGAGGAAATAGCGCGCATCGCCCGAGGTGGCGGCAGCGACCAGCGCCTCGCGGTGCTGGCGGCGCTTGAGGATCGGCAGGCAATAGTAGTGCGGGCGCATACCGCCCACCAGCATGTCGTTGCGGTCGAACATCAGGTGCTGGACGGTGATCGTCGCCCCCAGGCCCTCGGGGTTGGCCGCCACGTAATCGGCACCGTCCTTTGTGGTGATGTGCTCCATGATCACGCGCAGCCCCGGCGTCGTGCGGCGGATCGGGTCCAGCACCCGGTCGATGAACACCGCCTCGCGGTCGAAGATGTCGATCTCGCGATCCGTGACCTCGCCATGCACGCAGAGCGGACAGCCGATTTCGGCCATGCGTTCGAGTACCGGGCGCACCTTGTCAAAGTCCTTCACGCCGCTCGCGGAATTGGTGGTGGCGCCCGCCGGGTAGAGCTTGACCGAGGTGATCAGCCCGCTTGCATGGGCCGTCGCCAGATCGTCGGGATCCGTGTCTTCGGTCAGATAGAGCGTCATCAGCGGTTCGAACGTCATGCCCTCGGGCAGCGCCGCCAGGATCCGTTCGCGATAGGCGGCCGCCTGCGCCCCGGTCACCACCGGCGGCACCAGGTTCGGCATGACGATGGCGCGGGCGAAATGGCGCGCGGTTTCAGGCAGGACGGCGGCCAGCATGGCGCCGTCGCGCAGATGCAGGTGCCAGTCGTCGGGGCGGCGGATCGTAAGGCTTTGGGTCATGCCGCCCCGCTAGCACAGGTGCGGCATTCGGGAAAGGGGGCGAGGCAATTTGCGCGGTTCTCAGGTGCGCGGTCGCGCGGCAGTCTTGAGGCTCTGGGGGACAATATGCGCCGGACTCTGACACTCGATCATATTTACGACGCCGATCCCGATCGGCTGTTTCGCCTCGTCACTGATCTGGACACGCTGGATGCGGTAATTCATCCCTGGATGCGGCTGGATCATCTGCCCTCGGGGCCAGTGCATCAGGGGCAGGTAATCGATGTTGACCTGTCGCTGCTGGGTCTTTTTCCGTCACAGCCCTATCGGATGGAGGTCACCCTGTTCGACGCCACCACCCGACGCATGATATCCGAGGAAACGGGCCATGGTCTGCGGTGTCTGGTGCACGCTTTACAGGTTCTGCCAGCCGGCGCGGGCGCGCGACTGGTCGACCGGATCGAGGTCGAGGCGGGTTGGCTGACACCGCTGCTCTTGTTCTGGCTTCGGGTCACCCATGCCTGGCGTCATCATGTGCGCAAGCGGCTGTTGCGGACTCAGGCCTGACCGGGGGGCGGCGCGAACTTCCCTGCGCGCGCGTCCTCTTCCAGCTCTTCCAGCCGCCGCCGAAACCGGCGCGCGGGCATCCGGGCGATCACGTTTCGGCAAAGTACCATGTTCAGATAGGGCCGGTTCTGCCGGTCAAGAACGGCCACCAGCCCCTTGAGATAGCGCGGATAGGAGCGGCGGGCGCGATAGACCTGAAAGAAGCTTTTGGCATTCAGCTTGCCGGTGCCGGCCATCAGCAGGATTCGATAGAGCAGGTTCATATCCAACAAGCGCGCCTGCAACTCGGCCCCCATATAGCGCATGCGTAGGCGGGTGACATTGTCGCGGGCAAACAGTGTCGCGTGCATCGCGTCGAGCGATTCGACCGGATCGTAAAGGATGAAGGCATGTTCCGCCGCATCCAGCATGTCGGGTGCATAGCCATAGCGGTCGGTGAACGAGACCCGGCGCATCTCGGTAAACCGGTCGTCCCATTCGGTCATGCGCGCATCCAGCGTTGCCTGCGGCTGCACTGCCACCACGGTGGCGCCGGGGGCGGCCACGGAAAACGCCGCCGCCGCATATCCGCAAGGCCCGGCACCGTAAAAGACCACGCGTTCGAAATCCTCGAAGAAGCCGTCATCAATCAGACGGTCGAAGAAGCCATAGACCTTGGGGTCGCGAAACCAGGTATCGCCGTCGGAGATGATGCACAGATGCGACCAGCCCTTGGACTTGACCAGTTCGAAGCCAAAGGGCTGATGGGTTTCCGAAATCGAGCGAATGCCCTCGGCGGTTTCAAAGGTCACGAGCAGCGTCGGTTCACGGTCGATGAAGGTTGCAAAGTGGCGCGGGCCCAGTTCCTGGGCCATGCCGTCGGCCTCGGCCTGTTCCAGAAGCTTTTGCTTCCACACCTCACGACGGAATCCGGCGATGGATTCGTCGATGCTCGTCTTTGCGTCCTGCATAACTGGTCCTCGATACTCCGGCCTCGTGGCGGGCTGGTTTCGAAGTCAGGATCTAGACGGGAATTGAGGCTAAATTGGGCAAATCTCAGGCCGGTTTCGGGTCGTTTTCCGGACCTTCTCCGGCGGATTCCAGGCGGCCCAGATTGGCGAACCCCACCAGCGTGCGGGCCGAGGCGGCGCTGATCAGGCGCGAAGGCGGCGTCATGAGGAGCCGCGCGAACAGCGCCCGATAGGGTTCCTGCTTCATCAGGTCGGTAAAGCGTTTCTGACGCCATTCCACCGCGCGCTTGTGCAGCCGCGCCAGTTTCGCATCGGCCAGCAGGGCCTGGCGCAACGCAGTGCTGCGTTCGTCATATCGCAGGATCGAGTCGTCGCTATCGGTGTTGAAATTGCGCTCGACCCAGTAATCGACATCCAGCATGTGCTCGGAATGCACCGCGCGGCCGCGATCGGCCTTGAGCACGTAGCTTTCCATCGCGCCCAGCGGATAGTGGTTGAGTTGCGCCAGCCCGTAATTGGGGCGGCCATAGCTGGAGAATATCCGGTTCTCGCGGAACATATCGTCCAGTGCACGGCCATGCCCGTCATACCAGTGCGAGCTTTCCAGCCGCTCGGGCACCGGGTTGCGCGGGCGGTGCACCCCCAGTTTGCGATAGGTGCCGTCGTTGCGGTAGAGCGTCTTGAACATCGAGGCACGCCAGGGCCAGAACATGATCTCGGGGGCGCAGCGGGTGAATTGCCCGGTCACCGGCGCATCCACGTAACGCGGTGTGTCGGAATTGCCGAACAGCCGCCAGGTCAGCGTGATCGCAGTGGCGCGCGGCAGCGCCTCGAACAGGGCCGACAGGCTGCCGTCGCCCACATGGATGTTGACGAATTCATCCACGTCCAGCGGCAGGATCCAGTCGGCCTGTTTCACCAGCCGGTGTTTCGAGGCCGCCTTGAGTGCCGTGAACTGGATGCCCCCCTTGTCATAGGGGCCATCATTGCGCAGATGAACCAGCACGCCCATCTCGGCCAGCCGATCCAGCATCTGGTCGGTGCCGTCCTGGCAGTCATTTGAAAAGACTAGGAAATCCGTGAACCCCACCGCCTGGTGATGGGCCAGCCATTCGAGCAGAAACGCTGCTTCGTTGCGAACCGTCAGAACCGCCAGACTGCGCATGCGCCCTCACCAATCGCTGCGAAACACCGCGACCTTACCCTGTGACCAGCGCGGGAAGAAGACCAGACCGGCGCGGCGCATTGCCTCGAATACGCGGGCGACGCCCTCTTTGCCCACCCATTGCGGATGCAGTTCGATCAGCACTGCGCGTAGACCGGACAGGTCAAGCTGCGGCAGCAGGTCCACCTCGGCCCCCTCGATATCGCAGACCAGCACGCTGGGCCGGATATCGGCCAACGCCTTGGCAGCGCCGCGCACGGGCACCTGCACCTTTTCCACCGTGTCGTCATCAGCGGGCAGCGGCGCAAGCGAGCTGTCCAGGATCGAGGTGCGCTGATAAAATGTGCGCCGCCCGGGTTTGTCCCCCAGCAGCGCGTGGTGGATATGGGCGTTGGTGACGCCATTGGCGGCATGCACCGCTTCGATATAGGGGATCAGGCGCGGATTGGCCTCGAAACAGTGCACCTCGGCGGCGCGGGTCTTGGTGGCGATCAGGGTCGACATGAAGCCGATACCGGCGCCCAACTCCATCACCACGTCGCCCTCTTTCATCATCCGATAGGCGGCACGCGCCTCCTTGGCCTCGTACCCGTCGGTGCGCAGCAACAGGCGCACCCGTTTCGGCAGGATGTCGGTATCGAGTGGAAAACGCATCCCGCGCGAGGTCAGGAACTTGCCGTCATGGGTCTGTGATCCGTCTGCCATGGCTCAGCTCTCCACATCCAGCGCCAGCGCATAGGCGACCCGTTCGGTGCCGGTCAGCTGTACTTCCAGCGCCTGTTTGTATAGGGCCTCGAACTCGGGCATGCCATGCAGTTCGGCGGCCTTGGCCCGGTGCCAGTCAAGCCCCGCCGCATGCAGGTCGCGCAGGGTGTCATCCTGCATCAGCCGGTCATATTCGGCGCGCATCCGGGGCAGGTTGCGCTTGATCGTGACATCGCGGTGGTCGTTCCAGTCCATCCGGATCCAATAGTTCAGCCCGATCGAGCGATCCACATGCAGCGCCCGGCCGCGCTGGCGCTTGACCAGGAAACTCTCGGCGCTGCGCAGGGCGTAATGGTTGAGCTGGAGCAGGTCATAGCCGATGGATTTCTTGGAGTTGCGCCAGCCCGATTTCAGCGCCTCGCCGGTCATGTCCTGGCCCGAGCCATTGACCCATTTCACCTGTGCTTCAAAGGCTTCGTCCAGCTTGTTGGGGCGATGACAACTGATCTTCTCATAGGCGCCGATATTGCGGAACATGGTCTTGAAGCCCCAGACCGTATGCGGCTTGGGGCAGTATTTGGGCGCACAGGCATCGAACTGGTCGATGACGAATTCGTCCTTCAGTTCGGTCACGCCGTTATGGCCGAACAGACGCCAGGTCATCGCGACATTGGTGGCCTCGGGTACGGCGGCAAAGAAATCGTCCAGCGTGCCGTTGCCGCAACGGATATTGATGAACTCGTCGACGTCGATATGGATGATCCAGTCGCTGTTTTTCAGCACCGGTTCCTTCAAGGCCTGGTTCAGTGCGTGCTGCTGGGGCGAGTTGCCTTTCCACTTGTCGTTGTTGCGGTGCTGAAGTACGCCAAGCTCTTGTAACCGGTCGAGAATTTCGCTGGTGCCGTCAGAGCAATCGTTGGTGTAGATCAGGAAATTGTCGACCCCGATGGCGCGGTGATAGGCCACCCATTCGAGGATATAGGGGGCCTCGTTCTTCATGCAGCCGACGATGATATTGCCGGTCTTGCCCTTGGCCAGCTTGCGCGGCTTGGCGGGAGAAAAGGCAGCGGCCAGCTGCTCCTCATCCACCGCGCCGATGCGGTTATGCGGCGCATAGGAGGATTTGCGCAGCTTCTCGAAATTCTGTACCGCCAGCGGCGGCATCAGCCGGCGGGCGGTCTCGCTTAGGCTGTTGTCGCTTTCGGCCTCAACCTGCGGGGCGATGGCGGCTGTGGTCCCGGGGGTCTCGCCCGTGACCTGCTCGGCACGGGTGGCCAGCTGTTCGGCGCTCAGCTTGTCGATCCGCCAGCGCGCCGCCAGCAGGTATTGCGAGGCGCGAAAGCCGCGCTCGGGATCGGCCTCGGCCCAGTCGGCGGCGGGCGGCGGGGTGAACTGCTCCTCGTTCAGGCCGGGATGGTCTAGCATCAGGGCGCTGTTGGCGGCCTCGAACCGGGCCGATATCGCGGCCAGCCCATCCGGCGCCGGAGGCGGGCCGTCTATGGCCAACTCGTCCAGCAGGCTGCGCCACAGTTGCCGTGTCACAACCTTGTCGCCATTGGCCATATAGCGCAGCAGCAATTCATTGAACCGGCGCTGGCGCGACAGGGCGGCGGCCGAGGGCAGGGGGGTGGCCAAGGTCGGCTCGGCCCGCCCGATGCCGCGCGTGATGCCGAACATCTCGCGCACCAGCTCGGTCGCGCCGGGGCTGGCCAGATCGGCAGGATCGTGAGAAAACAGCCGCACCGCTCCGGTGCCAAACCCCTCTTCCCACAGAGCCACCAGCCCGACGAGGTCGAGCCAGAAGGCTGGCCCCTGCGTCTCCTCG
This sequence comes from Ruegeria sp. BHSC223, assembly GCF_059613025.1. Classification (NCBI taxonomy): domain Bacteria; kingdom Pseudomonadati; phylum Pseudomonadota; class Alphaproteobacteria; order Rhodobacterales; family Roseobacteraceae; genus Ruegeria; species Ruegeria sp. BHSC223. Next base: position 45,049 of record NZ_JBXWRR010000009.1, read on the forward strand.
AACATGCCCCGGATCGGGTCGATGTCGGGCATCGCGGCGATGGCCGCCCGCCACCAGCCGGGCGCGCCGATCAACTCCAGCTCTTGCTCCAACGGCGCGGCGCGGCCTTCCGTAACCTGGGCGGCATAGTGATCCAGCAACATGCGCGCAGGGTCGCTCACCGTGGCGACCACTTGGATGTCATCGGAGAGAGGTGCAAGCAGGTCGCGCAGCCGCGCCACTTCGGATGGGCGGTGTATCGAACTTGCCATCTGTGCCGCCGACAGGATCAGCGTGTCTGGGCGGGTGGCGGCGATCTCGGCGCGCAGCCCTTCGATCATCGCATCGCGCAGCACCGCCTGTGCTTCGGGCGCGGCATAGCCACGGTTATAGCGGAACGGGTCCACATGGTCGGGGTCTGTCACCGCCATATACAGCCGCATGTGGTTGCGGTTGCCTGGGCTGCGGGCAAACAGCACGCCCTGCGATTTCAGCCCTTCGCGTTTGTCCGACAGGATCGACTGGATGCGGTCCGCACCCGTTGTTTCGGGACCGATATGAAGGACGATACGCATCAGCTGGTCTGATCCTCACTCGGGGTCGCGTCTGGCTCGGACACCGTTTCTGTGACGGTCTCTGCGCCGGTTTCGGGGTTCTCGTTCACGGTGCCCCACCAACGGATCGGCAGGCCGAGAAAGGCACCGATCCGGGCCGGGGCTTCGGGGTCGAGAATGTCATATTCCAGAAAGCGCGGATCGCCCGCGAAGACCCGGCGGCAGAAACGGTTGTGCCCGTCGATCCAGCGCACGATATCCGCCGGTGTCCGACCGTATTTGCCCGGCAGACCCGGCACGTCGAAGATGCGCAGCCGCTTGCGGCCCAGATTGGTCCAGCGGATCATGCTGTTGGCCTGCGCCTCGGGGTCGCGATAGGACAGGATGAATCTCGCCCCCGGATGCCGTTCGATGATCGCCTCGAGCAGGCCCCAATCGGTTTGCGGCCAGCGGTTCAGCTCGCCGCCCACCACGTTGATCTCGCTTAGCGCGTCGAACTCATCAAGCAGATGCAGCGGGTCGCCGGTTTCGAAATAGCCGCGATACATCAGATCGCCCAGGAAATGGCGCGCCACCTCTGGGTTTGTCGACTGGAACTTGCGCACCTTCCAGTCCGCCACTTTCAGCCCCGAGGCGCGCAATGCCACTCCCAGCGTGGTGGTGCCCGATTTGGGCAGGCCCAGATTGATCACCCTGAGCCTGGCCATCAGAGTATCCCCATCTCTTGCAGCAATGCCTCTTCGCCCGGTGGTAGGGTCGAGGCGGCGCGCAGCTGCGCCTGCATCTCGCGATAGGCGGGCTGGTTCAGCAGGGCGGCACATTTCTCGCGGTGCAGGCGCACCGCCTCGTCATGCAGCGCGCCGATCTCGCGATGAGCCTTGATCCGCTCCAAGGCATCCTCCAGCGCGGGCAGGTAGCGTGCGATACTGGTATCCTGCCAGGCCGGGTCGTTCCGCTCGCGCCAATAGGTGTCGTCAAAGGCCCTGTTTTCGCGGTTCACATCGCCCCGGTCGTTCTTGACCAGGTAGCTGTCCAGCGAGCGCAGCGCATAGTGGTTGAGCGTCGCGAAGTCGCGCGCGCCCTTGGCCGGAAACTTGCGGATGCGGCGCGGATTGGCCGCGACCAGGAACTTGTGCGGCACCTGCCGGCCCGACCCATCGGCCCAGGCCAGCCCCTTCTTCTTGTCCTGCTTCTTGCTGAAAAAGGGCCGGTGCGCGCCGAAATACTGCAAGGGAAAGTCGCGCCGGGTCAGCGATTTGACCTCGATCGCGGTCTCGCCGCACCAGATGTCGGGATTGTGAGAGCGGGTGAACTGCGCGATCACAGGCCGGTCCTCGAACCCGTCGATGCCGTCATTGGCGAAGAACTGGAAATGCACCGAGATCGCCGCCGGGTCGCCACAGGCGGCGATCAGCGCGGGGATTGTGTTGTCGCCCACATGGATGTTCAGGAACTCGTCGACATCGGCGATCCAGACCCAGTCGGCGGCCTGAACCACGGTGCGATGGGCGGCATCCTTCAGCGCCTCCATCTGGTAATTGCGCCCCTCTGCCGGGTTGGGCAGATGCACCACGTTGCCACACAGATCGGCCAACTCGGTGCCACCAGCGGCCAGCGCGTCCAGCAGCCGGTCGGTGCCATCGGAACAGTCATTGGAATAGAACAGGAAATCGGTGACCCCGATCAACCGGTTGAACGCGATCCATTCCAGCAGGAATGGCCCCTCGTTCTTGACGCAGGTCACCGCCGTTATCCGCATGCACTTGCCCCGGTTGCCCTGGAATAGATTGCTGTCATCGCCTGTTTGCGGGCGGTTTTCCCGCCCTCCGATTGTTTCCAATGTCATGACATTTGCGCGTACAAGCGTCAACAGACCCCTAAGAGTTAGACTATCGTCGCAGTCCTTGTGTCGCAAAACCGCCCCTCTGCCGCTTGACGCGGGCGCGCCGGTGATGCCCCATTGGGAGCAACACACGGAACGGGGACAGACATGACACAGGCGCCATCCATAGACGCGGTGCAACAGATGCTGGGCGAACAGGGATACGTCTGCGGTCGGGCGCTGGCCACGGTCGTGTTCCTCTCGCTGCGCCTCGGGCGGCCGCTCTTTCTCGAGGGCGAGGCCGGGGTGGGCAAGACCGAGATCGCCAAGGCCATCGCCGCCGCCCTGGGCCGCCGCCTGATCCGCCTGCAATGCTACGAGGGGCTCGATGCCGCCTCGGCCGTCTACGACTGGAATTTTCCCGCCCAGATGGTCGCCATCCGCACCGCCGAGGCCGCTGGCGGCGCCGACCGCGGTGCGCTCCAGACGGAGCTTTTTTCGGATGACTTCCTCATCGAACGCCCACTTCTGCAAGCCATGCGGCCGGATCCGGCGGGCGCTCCGGTATTGCTGATCGACGAGCTCGACCGCACCGACGAACCGTTCGAGGCGTTCCTTTTGGAGGCCCTCTCGGATTTCCAGGTCACCATCCCCGAGCTTGGCACCATCAAGGCGACCGAGCCGCCCATCGTCATCCTCACCTCGAACCGCACGCGCGAGGTGCATGACGCGCTGAAACGCCGCTGCCTCTATCACTGGGTCGATTATCCTGATTTCGATCGCGAGATGGAAATCCTGCATGCCCGCGCGCCCGAGGCCGCCGAGACCCTCAGCCGCCAGGTGGTGGCCTTCGTCCAGACCCTGCGCACCGAGGATCTGTTCAAGAAACCGGGCGTGGCGGAAACCATCGACTGGGCCAAGTGCCTGCTGGCGCTCGACGTGATCGACCTGAGCCCCGAGGTGATCGCCGACACGCTGGGCGCGATCCTGAAATACCAGGACGATATCCAGAAACTGCAAGGGTCCGAGGCCAAACGCATCCTCGACCAGGCCAAGGCCTCGCTGGAACCCGCCTGATGCTTCTTTCTGGTCCGAAATACTCCGGGGGTGCGGGGGCAGAGCCCCCGCGAAGGCCGCATGCCTGAATACGCCCCGCTTGCCCTGCCGGAAAATCCGCGTCTGGCCCAGAACATCACCCATTTCGCCCGCGCCCTGCGCAAGGCGGGATTGCCGATCGGGCCGGGCCGCGTCATCGACGCGGTGCGCGCGGTCGAGGCGGCCGGATTTACCGAGAAACGCGATTTCTACTGGACGCTTCACGCCTGTTTCGTGAACCGCCCCGAACACCGCGCCGTCTTTGCCCAGGTCTTCCGCCTCTACTGGCGCGACCCGCGCTATCTCGAACACATGATGTCGATGATGCTGCCCGCCATTCGCGGCGTGCAGGAGGAACGCAGCGCCCAGGCGGCCGAGAAACGCGCCGCCGAGGCGCTACTCGACGGGAACCAGCCCGAAATGCCGGAACCCGAACCCGAAAAGGAGGGCGAAGAAACCCTGATAGAGGTCGACGCCTCGCTCACCATGTCCGCCGAGGAAAAGCTCAAGACACTCGATTTCGAGCAGATGAGCACCGAGGAGGTCGCCCGCGCCAAGCGCATGCTGGCCCGCCTGACGCTGCCGGTGAAACCGATCCCGTCACGTCGCAGGCAGGCGGCGGTGCTGGGACCCCGCATCGACCGCGCCCGCACCCTGCGCGCTGCCATGCGCCAGGGTGGCGAGCTGCGCGATATTGCCCGGGCCGAACCACGCCCACGTTGGCCAAATCTCGTGGTGCTTTGCGATATTTCCGGTTCGATGAGTCAATACAGTCGGATGGTCCTGCATTTTCTCCATGCCGTATCCAATGCCAAGGGGCAAGGCTGGGCCAAGGTGCATGCCTTTACCTTTGGCACGCGGCTGACCAATGTCACACGGCACTTGCGTCAGCGCGATGTCGACGCCGCGCTGAAATCCGCCGGGGCCGAGGCGCAGGACTGGGAGGGCGGTACCCGCATCGGCGCCTGCCTTCATGCCTTCAACCGCGACTGGTCGCGCCGGGTGATGGGGCAGGGCGCGGTGGTGCTGTTGATCACCGACGGGCTCGACCGTGACGACCCCGACGCGCTTGCCGCCGAGATGGAGCGTCTGCATTTGTCCTCGCGCCGCCTGATCTGGCTGAACCCGCTGTTGCGCTGGTCCGAGTTCGCCCCCAAGGCGCGCGGCATCCGCGCCATGCTGCCCCATGTCGACAGTTTCCGCGCGGGCCATTCCATCGCCTCGCTCGAAGAACTGGCCGAGGTGATCTCGCGCCCCGACGATGTGGGCGAAAAGGCGCGGTTGCTGGCCCGGCTGGAGGAATGACCTCGGGTTGAATTGATCGTTCGCGTTCCGGGTGTATAGTTCCTCGGATTTGAATGGAGCGGCCATGGTTTTGAATTGCGTCGATTGCGAGGATCCGCCCGGCGGCAAGGCCTGTTGCGAACCCGGCCAGACCCCGATGTGTTTCATAAAGGATGGCAAGGCCCAATCCGTTTGCATGTCGCTGTCCAGCGATATTACCGGGGATTTGGAACGGTTCGCCGCGGCGTTGAAAGCGACGTTGCGCGCGCTGGCGGGGCCCGCCTATTTTGACGATATCGAACGGAACTTTCACCTTGCCGGCGGGCGCGCGACCTTTGTCAGTGCGAATGGCCGGGTAAAGATGACGGCCCTGAACCCGGAGAGCGATCGCGGCGGTGGCGGCGCCGAGGATCACGTTCGGGGGATGTAGCGTGTTCAGTTACGAGAATCTGAAACGATTTGTCCTGTTGTTGCTGATGCTGCGCCGGAAATTTCCGGGCAGGGGATATGTGGCCTTTGCGCGGATCGGGCTGGTCATGATCGGGCTGGGCCTTCCCGGTGTGCTCGATCTTGTCACCTCGGGCGCGGTCGGGCTTGGGCTGATCACGCAGCCACCGGCCGATGATCGTCTGGCTATCGCCCAACTTGCGCTCATTGCTTGTGGCGTGGGCGTCATTCTGGTGACGCTCTGGCTGTATGACCGGTACCTCGGACGGGTGCCGCGCGGCCTCGAAAACGAGGGGTGTTTCAACCTGAACATTCAGCCGGACACGCCGCTGGGGCCGCTTATCCAAAAGACGGCCCAAAGCCTGGGCAAGGTCGTCGACCTGTCCGGCATCCCGGAGGCGTATTGGCGCCTCCCCATTCTGAGCGGGCCCATGTTCAACGACGATTTCGGCAGTTTTCTGGCAAATATCGACCGGCGGACCACGCCCCCCGGTCTGATGCGCTGGTCGGAGGAGGCAGAGGTCTATCGGATCTGGATCGAGGATCCGGCAGGTGTCATCGCGGGGCGCGGCTGATGGTGGCGCGCGCCGGATGAGCGCGACGCGGGACAGTGACCGCGCCTTCTGGGTGGCGCATCCACATGCCACCGGGTCGGGCGGCGCGATAGAGCCGGACGCGGCGATGCAAGGCCACGACCCGGCGCTGGCGCTGGCCGGGCATGTCGTCGCTGTCAACCGGCCCTATCTGGATCAGCACCGGTTTCAGCCGCGGATCGCCCGCTGTCAGACCTGGCTGCTGCCTGCCTCGCCCCGGATCAATGCCCGCGCCATCCAGCATGGCGCCCGGCGCGCGGTCTTTCTGCATGGCGGGCTGCTGCGGAGCCTGTGGAACGCGCTTCATATGCTGCTGGCGGGGTCGTGCTTTCTGGCCGACCGCTTCGGCTGGCAGGCCGTCGATCTGAGCCCGCCACCGCCCGCGCCGGGCGGCGTGCGGCTGTTTCCGCAGGTGACCGGCGGCGATGGGACCGACCCGCTGTCCTATCTCAAGGAGGCCTATGGCCGCGCGGTGGAATTCGTCTATTTCCACGAGATCGCACATCACGGGCGCGACCATATCGCCCGGCTGCGCGCGATGGGCGGGCAGGGCTTTGTCGACGAGGGGCTGGCAATGGCCGGTGGGTCCGGGGCGGTGGCAGACCTGTTGCGGCTGCTTGAATTCGATGCCGATCTGAACGCGGTCGACATGTGCCTGAACGCCACTGGCTTTGCCATCTGGGCCGAGGGAGAGACGCCGCGCTTTGCCGATCCCGACTACATGACCAGCGAGCTGTTTCTGCACCTGACCGGCATGGTCACCCTGTTCATGCTGCTCGACCGGGCCGCCCCCAACGCCCCCGCGCAGTATGATGGCGGGCATCCCCCGGCGCTGCATCGGGCGATCCGGCTGTCGGTGGGGCTGGCCGATACGGTGCAGGCGGCAACGGGGCTGAGCCGCGCACAGGTCGATCCGTTTCTCGATCACGCCTGGTCCGAGGTGGTGAGCCTGGCCGGGCGGCTGGGGTATCCGCCGGGCCTGTGGACCGGACGGCAGGATCAGATCGCCCGCATCGGCCTGCTGGACGACATCGCCGACCGCGCCAACGCGCTCAGCCGCGAGATCGACGCCGAACTGGGACAAAAGCCCGCCGCACGCGGCCCGGCCTGAACCCGGGGCCGCCGATGCGGCCAATTTGATCTATGTCATGCCGAAACTCGAATATGTCATGTATTCGTGATGCAGAATATGAATCTGCAAGGGGGAGTGCCATGACACTCAACTGGAAAATCGGCGGGCTGCTTCTGGGGCTGGTCTTCTTTGCCGCCGTGCTGCTGGTCAAGCCCATCGGGGTCTCGACCCAGTTTGTCATTCTTGACGGGATCGTTGCCGACGCGGTGATGCCGGACCTCGTGACCAAGACCGAAGAGGGCTATACCTCGACCAATGCCTATCTGGCCAAATCGGGCGGCAAATATGCCAAGTCGGTGGCCAATCCGCTCAACTATTCCTTTGTCTTCGTACTGGCGATGATGCTGGGCGGGTTCCTGTCGGTGATGGCGCGCGGCGGTCTTGATCGGGCCGAGCGGGCAATCCCCGCGCTCTGGCGGGCCAATTTCGGTGACAGCGCGGTCAAGCGCTATGCAGTGGCCTTTATGGGTGGTTTCATCGTGCTCTATGGCGCGCGTCTGGCCGGGGGGTGCACCTCGGGCCACATGATGTCTGGCATGATGCAGACGGCGCTCAGCGGTTACATCTTTGCCGCCGGGGCCTTTGCCGCCGCCATTCCCGTTTCCATCCTGATGTTTCGCAAGGAGGTCTGAGCCATGACGTCGATCATTCTCGCAATCGTGATCGGGGCGGCCTTTGGCGCCGTGCTGGACCGGGTCGGCGCCGCCAACCCGAATGTGATCAACCGCATGCTGAACCTGACCGACCTGCGTCTGGCCAAGGCGATCCTGCTGGCGATCGGCACCGGATCGGCGCTGATGTTCGGCGGCCAGATGCTGGGCCTGGTCGATGTGGGCCATATGTCGGTCAAGACGGCCTATGTCGGTGTCTTTCTGGGTGGCCTGATGCTTGGCGCGGGCTGGGCTGCGGCGGGCTATTGCCCCGGCACCGGCGTTGTCGCGGCGGCCTCGGGGCGCAAGGACGCGTGGTTCTTCATCGCTGGCGGTCTGCTGGGGGCGGCGGCCTATATGGTGACCTATCCGGCGTGGAAGGCCAGCGGCCTGCTTGACAAGATCGCCGGGGGCGCGGTGACGCTGGGCACCGTACCGGGGTCGAAATACGAGGGCATGACGGCGCTGCCGGGCGACATTCTGGGTCTGGTGCTGGGGCTGGGCTTTGTGGCGCTGGCCTTTGCCCTGCCGGATCGGCTGATGGGGGCGGGCGAGCCGCGCACGGCTCCGGCCGAATAGGCGCGGTTTCATATCCCGGTGCATGGCTCTCGCGCAAATTCCCTGGCCATGCATCCGCGGCCCGGCGTTTGTGTTCGCGCCGGGCCGCATTTCGTTTGTCGTCACAATTGCTTCGCCCCTACTTTCGCACCATTGAATTGGCCGCGCCGCACGCCATACTGATCGGGTGGAGGCATGCATGGAACGATTTGACAACGCACCCGAGATCGCGCTGGCCTGGCACCGGCAGGGGCTGGGCGCGGCGCTGGCCACGGTGGTCGAAACCTGGGGCAGCGCCCCGCGCCGGGTGGGCGCGCAACTGGCGATCGGCGGCGATGGCCGGATCGAGGGATCGGTCTCGGGCGGTTGTGTCGAGGGCGCGGTGATCGTCGAGGCGCTGGAAGCGCTGGAGGACGGTGAGGCGCGGCTGCTGGAATTCGGGGTCAGCGACGAGGACGCCTTTGCCGTGGGTCTGGCCTGTGGCGGTACCATCCGCGTGCTGGTCGAGCCGGTGGGCAGCGTGCTGCCCGAACCGATGCTGGCCGAGCTGGTCGATGCCCGCGCCGCGCGTCAGGCGCTGGCCTATGTGGTCGACACTGCGCGCGGCACAAGGGCGCTGGTACGGGATGGCTATCGCGAACGGATGCGGATGGACCGGTCCGGCTTCGAAGAGGACGGGCGCACCTTTGTTGCCGTGCACAACCCGCCCCTGCGGCTGATCGTGGTGGGGGCCGTTCATATCGCCCAGGCGCTGGTGCCGATGGCGCGCATCGCGGGCTATGATCCGGTGGTGATCGACCCGCGCGAGGCCTTTGCCAGCGACGCGCGCTTTCCCGGCGAGACGATCCTGCATGACTGGCCCGACGAGGCGGTTTCGAAACTGGGTCTTGATGCGCGCACCGCGCTGGTGCTGCTGACCCATGACCCCAAGCTGGACGACCCCGCGCTCGAGGCTGCCTTGGCGGCGGATGTGTTCTATATCGGCGCGCTGGGTTCGACTCGGACCCATGCGAAACGGGTTGCGCGCATGCACGAGGCCGGGTTTACCGATGCCCAGATCGGGCGCATTCACGGGCCTGTCGGCCTCGATATCGGGGCGGCGGGCCCGGCCGAGATCGCGGTGGCGATCCTGGCGCAGATGACGGCGGTGCTGCGGGGGCGGGCATGAGGTTCGGCCCTGTCCCGGTGGCCGGGGCCGACGGCGCGATTCTGGCCCATTCGGTGCAGGCGGGGTCGAAGAAACTGCGCAAGGGGCTGCGGCTGGAGCCCGAGCATCTGGAACAGCTGACTCAGGCGGGCATCGCCGAGGTGATCGTGGCGCGGCTCGACCCCGGCGATTGTCACGAGGATGCCGCCGCCCGGCAACTGGCCGATGCGCTGGCGCCCGACCCGGGCGCCGCCGGGCTGCGGGTGACCGCGCCCTTTACCGGCCGTGTCAACCTGCTGGCGGACGGGCCGGGGGTGGTCTGCCTCGACGTCGACGCGATCGAGCGTTTCAACCTGGTGCACCCGATGATCACCGTGGCCACGGTGCCGCAGCATCAGCAGATGGGGCCAGGCGGCATGGTCGCCACGATCAAGGTGATCTCCTACGCGGTGCCGCAGGCCGATGTCGACCGCGCGGCAGATGCGGCACGTGGCGCGATCCGCCTTGCGGCGCCGGTGTTGCGCAGCGCCGGGCTGGTGGTCACCGACATTCCCGGCGGTCCGCCCAATGACAAGGGCATCGCCGCGATCCGGGGCCGGATCGAGGCGCTGGGCCTGACGCTCGACGACCTGCGGCTGGTGCCTCATCGCGGTGCCGAGCTTGCGGCGGCGATCTCCGAGGTTCGGGGCGACATGGTCTTGATCCTCACCGGCTCGGCCACTTCGGACCCCGAGGACGTGGCCCCCGCCGCCCTGCGTCGCGCGGGCGGCGTGGTCGAGCGGTTCGGCATGCCGGTCGATCCGGGCAACCTGCTGTTTCTGGGTGCTCTGGGCGCGCGCCCGGTGATCGGCCTGCCGGGCTGCGCCCGCTCACCGGCGTTGAACGGGGCCGACTGGGTGCTGTCCCGGGTGGCCTGCGGGGTGCCGGTAAGCGGCCGCGACATCGCCGCAATGGGGGTCGGAGGGCTTCTCAAGGAGATCCCAACCCGTCCGCAACCGCGCGCCGGACGCGGTGCCACGTCATAAACGGGGCCAAGCAGGGCTCGCAATCTGCTTCGTGGGCTGACCGAGCCTTGGCGGATCGGTTCGGGCGCGCCAGCTCTTCCACCGCATGAACTGGCATGTCGGTGACAGAGTTTGCCAATGCAAACTCTGCAACCAAAATCTCTGACGAGATTTTGCTAGCGCCCCAACAAAGAAAACCCCGCCGGGATGCGGCGGGGCTAGGTCTTTGCGCTGCGAGTAAGATTACTTCTGCGGCAGCGGGCCGATCATCATGATCATCTGACGGCCTTCCATCTTGGGCATATTCTCGATCTTGCCCACTTCCTTGACGTCTTCTGCCACCCGTTCCAGCAGCTCGCGGCCCAGGTTCTGGTGCGCCATCTCGCGCCCGCGGAACCGCAGCGTGACCTTCACCTTGTCGCCATTCTCCAGGAACTTGAAAACGCTGCGCATTTTGACGTCATAGTCATGAGTGTCCGTGTTGGGGCGGAACTTGACTTCTTTGACCTCGATGATCTTTTGTTTCTTGCGTGCTTCGCTTTCGCGTTTCTGCTGCTCGTACTTGTATTTGCCAAAGTCCATGATCTTGCAGACCGGGGGCGTGGCATTGGGGGAAATTTCGACCAGATCCAGACCGGCTTCCTCGGCCATGGCCATGGCCTTGGCGGGATGCACGACACCGACATTTTCACCATCTGCGCCGATCAGGCGGATCTCGGGTGCACGGATCTTGTCATTGACGCGCGGGCCGGTGTCGCGTTGCGGCGGCGCGTTGTGGGGTCTGCGGGCTATGGGAATATTCCTTTGTTGTTGCCAGAAATTCGAGGCCGGAAGGTAAACCGGCCCGCCCCGCGTTTCAAGCGGCATCGGCGGGCAGGCCCTTAAAAAAGGGGATATGTGCCGTTCAGGTTCACCCGGGCCGCGGCCTGGGCCGAAACTTAGCCCACAAAGGCCTTTTCGATCACGAATTCGCGCGGGTCGGAATTGGCGCCCTCGGTCAGGCCGAACTCTTCCAGAATGGCCTTGATGTCGTGGTTGAAGGCAAGGCTGCCGCAGACCATGGCGCGGTCGGTTTCCGGCTTGATGCCGCCCTCGATACCCAGATCGGAGAATACGGTGCCGTCTTTGAGCAACTCGGTGATCCGGCCCATGCGCGGGCTCTCTTCGCGGGTGGTGGTGGGGTAATAGCGGATCTTGTCGGCAAAGCCCTCGCCCATCATTTCGGCCAACAGCTCGTCCTGCCGGACCTCCTCGATCAGCTGGCGGCCATATTCCAGCTCGGCCACCTCGCGGCAGGTATGGGTGATGATGACCTCGTCGTAATCCTCATAGGTCTGCGGCTCGCGCAGGAGCGAGGCAAAGGGGGCAAATCCGGTGCCGGTGGCAAAGAACCAGATGCGCTTGCCGGGCAAAAGCGCGTCATGCACCAGCGTGCCAACCGGCTTGGGCCGCAGAATGATCTCGTCGCCGGGCTGGATATGCTGAAGCTTCGAGGTCAGCGGGCCGTCCTGCACCTTGATCGAGTAGAACTCCAACTCTTCGTCCCAGGCGGGCGAGGCGATGGAATAGGCGCGCAGAAGCGGTTTGCCATTGTCGCCCAAGAGGCCGATCATCACGAACTCGCCCGAGCGGAACCGCAGGCTGGCGGGCCGGGTCACGCGGAACGAGAACAGCCGGTCAGTCCAGTGTTTCACTTGCGTCACGGTCTGGGCGTCGGGCAGGGTGGGGGCCTTGATGGCGGCGGCTTCGGTCACGGGTCTCATCTCGGTCATTGTTCATGTCACCGGTGCGGTAAGCCGGCGCCTCTCTCTAGTCTTTGACATACATCATGAAAAGGGGAATGTCTCCCCTTTTCATTAGTATACTAATGAATTTGGACGTCAGGTCAGCCGCGCAGACGGGCCTGATAGTCATGCGCCTGCCAGTCGGCGCGGGCCAGCCATTGCGCCTCGGGCTGGCGGTCGGCCAGGGTTGTGTCGATCTCGACCTCGTCGAACCCGGCCCGGCGGGCCATGGCATATTGATCGGCCAGCACATGACCCTTGGCCCGCAGCCGCCCGGTATAGCCATGCAGGCGCAGGGTGCGCGCGATGGTAAAACCGCGCCCATCGGCGAAAGAGGGGAAATCCACCCGCACCATGCGCACCCGCTGCAACCGAGCCGCCAGCGCGTCGGGGTCGGCATCGGCGGGAACGTCCAGCGCCACCACGTCATTGGCCACATCGCCCAGGGCGGTGAAACCGTCGGTCCAGTCGTCGGGCCGAAAGCCCTGGTCGGTCACGATCACAGTCATGTCTTGTCTCCGTTGCGCACCATCTTGCCATCGACGAAATGAATGCCGCATTCTTCCTTGTTCTGATTGCGCCAGCGTCCGGCGCGCGGGTCTTCTCCGGGAGCCACCGGCGAGGTGCAGGGCGCGCAGCCGATCGAAGGGTATCCCTGTGCCACCAGCGGATGCCGGGGCAGGCGGTTTTCCTCCATATAGGCGCGCACGTCCTCGGGGGCCCAATGGGCCAGCGGGTTGACCTTGATCCGGCCGGTGCCGTCCTCGACCTCGAAGAAGTCGAGCGCGGCGCGGGTGCCGGCCTGGAACCGCTTGCGCCCGGTGATCCAGCCGTCATAGCCCGTCAGCGCCCGTTGCAGCGGGATCGTCTTGCGCAGGGTGCAGCAGGCATCGGTGTCGCGCAGGCGCAGCGCGCCATAAGGGTCGTCGCGGGCGACGTCATCTTCGGCGGCGCGGATCACGTGGACGTTCTTCAGGCCCAGGCGCTCGCTCACCTCCTGCTGATAGACCAGCGTTTCGGCAAACAGCATCTGGGTGTCGATGAACAGCACCGGTACCTGCCGGTCGATCACCGCCGCCATGTGCAACAACACCACCGATTCCGCGCCAAAGCTTGACACCAGCGCGATATTGCCCGCCTCGCGCAGCGCCCCATGCATGACATCGGTGGCGCTGTGATGCTTGTAGCGGGCGTTGAGCGCCGCGAACTTCTGCGTCAGAACGCTTCGGTCGCGGCCCAGTTCGGTCTGGAACTCGTCAAGCGGCATCGGCGCGGGCCTCGGGATAGAGCGCCGCCTTGAACGGCGCCATGCCAACCCGGCGATAGGTGTCGATAAAGCTCTCCTCGCGGTCACGCCGCTGGTCCAGATAGGTTTCCACGATCCGCTCGATGGCGGGCACGATCTGATCATAGGCAAAGCCGGGGCCGGTCCGCTCGCCGATGGCGGCGGTTTCGGTGGCGTCGCCGCCAAGGGTGATCTGGTAGTTTTCGACGCCCGCCCGGTCGAGGCCGAGGATGCCGATATGGCCCACATGGTGGTGGCCGCAGGCATTGATGCAGCCCGAGATCTTGATCTTGAGCGCGCCGATCTCATGTTCCAGCTTCAGCTCTTCGAACCGGGTCGCAATCTCCTGCGCCACGGGGATCGAGCGGGCGGTGGCCAGCGCGCAATAATCCATACCGGGGCAGGCGATGATATCGCTGATCAGGCCGATATTGGCGGTGCCCAACCCGTTCGTGGCCAGCGCGTCATGGATCGCGGGCAGGTCGGATTTGTGCACATGCGGCAGGATCACGTTCTGCTCGTGGCTGATGCGCAGCTCGTCATAGCCAAAGCGTTCGGCCAGGTCGGCCATCACCCGCATCTGTTCGGCGCTGGCATCGCCCGGCGTGGCGCCATGCGCCTTGAGCGAGATGGTGACGATGGCATGATCGTCCCGCTTGTGCGCGGCGATATTGGTATCGACCCAGGACCGGAACACCGGATCCTTGGCATAGGCCGCATCGAACGGCGCCAGCGAGGACGTCCGCCAGGACGGAGGAGCGAAATGCCCCTTGATCTCTTCCAGCAGCGCCATGTCGGCGCCCTTGAACTGGCCGCGCACCTTGACGAAGCGTTCGTTCACCTTGGCCCGGATCGCGTCTATGCCGTGCTCGAAGACGGTGATCTTGATGCGCGCCTTGTACTTGTTGTCGCGCCGCCCGATCTGGTTCCAGACCGAAACGGTGGCCTCGAGATAGGCCAGCAGGTCGTCAAAGGCGACAAAGGGGCTCAGTTCCTGTCCGATCATCGGCGTGCGGCCCAGGCCGCCGCCGACGATGACGCGGGCGCCCAGCACGCCGTCGCGTGTCACCAGTTGCAAGCCGATGTCATGCGCCTTGATCACTGCGCGGTCATTGGCGGACCCGGTGATGGCGATCTTGAACTTGCGCGGCATGAACTGGAACTCGGGGTGGTCGGTCGACCATTGCCGCAGCAGTTCGGCATAGGGGCGGGGGTCGGCCACCTCATCGGCGGCGGCACCGGCGAAATGGTCGGCGGTCACGTTGCGGATGGTGTTGCCGCTGGTCTGGATCGCGTGCAGCCCGACCTCGGCCAGCGCGTCCAGCATGTCGGGCACGTCGCGCAGCTTGGGCCAGTTGTACTGGATGTTCTGGCGGGTGGTGAAATGGCCGTAACCCTTGTCCCATTTCTCGGCCAGAAGGGCCAGCTGCCGCATCTGCGCCGAATTCAGCGTGCCATAGGGGATCGCCACCCGCAGCATATAGGCGTGCAGTTGCAGATAGAGCCCGTTCATCAGGCGCAGCGGCTTGAACTCGTCTTCGGTCAGCGAACCGTCGATGCGGCGTTCCACCTGGGCGCGGAACTGGGCGTTGCGCTCGGCAAGAAAGGCGGTGTCGAATTCGGAATAGCGATACATGTCTGGCTGTCCTTGGGTGCAGCCCCGGAGCCGGGGCCTTTTGAGGGGGGAAGGGCCTGTGGCTCAGGCCCGGGGCTGCGGAGAGGTTTCCTGCTTGCCATGGGCATAGTTGGACGGGCCGGTCCGGCGGAAATCCTCTCGAAAATGGACCGGCTCGGGGCCGTTCGGGCCGGGGCGGGCATCGGCCAGATAGGCGCCCACGACGCGGGCGGCCTGGCGTGAGGCGTCCAGCAACCGCAGCTGTGCATGCGCCTCGTCGGTGATCAGCTCGGCCTCGGACAGCTCGCGCGACCAGCGGTCGTCGGCGGTCTGATAGATCACGTCGCCGTCGAGCAGGTCATTGGCGGTGACAATCTTGGGGGTGAATGCGCGGGCCATCAGGCAAGCTCCTTGTTGATCGTGCTGAGGGCGGCCGCCGCATCGCGCGGGGCCAGGCCCAGAAAGGTGAGGGCAGGGCCGTCCATCCCGGCGGCGGCCAGATCGGCGGGCAGTCGGTCGAGCGTGGTGGCCAGCACCCGCTGCTCCGGGCGCGAGGCGTTTTCCACCAGCGTCACCGGTGTCGCGCGGTCGGCGCCGTGCATGATCAGCCGCCCCTGAACAAAGCGGGCCGATTTCTTGCCCATGTAGATCGCGGCCACCGCACCGGGACGGGCCAGCGCCGTCCAGTCGTGATCGGCAAAGCCCTGCATGTCATGGCCGGTCAGAAAGCGCACCGCGCTGTTGCGCCCGCGCCGGGTCAGGCTCTGGCCGATGCCCGCCACCGCCGCCGAGGCGGCGGTGATGCCCGGCACGATGCGCCAGCTGATCCCTGCGGCCGAGACCGCGTCGATCTCTTCATCCAGGCGCCCGAACACGGTCGGATCGCCCGATTTCAGCCGCACCACCCGGGCGCCGCGGCTGGCATGGACCAGCAGCAGCGCGTCGATATCGCCCTGTTTCCACGAGGGGCCGAACCCGGCCTTGCCCACATCGACCAATTCGGCGCGTTTCCCCGCCAGCGCCAGCACCGCCTCGCTGATCAGCCGGTCATGCAGCACCACATCCGCCGCCGCAAACGCCTTGAGCGCGGCAACCGTCAGCAGATCGGGATCGCCCGGACCTGCGCCGACGAAATCGACATGTCCGGGTCCCGGGTATATGCGCGGGGCTGTCATGCGGCTTGTCTCCTGTTTGACTTGCCTCTCAATATAGGAAATATTCCCACTCAAGCTCCATATGCTGCGCCAAATAAGGACATTTGTTCCATCTTGGTGGCGGCAAGGGACGCGGGTTCGGATTTTGAGGAAAAAGCAGAATGTCAGTGCGCATTGACGAAACGGACCGGAAAATTCTGGTCGAGCTGCAACGCGATGCCAGCCAGTCGCTGGACGAGATCGCCAGCCGGGTGGGCAGTTCCAAGACCCCGGTCTGGAATCGGATACGCAAGCTCAAGGGGGCGGGCGTGATCGGTCAGCAGACGGTGATCCTCGACCCCGAGGCGCTGGGGTTCGAGGCCTGCTTCTTTGTCCTCATCCGCACCTCTGAACACGAGGCGGACTGGCAGAAACAGTTCCTCAAGGCGCTTCAGGATCGCCCCGAGGTGCAGGAGGCGCACCGGCTGGCGGGCGATATCGACTATATCCTCAAGGTCCGGGTCAAGAATGCCCGCGCCTATGATGCCTTCTATCAGGCGCTGATCTCCGAGGTGCGGGTGCATAATGTGACCGCGCTGTTGTCGATGGAAGAGATCAAATCGACCACCGTCCTGCCGCTGTGACAGGGCGCGTTGCCCTCTTGCCTTGGCCGCGCTTGGGTGCAAGACCCTAGGATATGCGGCGTTGGTGGGTCATCTCGGGCTTTCTGGCGGCGGTGGCTGTTCTGGCCACCGGCGTCTGGAGCTATGGCTATCGTCAGGCATTGGGGCAGCTTGCGCAGCGGGCCGAGGCAGATCTTGAACTGGCGAGCGACCGGTTGACCGCGCAATTGCAGCGTTACCAGGAAACCGCCGTTCTGCTGGCGGATCATCCGGCTCTGGGTAATCTGGGCGCCGAGACGGGGCGCCAGCAAGCACAGTCGCTGTTTCTTGATGTGGCAGACAAGACCTCGGCGCTGGAAATCCTCTATGCCGATACCCGAGGTCGCGTACTGGCATCTGCGCGCGGAACGCTGTTCAGCGACATATCCGAGACCGGGTATTTCCGGCGCGCGCTGCATGGCGCGCTTGGTAGCGCGCATGGCGTTCAGCACCCGCTGGATCTGCGCGCGATATATTATGCCGCTCCCGCGTTCGGCACTGATGGAAAGGTGCGCGGCGCCCTGGTCGTTGCCGTGGATATCGCGCATCTGGAGTGGGATTGGCGCGGCAACACTCCGGCGGTCTTCTTCACCGATGTCTCGGGCCAGGTCTTCATCTCGAACCGCAGCGAGTTGCTGTGGTGGAGGCGGCCTGCCGGTCAGCCCGGCCTGGTACCGGCAAAGGGGCCGTCCTTGCCTTTTTCGGCGCATCGAGTGGGGGGATACGAGATCTGGCAGCTCGACTGGGGGCCGTACCTGCCCGCGCGGGCGCTTCACATGACGCGGCCGCTGCCGGTGATCGGCATGACCGGCGAGGTGTTGGTCGACGTGGCGCCCGCCCGTCGTATCGCCGGGTTGCAGGCTGCGGCGGTGGCCGCGATCTGCCTGGCCTTCGGTGCCATGCTCTATCTGGCGACCGAACGCCGTCGTACCCTGGCTGACGCCAACAAGGTGCTGGAAAGCCGGGTGGCCCAGCGCACACGGGCCCTGACCGCCGCCAACAGCGCGCTGCGCCGCGAGGTGGCCGAACGGCAAGAGGCCGAGGCAGCGCTGAAGCGTGCCCAGGCCGAACTGGTGCAGGCGGGCAAGTTGAGCGCGCTGGGCCAGATGTCGGCGGGCATCAGCCACGAATTGAACCAGCCGCTGATGGCGATCCGGCAATTCGCCGATAACGGCACCGCCTTTCTGGCGCGGGGCAATACCGGCAAGGCGACCGAGAATCTTGGTCGTATCTCGGACATGGCGGCGCGGATGGCGCGGATCATCAAGAATCTGCGCGCCTTTGCCCGTAACGAGAGCGAGCCGGTGAGCCGTGTGGATCTGGTGCAGGTGATCGAGGCTGCGGTCGAACTGACCGAAGCGCGGCTGCGCGAACACGCCGTGACACTCGACTGGAACCCGGGCACCGTCGGCCCGGTGCTGGCGCGCGGCGGCGAGGTGCGGTTGACCCAGGTCTTTGTAAACCTGATCAACAATGCGGTCGACGCGATGATGGATCAGGAGACGCGTCATATCCGCATCGCGATCGAAACCGGTCCCCGCTTGCTGGTGCGGGTGCAGGATTGCGGTCCGGGCCTGAAGGAACCCGAGAAGGTGTTCGAACCCTTCTACTCGACCAAGGCGGTCGGCAGTTCCGAGGGGATGGGGCTGGGCCTGTCGATCTCCTACGGGCTGGTGCAGAGCTTTGGCGGCAATATCCGGGGCAGCAACACCCGCGGCGGCGCTGAATTCACGGTCGAGCTTGACCCCTGGCAAGAGGAGGCGGCGGCATGATCGACAAGGTCCTGCTGGTCGATGACGACGCGGCGGTGCGCGAGGCGCTGGGGCAGACGCTGGAACTGGCTGATTACGCGGTGCAGACGGCGGGGTCCTTCGTGGCGGCCAAGGATCACATCACCGCCGGATTCCGGGGGGTGATCGTGTCCGATATCCGCATGCCGGGGCGGGACGGGTTCCACCTTCTGTCCTATGCGCAGGACGTCGACCCGGACTTGCCGGTGATCCTGCTGACCGGCGAGGGGGACATACCGATGGCGGTGCGTGCCATGGGGGATGGCGCCTTTGATTTTCTCGAAAAACCCTGTGCTGCGGCCGATCTGCTGGCAGTGATTGCCCGCGCCATGGCGGCACGGGCGCAGGTGCTGGAGACCCGGGCGCTGAAACGTCAGCTTGACCGGGGCGATCCGGCGGCGCGGATGCTGTTTGGCAGCTCGGCCCGGGCCGAGGCGCTGCGCGAGCGGGTGCGCGGCGTCGCCCCGACCGGTGCCGAGGTGCTGGTCACCGGTCCCGCCGGCAGCGGCATTTCCAAGGTGGCCGAGGTGATCCACCTGATGTCGCCGCGCGCGCAGGGCAGTTTCGTCAAACGCGCCGCCGCTGGGCTGGATGTGGCCGAGCTGTCCCGGCTCTGCACCGAGACCGGGCAAGGCTCGCTGTTCCTGGATGAGGTTTCGGCCCTGTCGCAGGCGGCGCAATATGCCCTCGTGGAGGAGATGGAGCAGCCAGGTGGTGCGCGGTTGCTGGCGGGCAGTACCGCGGATCTGGCCGCGCTGGTGGAAAAGGGCAGCTTCAGCGCCGAACTCTTCTACCGGCTGGAGGGGATGCAGGTGCGGATCCCGGCATTGGCCGAGCGGCCCGAGGATATCCCGGTGATCTTTCGCCATTACGTGATGCAGGCGGCGGAGCAGGCGGGTATCGCGCCACCCGCCGTCTCGCCGGACCACCTCGCGGCTCTTATGGCGCAGGACTGGCCGGGCAATGCGCGCTCGCTGATGTCGGCAGCGATGCGATTTGTGCTGGGCATGCCCGAAGAGGTGAGCGAGGCCACGGAACTGGGTTTGGCCGAACAGATGGCAAGGGTGGAACGCACCCTCTTGATCGCGGCGCTTGGGCGGCACAACGGCCGCGCCGCCGAGGCGGCGCAGGCGCTGAAACTGCCGCGCAAGACCTTCTACGACAAGCTGGCCCGCTACGGCATCAAGCCCGAGGCCTATCGTCGCTAGCGTTACGGCCGCGGCGGGCGCCAAGAAAATTCGACGAATTTTCTTGGCCGGCGCTTCAGGCGCGCGGCAGCGCGCGATTCGCAGAGTTGTGCGGGAATCCGCACATGGGCGAAATCGGCTGTGCGGAAACTCGCACAGCAGAGGCGGCCTGCCGGTGATTGGCGAATCGGTGTTTCGCTTAAGGTGCTGAAAATATAGATTAAAACTCTATCCTCTCAGGGCGCCGTCAGAACCGTTGAGTGGCGTCAGGCGATTCGCTTCACTACCTGCATGTGGCGCCTCTGGCGTCCGAGGAACATGTGACAGACTTTTGGGAGGACAAAAGACATGAAATTCCTGACAACCGCCGCAACCGCGCTGGCCCTGACTGTGACCGCCGGTGCCGCCATGGCCGCCTGCGACGACGGCGAGATCGTGGTCAAATTTGCCCACGTGACCAATACCGACAAGCACCCCAAGGGGATCGCCGCCTCGCTTCTGGCCGAGCGCGTCAATGCCGAGATGAACGGCACCATGTGCATGGAGGTCTATCCGAACTCGACCCTCTACAATGATGACAAGGTGCTCGAGGCGATGTTGCAGGGCGATGTGCAGCTGGCTGCGCCCTCGCTGTCGAAATTCGAGAAGTTCACAAAGAAATTCCGCCTCTTCGATCTGCCCTTCATGTTCAAGAACGTGGATGCGGTGGACGCGTTCCAGACCTCGGATGCCGGTCAGGCCCTGCTCGACAGCATGCAGAAGCGTGGCCTTCAGGGCCTTGCCTATTGGCACAACGGCATGAAGCAGATGTCGGCGAGCAAGCCGCTTCTGGTACCGTCGGATGCCAACGGGCTGAAGTTCCGCGTTCAGTCCTCGGACGTGCTGGTCGCACAGATGGAAGCGATGGGCGCAAGCCCGCAGAAAATGGCCTTCTCCGAAGTCTATGGCGCGTTGCAGCAGGGCGTTGTCGACGGGCAGGAGAACACCTGGTCGAACATCTACGGCCAGAAGTTCTTTGAGGTACAGGACGGCACCACCGAGACCAACCACGGCATCATCGACTATCTGGTGGTGACCTCGGTCGACTGGCTGGACAGCCTGGATGCGGGCGTGCGCGACCAGTTCCTGACCATCCTCAAGGAAGTGACCGATGCCCGCAACGCGGAATCGACCAAGGTCAACAACGAGGCCCGCAACGCGATCCTCGCCGCCGGTGGTGTAGTACGCGAGCTGAGCGCCGAGCAGCGCCAGGAATGGGTCGATACCATGAAGCCCGTCTGGGACAAGTTCGTGGACGACGTGGGCCAGGACGCCATCGACGCCGCCCAATCCATCAACGCCTCGATGTAATCCAGGCACAGCCTGACGGGGCGCGGGCAGGACTGTCCGCGCCCTTTTTCATAAAAACAAGGGACGAGGGACATGCATCCGCACAAGAGCGAAAGCTGGGTGGATCGCATTGAAGAGACGATCATTGCCGTGCTGCTGGGCTTCATGACAGTGATCACCTTTGCCAATGTGGTCGCACGCTACGTGTTCAATCACAATATTCTCTGGGCGCTCGAACTGACGGTGTTCATGTTCGGCTGGCTGGTGCTGCTGGGCGCGAGCTATGCCGTCAAGAAGAACGCCCATCTGGGGGTCGACGCGGTCATCAACATGCTGTCGCCCAAGGGCCGCCATGTATTGGCGATGGTATCGGTCACTATCTGCATCCTGTTCACGTTGTTGCTGCTCAAGGGCGCGTGGGACTACTGGTCCAACTTCGCCAACCTGCCGCAGACCACCGGGCGCGTGTTTCCGACCGGGTTCGAGGACGAGTTCCGCCCCAAGGGCTGGTACGAGACCAACGACATCCCGCATCCGGCGATCCTGGGCTGGATGGAGACCGTGTTCAACGAGGGCGACGAATACGAGAAACTGCCGCGGCTTGTGCCCTATCTGGTGCTGCCGCTCAGCATGGGCCTGCTGCTGTGGCGGTTCCTGCAAGTGGCCCGCAGCATCTGGACCGGCGGGCAGGACCGCATGATCGCCAGCCACGAGGCCGAGGACGAACTGGAAGAGGTTCGCGAGCAACTGGGGAAGGATGACTGATGGACGTGGTGCTTCTCTTTGTGATGGTGGTGGGGTTCCTGCTGATCGGGGTGCCCATCGCGGTTGCGCTCGGTTTCAGCTCGGTCCTGTTCCTGCTGATCTTCTCGGACAGTTCGCTCGCCTCGGTGGCGCAGACGCTGTTCCAGGCATTCGAGGGACATTTCACCCTGCTTGCGATCCCCTTCTTCATCCTCGCTTCGTCCTTCATGACCACGGGCGGGGTGGCACAGCGGATCATCCGGTTTGCCATCGCCTGTGTCGGCCACCTGCGCGGCGGTCTGGCGATCTCGGGCGTGTTTGCCTGCATGATGTTCGCGGCTCTGTCCGGGTCGTCCCCGGCGACGGTGGTGGCGATCGGGTCCATCGTCATCGCGGCGATGAAACAAGCGGGCTATACCAAGGAATTCGCCGCCGGTGTGATCTGTAACGCGGGCACGCTGGGTATCCTGATCCCGCCTTCGATCGTGATGGTGGTCTATGCCGCCTCGGTCGAGGTCTCGGTGGGCCGGATGTTCCTGGCCGGCGTCATTCCGGGCATTCTGGCCGGTGTCATGCTGATGGTGGCGATCTATGTCATGGCGACGGTCAAGGGCATGCCCAAGGGCGACTGGGCCGGCTGGGGCGAGATTGGCGACAGTTTCCGCGACGCTTTGTGGGGGTTGATGCTGATCGTGGTGATCATGGTCGGTATCTACGGCATCCCCGGCATCACCAGCGCCATCTTCACGCCGACCGAGGCGGCGGCAGTGGCTTCGGTCTATGCCTTCCTGGTGGCCTCCTTCGTCTATCGCGACATGGGACCGCTGGCGGCCGAGCATAATGGCGGCGTGCGCAAGAGCCTGCTGACCCGGCCGCTGGCACTGGTGGGAGCGTTCTTTCACAAGGATACCCGCAACACCCTGTTCGAGGCGGGCAAGCTGACAGTGACGCTGATGTTCGTGATCGCCAACGCGCTGATCCTGAAGCATGTTCTGACCGACGAGCAGGTGCCCCAACATGTGGCCAACGCGATGCTGTCGGCGGGTCTGGGCCCGATCACCTTCCTGATCGTGGTCAACGTGATCCTGCTGATCGGCGGCCAGTTCATGGAGCCCTCGGGCCTGCTGGTTATCGTGGCGCCGCTGGTGTTCCCGATCGCGATCGAGCTTGGGATCGATCCGATCCATCTGGGCATCATCATGGTGGTGAACATGGAAATCGGGATGATCACGCCGCCCGTGGGTCTGAACCTCTTCGTGACCTCGGGTGTGGCGGGGATGCCGATGATGAGCGTTGTGCGCGCGGCGCTTCCCTTCCTGGCCGTGCTCTTCGTCTTCCTGATCCTGGTCACCTATGTGCCCTGGCTGTCGACGGTGCTGCCCAACGCTCTGATGGGGCCAGAGATCATCATCAAGTAACGGATGCGGCTCTAATCGAGAAACCATGCCGGGCAGGGAAACTTGCCCGGCATTTTTGTTTTCGGACCTCTGCCTGTGCGGTTCGTCGCCTCAGCCCTCGGGGCGTGGCGCTACGCGCCGCTTCTGGAACCCGGTCTTGGACTGTTCGAAACCCGTGTCAAGATAGAAGCGCAGCACCTTGGCCTGGCGTGAACCGGTCATCAGCATGAGTTTGTAGCAGCCCGCCTCCCAAGCCGCCGCCGTCGCATGATCCAGCAGTGCCTTGCCGAATCCACGCTTTCTGAAATCGCCATGGGTCACCACATTCTCGATCAGCCCATAGGGGCTGCCGCCCCGCGTCAGGTTGGGAATGACGATCAGGGTGCAGGAGGCGACCAGAGTATCCGCGACCTCGCCCACGAAGATGGCGCTGCCTTCGTAGCAGCTCAGTCGCGTCAGGATGCCCCGCGCCGCATCCGGCGCGGGCGGCGGCGCATCCTCGGGGTTGAGGTGCCGGTAGAGGTCGAACAATTGCGGCAGGTCGTCGGGCGATGCCTGCCGCACCGCGAGCGTTGGTGAGGTCATGCGGCCATGATCCCGAAGCAGCCCGCCGGGGGCAAGCTGTATATCAGCCCGCCGCCTGTTCCAGCGCGGTGACGATGGGCGAGAAATCGGCGGCAGTCAGGCTGGCGCCACCGACCAGCGCGCCATCCACGTTCGAAACGGCAAAGATCTCGGCCGCGTTGCCCGGCTTGACCGAACCGCCATAGAGCAGGCGGATCGCCTCGGCGGTTTCCGAGCCGAACCGCCCGATCAGCTGCTGGCGCAGCGTGTCGTGCACCTCGGCAATCTGCTCCAGCGTCGGCACCAGCCCGGTGCCGATGGCCCAGACCGGCTCATAGGCGATCACCACCCGGCTGCCGTCGATCCCGTCGGGCACTGACCCGGCCAGTTGCGCGCAGACCACGTCGAGCGTCTGGCCCGCCTCACGCTGGGCCAGCGTCTCGCCGATGCAGATGATGGCGATCAGCCCGGCATCAAGCGCCGCGCGCGCCTTGTCGCAGACCTGAGCGTCGGTCTCGCCATGATCGGCGCGGCGTTCGGAATGGCCGAGGATGACGGCGCTGGCACCGGCATCGGCCAGCATCGACGCGCTGATGTCACCGGTATGGGCGCCTGCATTGGCGGCGTGGCAATCCTGGCCCCCGATCCGCACCCGGCTGCCACTGACGGCCTGAGCGGCACGGTAGAGCAGTGTGGCGGGCGGGCAGATCAGCAGATCGACAGTGGCGGCGGGATGCGCTCCGGCAATCGCCTCCAGCGCTGTCAGCGCTTCGCCGGTGCCGTTCATCTTCCAGTTTCCTGCCGCCAGTTTGCGCCGCATCGCTCTCTCCCGAAATAGCCGTCCAGAATGTCATCGGGTTCCGATAGCATCGGGGAAGGGGCGTGACAATCGCGGGTGGTGGGCGAGAGGGCCGCGGATCAGCGGTTGGAGAGGCTTTCGTCGAACTTGATCGACTCCCCGCAACCGCAGGCATCGACCACGTTGGGGTTCTTGAACTTGAACCCGGATTCCAGCAGCGAGACCTCGTAGTCGATCTCGGTGCCAAAGAGGAACATCTGTGCCATGGGCGCGATCAGGATGCGGGCGCCGTCCTGTTCGACCACCTCGTCATGCGGGTCGGCCTGATCCACATAATCCATGGTGTATTCCATCCCGGCACATCCGCCTTTCTTGACGCCGATGCGCAGCCCGGTATGGCCGCCCTTGTCCATCAGGCGGGCGATCTGGGTCGCCGCCCGGGGGGTCATGGTCACCGCCTGCTTGCCGGGTATACCGAACATGAAAGTCTCCATTGTCGCGCGTTGCCCTTAATCTAGGGCGCTTGGGGGCTTGGCTCAAGTGTGGCTGAAAGAAAGCGGGCCGCCCTCGGGCAAGAGCGGCCCCGTCTTTGCGGGCCCTGCCCGGGGAAGGCGCGGGACCCAGGGCCGGTGGTAACACCTTGTCCGGGTGTGGGTTAAGCCCGGGTACCAACTGCGGCAAGTCTGGCCGCGATCTGTAACGAAAGGATCAAGGCTGGGTGACGATCTTGTAAATGTTCTGCGACAAGGGCGGTTTTTCGACGAGAACTGCCCCTGTGCCGCTCACATGAAACCCAGTTCCAGCCGCGCCTCGTCGGACATCATCTCCATGCCCCAGGGCGGGTCCCAGGTCATTTCGACCTCGACCGATTTGACACCGGGCACGCTTTCGACCGCCGCTGCGACCCAGCCGGGCATTTCGCCAGCCACCGGGCAGCCGGGCGCGGTCAGGGTCATGATCACCCGGACCTCGTTCTCCCCCGAGATCTCGACGGTATAGATCAGGCCCAGCTCGAAGATATTGACCGGTATTTCGGGGTCATAGACCGTGCGGCAGGCCTCGACCACCGGCTCGTACAGGTCGTGGTCGACGGAAGAGGGCGCAATCAGCGGCGCGCCTTCCATGGGTTCTGTCGCGTGGGTCATCGGATCCTCGGCTTGTTTCCTGAGCGATTATATAGGGAATGGGGCCGGGGGCGTCCAGAGGCAGGACACCCCTTGTTGCTGGGCGGGGGACGGAAAAATTGAATTTTTCCGGCCTGTTTTCCGTGCCGGAAAACAGATCCGCCTCAGCCGTTGATGTCATCCTTGAAGGTTTTCACCTGGCCTGAGGGCAGGGAAAACCTGTGCCTGAGCAGCAGCCATGCGGCCAGCGACAGCGCGGCGAAGATCAACAACAATAGTGGCAGCGACGGCGTCACAATAAGCAGCAGCAGCCCGGTCACTGCCGCGCCGATGGCAAAGCCCAGAAAGATGAAACCTGGCAGCAGCATCTCGACGACGCCCAGAACCAGCGCAGCGGCAAGCCAGAGCCACCAGACGGACCAGAGCGCGTCAATCATCCCTTGCCCCCTTTCAGCAGCTTGAAGGCGTCGCCAAAGGCTTCGAGCGCATTTGCGGGCAAAACGATGGTCTGTTTGCCGGCACCATTCCCAAGCGCGTTCAGCGCCTCGACCTGTTTCAGCGCCACCTGGTATTGCGCGGCCTCCAGTCCGTGCGCCGCGATGGCGCGCGCCACGACTTCGGTTGCATAGGCCTCGGCCTCGGCCTCGATGCGGCGGGCCTTGGCGGTCTGTTCGGCGGCATAAAGCTCGGCGTCGGCGTTAAGCTCGACCGCGCGCTTGGCGCCTTCGGCCTTGGTCACCTGGGCGCGGCGTTCGCGTTCGGCGTTGAGCTGCTGCAGCATGGCGTCGCGGGTGGCCTGATCCAGGTTCACATCCAGGATCTCGGCCCGCGTGACCTCGATCCCCCAGTCGTCCACCGCGTCCTCGACCGAGGCCTTTATGGTGGAGATCAGCTGCGCCCGGTTCGATTGCACCTCGTCCAGGTCCATCTTGCCGATCTCGGCCCGCACGATCCCGGCCACGGTGGTGGAGATCGCGCCGTCCACGTCTCGGATGCGATAGACGGTCTTTTCCGGCTCGGTGATCCGGTAGAACACCGATGTGTCGACCTGCACCAGCACGTTGTCCTTGGTGATCGCGTCCTGGCTGGCGGTGGGGAGCTGGCGTTCGAGGATCGAGATCTTGTGGCGGACAACATCGAGGAAGGGCACGATGAAGTTGATGCCCGGCCCCAGCACCGCATGCAGCCGTCCAAAGCGTTCGACCACGTATTTCTCGGATTGCGGCACGATGCGGATGCCCTTGAGAATGACGACGACGATAAAGATCGCGGCGGCGAGAAAGACGATGTTCTGGCTGAGAAGCCCGATGATCTGGTCCTCGGTCATGCTGTTTCCCTGAATATTGTGTGCTATGGTATACATATGGGGCGGGTGTTGCCGCCATTCAATACAGGTATGGGCTGTATCGTCTGCGCTGCAAAGGGGAAAGCGGGCGGGCCGCTTGCATTGCGGGCGTGCTTGGGGCAAAGCCTGCGCGGTTGACCCGAGCCGCGAGGATGAGATGAGCGAGCGTTTCTCTTTTGACCTGCATGCCACCGACGGCAAGGCCCGTACCGGCGTGATCCAGACGCCGCGGGGCGAGGTGCGCACGCCGGCCTTCATGCCGGTGGGGACGGCGGCGACGGTCAAGGCGATGATGCCCGAAAGCGTGCGCGCGACCGGGGCCGATATCCTGTTGGGCAATACCTATCACCTGATGCTGCGGCCCACGGCCGAGCGGATCGACCGGCTGGGGGGGCTGCACAGGTTCATGAACTGGGAGCGGCCGATCCTGACCGACAGCGGCGGGTTCCAGGTCATGTCGCTGGCGGGGCTCAGAAAGCTGACTGAGAAAGGCGTGACGTTCAAATCCCATATCGACGGGTCCAAGCACGAGCTGACCCCGGAACGGTCGATGGAGATCCAGCGGCTTTTGGGCAGCGACATCGTGATGTGTTTCGACGAATGCCCGGCGTTGCCGGCCGACCGCGACAGGATCGCCGAGTCGATGCGGCTTTCGATGCGGTGGGCCGAACGTTCGCGTACGGCGTTTGGTGACCGGCCGGGGCATGCGCTCTTTGGCATCATGCAGGGTGGGCTGGAGCAGGATCTGCGCGAGGAGAGCGCCGAGTCGCTCAAGGCCATAGGGTTCGAGGGCTATGCGGTGGGCGGCCTCGCTGTGGGCGAGGGGCAGGCGGCGATGTTCGGTTGCCTCGACTACGCGCCCGGTTTCCTGCCCGAGGACAAGCCGCGTTACCTGATGGGGGTGGGCAAACCCGACGATATCGTCGGCGCCGTCAAGCGCGGCATCGACATGATGGATTGCGTATTGCCTTCGCGCTCGGGTCGTACCGGGCAGGTGTTCACCCGCCACGGTGTTCTCAATATCAAGAACGCCCGCCATATGGACGACCCGCGCCCGCTGGACGAGGCCTGCACCTGTCCGGCCTGCCGCAACTATAGCCGCGCCTATCTGCATCACGTGTTCCGCAGTCAGGAAATCATCAGCTCGATGCTGCTGACCTGGCACAACCTGCACTATTATCAGGAAATCATGGCAGGGATGCGCGACGCCATCGCGGCGGGCACCTTTGCCGCCTGGGAGGCGGATTTCCACGCTGGCCGGGCGCAGGGGGATATCGAACCGCTGTGACCGCGGGCGGGTGGGTCCGATGCCATGCCTTGATGGCATGGCAGAGTTGTGAAGAAAACGTTATCCGGCATTCTGCCGATAGGGCGGGAAGATGTTCCTGCCCTTTGCGGCTTGGAACAAAGGCGCGGCGCTGACCGCAATGGGCAGATGTTCTTCTCTTTCGTCCGGATCTGCCTGAACTGTCTGCCCTTGCGGATCGGCGCCGAGGGCATAGCTGGGGCTGCACCGGCTGCGCTGGCCATCGCCGCCACCGGACGAGCACAGGAGAACCCACGATGACCGAGACACTCTTTACCCCCCATAAGGCCGGCAATATCGCGTTGAAGAACCGCATCGTGATGGCACCGCTGACGCGGAACCGGGCCGATGACACAACTGGTGTCGTGTTCGACCGGCACGCGGAATACTACGCCCAGCGCGCCAGTGCCGGGCTGCTGATCACCGAGGGCGCGCAGATCAGCGCCGAGGGCAAGGGCTATATCCAGACGCCGGGCATCCATACGCCCGAACAGGTGGCCGCCTGGCGCAAGGTGACCGATGCGGTCCACGCAAGGGGCGGTAAGATCGTGATCCAGCTCTGGCATGTTGGGCGGATCTCTCACACATCGCTGTTGCCGGGTGGTCAGGCGCCGGTTTCGGCCTCGGCGATTGCGGCCAAGGCCAAGACCTTTACCCATGCCGGGTTCGAAAACACGTCGGAGCCGCGCGCGCTGGAGACGGATGAGATTGCCCGTGTCGTGGCCGACTATGCTCACGCCACCCGGTGCGCGCGCGAGGCCGGGTTCGACGGTGTCGAGATCCATGCCGCCAACGGCTATCTCGTCGAGCAGTTCCTCAAGGATGGCAGCAACCGGCGGCAGGATGCCTATGGCGGGTCGGTCGAGAACCGTGCCCGGTTCCTGTTCGAAGTCGTCGATGCCGTCGTGGGTGCCTGGGATGCGGGCCATGTCGGCATCCGCCTGTCGCCCTTCTCGGATGTGAACGGCATCTCGGACAGCGACCCGATCGCCACCTATACGCCGGTGATCGAACGGCTGGATACCTATGGTCTGGCCTATCTGCACATGGTCGAGGGCCAGACCGGCGGCGCGCGTGAGGGCGCGTTCGACGACCTGCGCCAGCACTGGACCGGCACCTATATGGGCAACAATGGCTATGACCGGGCCAGCGCGCTGGAGCGCGTCGAAATGGGCGCGGTGGATCTGGTCGCCTTTGGCCGGCCGTACATTGCCAATCCCGACCTGGTCGAGCGGTTGACCGTCGACGCGCCGCTGAATGCAGGCGATACCGCCACCTATTACGGCGGCGGCGACGAGGGTTATACCGACTATCCGGTGTTGCAGACGGCCTGATAGCCCCCGGGGCGGCGATACGGGGCCTCTGCGCGCTGGCGTAGATCGCCACGCCCGCCGTCCCGCAGAATTCCGCCACAGTGGCGGTTTTGCGCCCTTGCGGTCCAAAGTCAGTCGCGTCATTGTGCGCGAAACCAATTGACAGGTCTGGTTGAAACGGACGGGGACTCATCCCACCTTATCAACCAGAGACAGGAGATGGCCGGGGGTCGCCTAGAACAGGGGCCAGTGCCATCTTGCCAATGATAAGGATAGAGCATGCAAGAGCCTCTGAACGCCTCTTACCCCGTCCTGCCACTGCGCGACATCGTGGTGTTCCCGCACATGATCGTGCCGCTTTTCGTCGGCCGCGAGAAATCGGTGCGGGCGCTGGAAGAGGTGATGCAGGAAGACAAGCAGATCCTGCTGTCCAGCCAGGTCGACCCCGGTATCGACGATCCCGACAGCGACGGCATCTACCGCACCGGCGTGTTGGCCAATGTGCTGCAGCTGCTGAAGCTGCCCGATGGCACTGTCAAGGTGCTGGTCGAGGGGCAGGCACGGGTCAAGATCACCGGATTTTTGGAGAACGACGTCTTTTTTGAAGCGCGCGCCGAATATCTGACCGAGATCCCCGGCGACGTGACCACCACCCAAGCGCTGATCCGCACCGTGGGCGACGAATTCGAACGCTATGCCAAGGTGCGCAAGAACATTCCCGAAGAGGCGTTGGCCGCTGTCGGCGAAACCACCGAACCGGCCAAGCTGGCCGATCTGGTTGCCGGGCATTTGGGCATCGAAGTGGGCCAGAAACAGGATCTGCTGGAAACGCTCAGCGTCAGCGAGCGGCTGGAAAAGGTCTATGGCCTGATGCAGGGCGAGCTGAGCGTTCTGCAGGTCGAGAAGAAGATCAAGACCCGGGTCAAATCCCAGATGGAGAAGACCCAGCGCGAGTATTACCTCAACGAACAGATGAAGGCGATTCAGCGCGAGCTGGGCGACGGCGAAGAAGGTGCCGGCGAGATTGCCGAGCTGGAAGAGAAGATCGCCGCCACCAAACTGTCGAAAGAGGCGCGCGAAAAGGCCGAGGCCGAGCTGAAGAAGCTCAAGAACATGTCGCCCATGTCGGCCGAGGCCACGGTCGTGCGCAACTATCTCGACTGGCTGCTGTCGATCCCGTGGGGCGTCAAATCCCGCGTGAAAAAGGATCTGGGCCGCGCCGAGGGCGTGCTGGATGCCGATCACTATGGGCTGGAGAAGGTCAAGGAGCGCATCGTCGAGTATCTGGCGGTGCAGCAGCGCTCGGCCAAGTTGAAGGGGCCGATCCTGTGCCTTGTCGGCCCTCCGGGTGTGGGCAAGACCTCGCTGGGCAAATCGGTCGCCCGGGCAACGGGGCGCGAGTTCATCCGCATCTCGCTGGGGGGCGTACGTGACGAAAGCGAGATCCGCGGCCACCGCCGGACCTATATCGGCTCGATGCCGGGCAAGATCATCCAGGCGCTAAAAAAGGCGAAAACCACCAATCCGCTTATCCTGCTCGACGAGATCGACAAGATGGGTCAGGATTTCCGGGGCGACCCGGCGAGCGCGATGCTCGAGGTGCTGGATCCGGAACAGAACAACACCTTCATGGATCACTATCTCGAGGTGGAATACGACCTCTCGAACGTGATGTTCCTGACCACGTCCAACAGCTACAACATGCCCGGGCCGCTGCTGGACCGGATGGAGATCATTCCGCTGGCGGGCTATACCGAGGATGAAAAGCGCGAGATCGCCAAGCGCCATCTGCTGCCCAAGCAGACCAAGAACCACGGTCTGCGGGCCAAGGAGTTCGATCTGTCCGACGCGGCGCTGACCGACATCATCCGCTATTACACCCGCGAGGCGGGCGTGCGGAATCTGGAACGCGAAGTGGCCAAGATCTGCCGTAAGGCGCTGACGAAGATCCTCAAGAAAGACACTGAAAAGGTCTCGGTAACACCCGAGAATCTGGAAGATTTCCTGGGTGTGCGCCGGTTCAGGTTCGGTCTGGCCGAGAAGGACGATCAGGTCGGTGTCGTCACCGGTCTGGCCTGGACCAGCGTTGGCGGCGACCTGTTGTCGATCGAGGCGCTGCGCCTGCCCGGCAAGGGCCGGATGAAGACCACCGGCAAGCTGGGCGAGGTGATGAAGGAGTCGATCGACGCGGCGGCGTCCTATGTACGCTCGATCGCGCCTTCCATCGGGGTGAAACCGCCGCGGCTGGACCGCTGGGATATCCACGTACACGTCCCCGAGGGTGCGACACCCAAGGATGGCCCCAGCGCCGGTATCGCCATGGTCACTTCGATCGTGTCGGTGCTGACCCAGACGCCTGTCCGCAAGGACATCGCCATGACCGGCGAGGTCACGCTACGCGGCAATGTGCTGGCCATCGGCGGGCTGAAGGAGAAGCTGCTCGCCGCCCTGCGCGGCGGCGTCAAGACCGTGCTGATCCCTGCCGAGAACGAAAAGGACCTGCGCGAGATACCCGACAACGTGAAGGAGGGGCTGACGATCATCCCCGTCGCTCATGTGTCCGAGGTGCTGAAACACGCGCTTGTTCGCCAACCCGAAGCGATTGAATGGGACGAGGCCGCCGAGGAAGAGGCCGCCGCCGCCAAATCGGCGCTTCCGGGTGGCGAAGGCGCCTCGGCCACGGCGCACTGAACGAGTTTGCACTTGCTGACAAGGGCGGGCCTTTTGGCCCGCCCTTGTTGTATCCGGACACCTGATTTCAACTATTTTGTGAGTGAATGTAGCCAGATCGGAAACAAATAGCTAAGGTTCCGAAAACAAAACAACGGGGCACCAGAATGGTAAAACGCAGTACACGGACCACCACCACCGCACGCAAGACCACCACGCGCCGCAGCACACGCTCCACCTCCAGCACCGCCACCGCAAAGGAAAAGACCGCCGTTGTCGAAGCGGAGCCGGTAGACCCGGAGATCGAATCTGTCGAAGCCGCCGAAGCGCTCGATACGCCGTTGCCCCGTGTGGTGCGCGCCGACGAAGCCGAGGATCAGGACAACGGAAACGAGTTGCGCAAGCGCGAGCTGATCGATCTGGTTGTCGCCCGGTCCGACGTGAAGAAGAAATATGTCAAGCCCGCCGTCGAGGCGATGCTGGCGATCATGGGCGAGGCGATTTCGGAAGAACGCGATCTGAACCTCCAGCCGCTTGGCAAGCTCAAGGTGAACCGCTCGACCGACAAGGGCAACGGGCAGGTGATCATCTGCAAATTGCGCCGCAGCACCCAGGCAGAGGAAGAAGTGGAAAAACTTGATGCGGACCCTCTTGCAGAGGTCGCCGAGTAACGCTAAAAGCCTGCCTCACGGGTGATTAGCTCAGTGGTAGAGCGCTTCGTTCACATCGAAGATGTCAGGAGTTCAAATCTCTTATCACCCACCAGATTTCAAAACCGCCGAACCTCAGGTTCGGCGGTTTCTTGTTTTAGATCAGGTATTTATGATCCATAGCTGATGCTGACGAGGTCAAAGCCCAGGAAGGCGATCCAGCAGGGCACGGCGACCGAATGTCGTGCCGGGACGGTCGCCAAGGTCAAACCGCAGGCCGACCCCGACAAAGGCGTCGTTGTTGCTGAAATTGGCCACCCGGGCATTGCCGGTTCCGATTTCGCCATAGAGATTGACGCCGCTGCCCAACCCGTAATCGGCGCCGATGGCCATGCGGGTCATGTTGGCGCCGGTCTTGTTGTCCATGAAATCGACGCTGGCGTTCAGGCTCAGCGGGCCGTTGCCCACATCGCTGCTGATCTTGCCGCCCAGCAGGGTCGCGTTGCTCCCCTGCACGCGGCCACGAGAGAAATAACCCTCCAGCCGAATGGCCGAGAAGTCGTAGGCGGCTTCGAGGCCGTAGAAGTTGCGGTCGATGCCGCCACCATCCTCGGTACCCCAGAACCCGCCGACCGCGCCGCCATAGCCGAACTTGTAGATACCATGCAGCGTGGCGCTGCGGCCGCTGCCGCCAACCTGATCGAACTTGTAATACCCAACATCAAGCTGGGTTGCGACAGAACTGCCAAGGCCAAGCTCGAAAGAGCCTTGCAGCGCCTGGCGCGCGCCCTTGGATTTGTTGGTGAACTGATAGTGGTTGATGTCGACATTGGCGCCGACAAGACCGATACTCTGTGCCGAAAGGCTGGCGGGGGTCATGCCGACCGCCAATATCGCCGCTGCCACGCGGAGTTTCATGCTGCTGCTCCTTTGCCTGATGCGCTGGGATGCGCGGGCGCTTTGCGCGCTCTCAGGCGCGATCATATACATCGCACCGAATCAGGTAAAGGTGTTTGATTCTGCGAGCGGAATCCAGTTGGCGCCGCTGCCGGTGCCGCCGGGCAGGGGCCTCGCACCCCCGCCCGGCGAAACTATCAGAACAACGATTCCAAAAGCGGGCGCGTGTTCTCTGCCGTCATCACGACGGGGTTGCCACCGGTCGAGGGGTCGTTCAGTGCGTCACGCACCAGCACGTCGATATCGGGATTGGTGACGCCCAGATCGGTGAGCGTCTTGGGGATGCCGAGCGACGTATTCAGATCATCGACATAGGCTGCAAACCCGTCGAACCCGCCCGCGATGCCCAGATAGGCGGCGGCTTGCGCCAGCACGCCCTCGGCCGCGGGGCGGTTGAATTGCAGCACGGCAGGCATGCAGACCGCGTTGGTGGTGCCGTGATGGGTGTGGTGATGCGCGCCGATAGGGTGCGACAGCGCATGGATGGCGCCCAGCCCCTTTTGGAAGGCTGTGGCGCCCATGGCGGCGGCCGACATCATATGCGCGCGCGCCTCAAGGTCCGACCCGTCGGCATAGGCGCGGGGCAGGTATTCCTTGACCAGCCGCATGCCTTCCAGTGCGATGCCCTGGCTCATCGGGTGGTAATGGGGCGAGCAGTAGGCTTCGACACAATGGGCAAAGGCATCGAGGCCGGTGCCTGCGGTGATGAATTTCGGCATGCCCACGGTCAGTTCCGGGTCGCAGATCACCACCTTGGGCAGCATCAGCGGGTGGAAGATGATCTTTTTCTCGTGGGTTTCCGAATTGGTGATCACGCCCGCACGACCGACCTCGGAGCCGGTGCCGGCAGTCGTCGGCACCGCCACAATGGGGTGAATGCCCGCCGGATCGGCGCGCGTCCACCAGTCGCCGATATCCTCGAAATCCCAGAGCGGACGGGTCTGGCCCGCCATGAAGGCCAGCGTCTTGCCAAGGTCCAGTCCCGAGCCGCCGCCAAAGGCGATCACCCCGTCATAGCCGCCCTCGCGATAGACTTTCAGCCCGGCCTCGACATTGCGCTCGGTCGGGTTGGGGTCCACCTCGGAAAACATCGCCCGGCCCAGGCCCGCGGCCTCCATCAGGTCCAGCGTGCGGGTGGTGATCTCCATCGCCGCCAGCCCCTTGTCGGTGACCAGCAGCGGCTTGGTGATGCCGGCGGCCTTGCAGGCCTCGGCGATCTCGGCGATCCGCCCCGCGCCAAAGCGGATGGCGGTGGGATAGGACCAGTTTCCAACAAGTTTCATGGGCCTCAAGCCTTTTTCAGATGATAGGATTTGGGACGGGTCAGGGCGTGGAAGCCCAGCACGGACAGACCCGCGCCGCGGCCGGTATCCTTGCAGCCGGTCCAGCAGAGCGCGGGGTCAAGGTAATCGCAGCGGTTCATGAACACGGTGCCGGTTTCCAGCCGCCTGCCGATCTCGTCGGCACGGGCGGTGTCCCGGGTCCAGATCGAGGCGGTCAGCCCGAACTGGCAATCGTTCATCAGCGCAATCGCCTCTTCGTCATCGGCGACCGGCATGATGCCCACGACGGGCCCGAAGGTCTCTTCGCGCATGATCTCCATGTCATGAGTGACATTGGTTAGGATCTGCGGTGTCAGATAGGCGCCGCCGTCATCCTGCGGGAACCGCTCGATATGGGCGGTCGCACCCTTGGCAATGGCGTCCTCGATCTGGTCGCGTGCCACCTGGGCAAAGCGCACATTGGCCATTGGC
This sequence comes from Ruegeria sp. BHSC223, assembly GCF_059613025.1. Classification (NCBI taxonomy): domain Bacteria; kingdom Pseudomonadati; phylum Pseudomonadota; class Alphaproteobacteria; order Rhodobacterales; family Roseobacteraceae; genus Ruegeria; species Ruegeria sp. BHSC223. The sequence continues at coordinate 80,722 of NZ_JBXWRR010000009.1, forward strand.
CCGATCGTGGTCTCGGGGTCCAGCGGATTGCCCAGTTTGTAGCCGTTCACCAGCGCCACAGCCTTGTCGACAAAGGCGTTGAACAGGCTGGCATGCACATAGATCCGCTCGATCCCGCAACAGCACTGGCCCGAGTTGAACATGGCCCCGTCGATCAGCGTCTCGACGGCGGCGTCCAGATCGGCATCGGCGCGGACATAGCCCGGATCCTTGCCGCCCAACTCGGTCGAGACGGGGATGAAGGTGCCGGCGGCGGCGCGTTCCATCGCCTGACCACCCCGGACCGAGCCGGTGAAGTTGACGAAGTTCACCTTGCGGCGGGAAATCAGCTCGGCGGTGGTGTCATGGTCCAGCACGATGTTCTGGAACACGTCCTCGGGGATGCCCGCGGCATGAAACGCCTCGGCCATCCGCTCGCCCACCTGCAAGGTCTGGGCGGCATGTTTCAGGATCACCGTATTGCCCGCCATCAGCGCGGGCGCCACCGTGTTGATCGCGGTCATATAGGGATAGTTCCAGGGCGCCACCACCAGCACCACGCCAAAGGGCTCGCGCTCGATCTTGCGCAGAAAGGCGTCGCTGTCCTCGATCACCAGCGGTGCCAGCGCGCTTTCGGCGATCCCGGCCATATAGGTGGCGCGTTCGTTGAAACCGCCGAACTCGCCGCCATAGCGGACGGGGCGGCCCATCTGATGGGCCAGTTCCACCGCCATGCGGTCGGTGGTCTTGCCCACCTCGGCCACCGCCGCCAGCACCAGCGCCACGCGCTCGGCCAGGGGGCGCGCGGCCCAGGCGGCTTGCGCGGCACGGGCGCGGTCGGCAGCACCCATGGCCGCCTCGCGCGTGGCCGTGGGCCGCTCCAGATATACCGATCCGTCGATCGGCGAGATGCATTTGACTGTCTGAGCCATCACGATCCTCTTGGCGCCCTCGCGCCCTTCCTCTTGCCCGAAATATCCCGGGGGTGAATGCCGCGCCAGCGGCAGAGGGGGCTGGCCCCCTCCTTGCCCGGCCTTAAGCCTTTTCGAAACCGCGCGCGATTTCCCAATCGGTCACCACGCGGTCGAATTCTTCCTGCTCCCACTGGGCGCAGCGGGTGTAATGGTCGATCACCCAATCCCCCATCGCCGCCCGCAGCATGGCCGATCCGTCCAGGGTCGCGACCGCGTCGCGCAGGCTGCGCGGGATCTCGCCCGCCTCGGCATTGTCATAGACATCGCCGCTGGTGGGGGGCGCCAGCTCCAGTTTCTCCTCGATCCCCTGGAGGCCTGCCGCCAGCAGCGCCGCCTGCGCCAGATAGGGGTTCAGGTCCGAGCCGCCGATGCGGCATTCCATCCGCACGCCCTTGGTGCCTTCGCCGCACATGCGGAACCCGGCGGTGCGGTTGTCCACCGACCAAACGGTCTTGGTGGGCGCAAAGGTGCCCTTCATGAAGCGTTTGTAGCTGTTCACGTAAGGCGCCAGGAAGAACGTGTAATCGGGCGCATAGCGGATCATCCCGGCGCAGAACTGGCGGCCCAATTCGCTCAGCCCGTGGGCTGCATCCTTGTCGTAGAAGGCGGGTTCCGACCCGCGCCACAGCGACAGGTGCACATGGCTGGCGCTGCCGACCCGGTCGTGATGCCATTTCGGCAGAAAGCTGGCGGCATGGCCGTGCTGATGGGCGATCTCCTTGGTGGCATGTTTGGCGATCGTGTGGTGATCGGCACAGGCCAGCGCGTCGGCATAGCGGATGTTCAGCTCTTCCTGGCCCGCCTCGGCCTCGCCCTTGGTGTTCTCGACCGGGATGCCTGCGGCAAAGAGATGGTTGCGCAGCGGGCGCATGACATGCTCTTCCTTGCTGGTCTGCAGGATATGGTAATCCTCGTTATAGCCCGAGATCGGAGTCAGGTTGCGATAGCCGGTCTTGCGGATCTCGTCGAACGTGCCCTCGAACAGAAAGAATTCCAGCTCGGTCGCCATCATCGGTGTCAGCCCCAGCGCCTCGGCGCGGGCGATTTGCGCCTTCAGGACCTGGCGCGGCGAATGCGGCACCGGTTCATGGCTGTGATGATCCAGCACATCGCACAGCACCATCACCGTGCCTTCGAGCCAGGGCAGGGGGCGCAGCGTGCTCAGGTCGGGCTTCATCACGTAATCACCATAACCGGCCTGCCACGAGGTGGCGCGATAGCCGTCCGGCGTGGCCATCTCCAGATCGGTGGCCAGCAGGTAGTTGCAGCAATGGGTTTCCTCATAGGCGCTGTCGAGGAAGTTCTGCGCATGGAACCGCTTGCCCATCAGGCGGCCCTGCATGTCGACCAGGCAGACCAGAACCGTGTCGACGGTGCCCGCGGCAACCTGGGCTTTCAGCGTTTCGAATGTGAGCATGTCACGACCTTTGGATTGGGTGGGGTCAAGAATTTTCGTCGAAAATTCTGTCGCGGGGACCGGCCCGCCGCAAGGGGCGGCGGGCCGGGTCTGTGATTTAGCCGTAGCGATAGGGCCGTCCGGCCTTGGCCATGTCGGCGTTATACTTCTTGAAGATCTCGACCACCTTGGCCTTGGTCTCGGATTCCGCCGCGATCTCGTCCCAGAACTTGACCGCCGCTTCTTCGACCTGCGCCCATTCCGCATCGGGGATCGAGGTCAGCTGCATCTTGGTGCCATTGACACGCAGGCTGGCTTCGCCGCCCCAGTACCACCACTGGCGATAGTAATGCGACTGGTCGCAGCAGACCCGGAACAGGGTTTGCAGGTCTTCGGGCAGCTCGTTCCAGCGGTCCATATTGGCAAAGAAGGAGCCCGCCCAGGCGCCCGAGATGTTGTTGGTCAGGAAGTAGTTGGTCACATCGGCCCAGCCGACGGTGTAATCCTCGGTGATACCCGACCAGGCGATGCCATCAAGCTCGCCGGTCTGTACCGCGACCTCGATATCTTCCCACGGCAGGGTGACCGGCACCACGCCGAACTGGCTCAGGAAGCGGCCCGCGGTGGGGAAGGTGAAGACCCGCTTGCCGTTCAGGTCGGCCAGGCTGTTGATCGGGTCCTTGGTGGCGAAATGGCAGGGGTCCCAGGCGCCCGCGCTGATATGCTTGACGCCGACCTTGGAATACTCCGCGTCCCAGATCTCGTTCAGCCCGTACTGGTTGAACAGCACCGGCACGTCCAGCGAGTAGCGCGAGGCGAAGGGGAAATAGCCGCCGAACACGGTGACCTCGGTGGGCGAGGCCATCGAGTCGTCATCGGACTGCACCGCGTCGATGGTGCCGCGCTGCATGGCGCGGAACAGCTCGCCCGTCGGGACCAGCTGATCGGCATAGAACAGCTCGATCTGCATGCGGTCGCCGGCGATCTTGTTGAACATGGCAATCGCCGGGTCGATCACATGGGCGGCCAGTGCCGGACCCGCATAGGTCTGCATGCGCCATTTGATCGTCGATTGCGCCAGCGCCGGGGTGGCCAGCGGCGCGGCCGCCGCGCCAACGGCGGCGGTGGTGATAAACTTGCGTCTTGTGGTCATCGGTTCTCTCCCAGTTGAAAAAGGGGTGGATTGGATGTCCCGGTTCGCTCCGGGATCACTTGTTGTAGACATATTCAGGCAGCCACAGTGCGATCTGCGGAAAGGTCATGATGATCGCCAGCGCCAAGGTCATCACCAGCACGAAAGGCAGGATCGAGCCGTAGATATCGCGCAGGGTGATCTCGGGCGGGGCCATGGCCCGCATCAGGAACAGGTTATAGCCGAATGGCGGTGTCATATAAGCGATTTGTGTCGTGATGGTATAAAGCACACCATACCAGATCAGGTCGAAGCCAAGCGCGCCCACCAGCGGCACGTAAAGCGGTGCCACGATCACCAGCATCGCGGTGTCGTCTAGGAAGGTGCCCATCACGATGAAGCTGAGCTGCATCAGGATCAGGATCATCCAGGGGTTGAGGCCCAGTTTCTCGGTAAAGAGGTTCTCGATCGCCTTGACCGCGCCCAGCCCGTCGAACACCGCGCCAAAGGCCAGTGCGGCCAGGATGATCCACATGAACATGCAGGAGATGCCCAGGGTGGAGCGGACCGAAACCTCGAACACCTGACGGGTCATCCGGCCCTTGAGCACGGCGGCCAGAAAGGCCGTGAGCGCGCCGATGGCCGAGCTTTCGACGAGCGAGGTCCAGCCGTTCACAAAGGGCACCATCATCGCGGCAAAAATACCCAGCGGCAGCAGGCCCGCGCGCAACAGGCGCAGTTTCTCACCCATCGGCACGTCACGCTCTTCAGCCGACAGCGCCGGACCAAGGGCCGGGTTCAGCTTGCAGCGGATGGCGATGTAGAGGATGAACATGGCGGCCATCATCAGGCCCGGCAGCACGCCCGCCAGCCAGAGCTGGCCCACCGGCTGGCGCGCGATCATCGCGTATAGCACCAGCACCACCGACGGCGGCACCAGGATCCCCAGGCTGGATCCGGCCTGGATCACCCCCGTGACCATCTTCTTGTCATAGCCGCGTTTGAGAAGCTCGGGCAGGGCGATGGTGGCACCGATGGCCATGCCCGCCACCGAAAGCCCGTTCATTGCCGAAATCAGCACCATCAGCCCGATGGTGCCGATCGCCAGCCCGCCATTCAACCCGCCCATCCAGACATGGAACATCTTGTAGAGGTCGTCGGCGATCTTGGATTCCGACAGCACGTAACCCATGAAGATGAACATCGGCAGGGTCAGCAGCGGATACCATTTCATCAGCTTCATCGCCGCCGAGAAACCGATATCATAGCCGCCCCGGTCGCCCCACAGCAGCAGCGAGGCCAGCACCGCGACAAAGCCGATGGCGCCGAACACGCGCTGGCCGGTCATCAGCATCACCATCATGGTGGAAAACATCAGGATGGCGATCAGTTCATAGGACATCTCAGATCACCTCGCGCGGGATATGTTCGCCACGGATCCGCAGAATGTCCTTGGCCAGTTCGGACAGGGCCTGCAGCAGCATCAGAAACAGGCCCGCGCACATGATGGTCTTGATCGGCCACAGCACCGGGCGCCAGGCGGTCGGGCTGCGCTCGCCATATTGGAAGGAATAGCTGAGGCTGTCGTAGCCGCCATAAAGGAGCACGCCGAGATAGAAGATCAGGAACAGCACGGTAATCGCGTCGGTCCAGGCCTTGCGCCGGTCCGACCATTCGCCATAGAGCAGGTCCATCCGCACATTCGACCCCATCTGGATCGAATAGGGACCGCCCAGGATGTAATATGCGACCATGGCGAATTGCGCCATTTCCAGCGTCCAGAGCGAGGGGTTGATATCGAGCCCCAGATCGCTGCCGACCTTGGAGAAGCTCGACCACAGCAGGATCGCCATCATCACGAAGATACCATACATCACCAGCCGCCCGATCCAGCGGTTCATCCGGTCGACGATGCGGATATAGGCGCGCAGCGCGGTCATTTCGGGATGCCTCCGGTCATGCCTGTGCCCCTGCGGGTGCAAGCGTTTCGATCATCCCGGCCAGCATCGGGGCCAGCAGCCCGGTGATGCGGTTGACGCCCGAAGGCGTGTCGATCAGGTCGTTTCGGACCTCGATCATCACGTTGGGCAGTCCGCGCGCGATGGCATGTTCGCGCAGGGTATGGGTCACGCCGTCGGTGGCGGAATAGGGCTCGTTCAGCGCGGCCTTGAGACCCGACCCCTGCGCGGCGGTCAGCAGCAGCCGGGCCGCGCGGTCGTCGCTGTCATGCAGGATGCCCAGTTCGACACTACGCGTCCGACCCTGATAGACCGGGGTGAAGCTGTGCAGGGTGATCAGCACCAGCGGCGCGGGCCGGGTGTCGAGCGTTGCCGACAACAGCTGGCGGAACGGGTGATAAACCGCATCGGCGCGTCGGGTGCGCTGGGCGGGGCTCAGCTCCGCATTGCCCGGGATGGTGTAAATCTCGCTTTGCGCGGGCATGGCATCGGCGCGTTCGGGGGGGCGGTTGCAGTCATAGACCAACCGGCTGACACGGGAATAGACCAGCGGCGCATCCAGTGCGCCCGACAGCTCCACCGCCAGATCCATGGCGCCGATATCCCAGGCCGCGTGCGAGCGCGCCGCCTCGGGCGAGAGGCCCAGTCCCGACAGTGCGGCAGGGATGAACCGGCTGGCATGTTCGCACACCAGCACAGCGCGCCTTGTGCCACGGGCGTTCAGCACCCGCGCGGGCGGGCCTTCGACTGCGGACAGCAAGGGAGATTCGGCATCGCTTGACATGTGTAGCATTGGTTACAATCCCCAGCTCTCTGTCAATAAAATTTCTGTAGACATGATTACAGAAACGGATAACCTGTAAAAAACGCTAGAACAAAGGGCGGCCCGTGCCCGGCACATCGAAACTGGTCAAACAACGCATTCAGGACGAGACCGAGCACCTGACCCGGTCCGAACGTCAGTTGGCCTCGATCCTGTTGCAGGACTATCCGATGGGCGGGCTGCAATCGATCACCAAGCTGGCCGCCGCTGCCGGAGTTTCGACACCCACCGTGATCCGCATGGCGCGCAAGCTGGGGTTCGACGGGTTTCCCGCCCTTCAGGACGCACTACGCGAGGAAGTGGCGGCGCAGATCAAGAAGCCGATCTCGAAACGCGACGGCTGGGTGGTGGACGAAGGCGCCGAACACCCGCTGATGCGCTTTGCCCAGGTGGTCTGGGCCAATATGCGCCACACGCTGGAGCGGACAGACACCGCGCTGTTCGACCGCGCCGCCGCGATCCTGGCCGATACCACGCGCCCGCTTTACGTGGTGGGCGGGCGCATAACCCGCTCGAACGCGGACTATCTGTACAACCACATGCAGATCATCCGGCCCAATGTCACCATGCTGGGCAATTCGGCCAATGTCTGGCCGCAATACCTGCTGGACATGGATCAGAGCTCGGTCCTGGTGATCTTCGACATCCGCCGTTACGAGGCGCATCTGGAGAAACTGGCCCAGATCGCCAGCGAGCGCGGGGTCACGGTGATCCTGTTCACCGACCAATGGGGCTCGCCCATCGGGCGGGTGGCGAACCTAACTTTCAATGGCCTGGTCGAGGCGCCGTCGAGCTGGGACAGCACCATCGCGCTGCAACTGATTGTCGAGGCGCTGATTGCCGAAGTGCAGGGCGCACGCTGGGAAGAAAGCAAAGAGCGGATCGAGGAACTGGAGGCGATGTTCTCGTCCACCCGCCTGTTCCGAAGCCCCACCTGAAATTGTGCAAATTTGCACATAAAGGCGCAAATTCTTCTGAATTGTGCATTTTGCATCAGATGCTACCTTAGCCTCATCCCAACCGAACGGAGGTCTGAGATGAGCTGGAACCCCTTGCTGGATGCCGATATCCCCCTGGGCAACGATGTGGATGCCATAGAAACGGTGATCGTGCCGCGTGCCCGCGATCTGGGCGGGTTCGAGGTGCGCCGCGCCCTGCCGGCGCCGCGCCGCCAGATGGTCGGGCCGTTCATCTTCTTCGACCAGATGGGGCCGGCCGAGTTCCTGACCGGGCAGGGCATCGACGTGCGCCCGCACCCCCATATCGGGCTGGCCACCGTCACCTATCTTTACAAAGGGCGGCTGCATCACCGCGACAGTCTGGGTACCGACCAGTGGATCGAGCCGGGTGCTGTCAACTGGATGATAGCGGGCAATGGCGTCACCCATTCCGAACGCACCGATGGTCCGGCGCGTCAGGCACCGCTCAGCATGTTCGGCATCCAGACCTGGGTCGCGCTGCCCGAACACCTGGAAGAGACCGGCGCCAGCTTTGAACATGCCCCCGCCAGCGCGCTGCCGCTGCTCGAGGCAGAGGGCAAGCAGGTGCGGCTGGTGCTGGGTGATGCCTGGGGTGCTTCGGCGCCGGTCGAAACCACATCCGAGATGTTCTATGCCGACGCGCAGCTTGAACCCGGCGCGGCTCTGCCGCTGCCCGACAATCACGAGGATCGCGGCGTCTATGTCACCCAAGGATCGGTCGAGGTCGCCGGACAGAGATTCGAGGCGGGCCGGATGATGGTGTTCCGCCCCGGTGACCGTCTGAGCCTGAAGGCGGGTCCTCAGGGCGCACGGCTGATGCTGCTGGGCGGTGCCACGCTGGGCGGGCCGCGTCATATCTGGTGGAATTTCGTGGCCAGTTCGAAAGAGCGGATCGATGCGGCGAAAGAGGCCTGGCGCGCCGGGGATTGGCGCCATGGCCGGTTCCGACTGCCGCCCGGTGATGACGGCGAATTCACCCCGCTGCCAGTACGCTGATAGATGTCCGATAGCGGGGGAAACCGGGATAATGTTTTGAAATTAAAAACAATCCCGCCAGGCGGCTGACGCCTGGACCGAGAATTTCCTGACCCGTGGGCAAAAAAGTGAGAAACCCGCTTGACGATGCACGAGCCGCGCCATAATACACCCCAACGTTCCGCAGGGAACGCCAGATCACAGTGTGCGGTTGTAGCTCAGTTGGTTAGAGTACCGGCCTGTCACGCCGGGGGTCGCGGGTTCGAGCCCCGTCAACCGCGCCACTTCTCCCCACAGACCATCGAGTAGCTGGGACGATGGGCGCCTTGCGTCTCTCCGCCTCTTGCCTGTCACGTGCGCTTTCCTGTATCGGCTTGGGAAAACGGGCAGAGGTGTTTCAGGTGAAGGTAGACTCGAACACGGCGGTTGTGACGATCTGTCGGGACGACGCGTATTTCCTGACCCGCTTCGTGCAATATTATGGCGGGCTTTTCGGGCGCAACAACCTCTATATCATCAGCCATGGGGACGAGCCGCTGGTGCGCGAGCTGGCGCAGGGCTGCAACATCTTTCCGGTGCCCGCCATTGAAACAAGCCAGTTCACCATGCTGCACTGGCGCACCAAGAACCACCTCAAGAACGCGCTCAGGCAGTGGTACAAACACGTTCTGGTCTGTGACGTGGACGAGTTCGTGGTGGTCGATCCGTCGACGGGGATGAACCTGCGCACCTGGCTGGACGATGCGCCGGGGCGGACCGTATATACTGCGATGGGACTGGAGATCGTGCATCTGCGCGACCGCGAGAAGGACGATATCGGCGGCGGCATCCTGGGACCGCGCCGCCACGCGCAGGTGGCGCTGCACTATGCCAAACCCTGTATCGTATCACGCCCTGCCAAGATCGGGCGCGGCGGCCATTACGCCGAATACGAAAAGCTGAACATGCCGGATTTCCTCTACATGTTCCACATGAAGTATTGCGACTATGGGCTTTATGTCGAAACGCTCAATCGCCGCAACGCCTTCATCGAGAAGCAGAAAGAGGTGGCCGGTGACGGCACCGTGCGCACCAACCCGAAATGGTTCGCCGACGGGCGCGACGATGATGCGGTGTTCAGTGCCTTCGAGCGGCGACCGGTGGTCGAGAGCTTTGATCTGAGCCATGTGCGAGAGGTTATGCATTCCACCTGGGAGCAGCGCGGCGATGGGCTGTGGCATTTCCAGCGGCCCGAATATGACGAGCTCTACATGCTGCCCGTCCGGTTTGGCGGGGCCGACTGCGCCTGAGCCGGCCCCACGGGACGTGGCGCTGATCAGCGGGTCAGCGCATCCAGGATCCGCGCCCACGAGCGGATACCCTTGTGGAAGCTTTCCACATCATATTTCTCGTTGGGCGAATGGATGGCGTCGTCGTCATTGGCATAACCCACCAGCATCGAATCAAGCCCGAGCACCGATTTGAAGAACCCGACCACCGGGATCGAGCCACCCATGCCGGTGAACACCGCCTCGCGGCCCCATTCGTCGGACAGCGCGCCGCGGGCGGCCTCCATCTCGGGGCGGGTGATATTCATCACCGAGGCTTTCGACCCCTCCAGATCGTTGTCCCAGATCACCCCCGCATCGGGGCTGAGCTGTGCCTCGACATGTTTGCGGATCGCGACGCGCAGCTTGTCGGGGTCCTGATCGCCGACCAGCCGGCAGGTGATCTTGCAATGGGCCTGGGCCGGGATCACGGTCTTGGACCCAGCGCCGTTATAGCCGCCCCACAGCCCGTTTACTTCAAGCGTCGGGCGCGCCCATTGCTGTTCCAACGTCGAATAGCCCTGTTCGCCATGCGCCTGGCTATAGCCGACCGAGCTGAGGTACTCACCCTCGTCGAAGCCGCAATTTTCCCATTGCCGCAGCTGCTCGGCGGGCACTTCGTGCACGCCTTCGTAGAAGCCTTCGACCGCGACGCGGCCCGTCTCTTCGTCATAGAACGAGGTTACGATGCGCGACAGCTCGCGCAGCGGGTTCAGGCCGGGGCCACCGTAATGGCCCGAATGCAGGTCGATGCGCGGGCCGGTGATGGTGAATTCATCCTTGAGCATGCCGCGCAGCTGCGCGGCGATCGACGGCACCCCGCGCGACACCATCGAGGTGTCACAGACCAGCGCGATATCGGCCTTCAATTCTTCGGCATTGGCCTGAAGGAAGGGCACCAGCGAGGGCGAGCCGCTCTCCTCCTCGCCCTCGAAGAAAAAGGTGATCCGGCAGGGCAGGGTGCCATGCACCGCCTTCCAGGCGCGGCAGGCCTCGACAAAGGTCATCAACTGGCCCTTGTCGTCCGAAGACCCGCGGCCCCGGATCACGCGCCCGTTCGGCGTGTCCTCGATCTGCGGTTCGAACGGCGGGCTGGTCCACAGGTTCAGCGGGTCGACCGGCTGCACATCGTAATGGCCGTAAAACAACACATGCGGGGCGTCGTCATGATCAGCGGCCACATGGCCCACCACCATCGGGCGGCCCGGCGTGACCCGCTTTTCGGCGGTAATGCCGATCCCGGCCAGATCGGCCACCAGCCAGTCCGCGGCCTGGTCGCAGGCCTCGGCATAGGCCGGATCGGTCGAGATCGAGGGGATGCGCAGCAGCTCCATCAGCCGGTCGATGGCGGCGGGCAGGTCGGTGTCGATACGCGAGAGGACGTCGTCGAGAGACATCGGGCGGTTCCTTGTCTTGCGGGATATTCGGAGCGGAGCCTAGCAGCCCCGCCCGCCCTGTCCAGTGGCCGACGTTCACGATGGGAAACCGCGCAAAAAGATTGCGTCACCTGCTGACGTTTTTCACGCTTGGTAAGGCGCTCCTTGTCTTGTCCCCGAAAAAGCGGCGGTTTAATTGACGCAAGTCAAGGCTGCGACATCGGGGCCGGATGTAACAGTTGAAAAAATGATGCGCCGCAGATATCCATTCACGAACGCGAATGTGGCGTAGAGCCTGACCTGCCGCAACCCGGCCGCACGATACGAAGGAGGATCCGGTGGACTATTCGGTTAAACTCGACGCCGCCATTCAGAAGCTTCACGACGAAGGCCGCTATCGCACCTTCATCGACATCGAACGGCGCAAGGGCCATTTCCCACATGCGATCTGGACCCGTCCGGACGGCAGCGAGAAAGAGATCACCGTCTGGTGCGGCAACGATTATCTGGGCATGGGCCAGCAACCGGTCGTGCTGGAGGCGATGCAAGAGGCGCTGACCGCCGCTGGTGCCGGTTCGGGCGGCACCCGCAACATTTCCGGCACTACCGTCTATCACAAGCGGCTCGAGGCCGAACTGGCCGATCTGCATGGCAAAGAGGCAGCGCTGCTGTTCACCTCGGCCTATATCGCCAATGACGCAACGCTGAGCACCCTGCCCAAGCTGTTCCCCGGCCTGATCATCTATTCAGACGCGCTCAACCATGCTTCGATGATCGAGGGCGTGCGTCGTAACGGCGGCGCCAAGCGTATCTTCCGCCACAACGACGTGGCGCATCTGCGCGAGCTGCTGGCCGCCGACGACCCGGCCGCGCCCAAGCTGATCGCTTTTGAATCGGTCTATTCGATGGACGGCGATTTCGGCCCCATCGAAGAGATCTGCGACCTGGCCGACGAAATCGGCGCCCTGACCTATATCGACGAGGTGCACGCGGTCGGCATGTACGGTCCGCGCGGTGGCGGCGTGACCGAGCGTGACAACCTGGCCCATCGCATCGACATCATCAATGGCACCCTGGCCAAGGCCTATGGCGTGATGGGCGGCTATATCGCGGCCAGCGCGAAAATGTGCGATGCCATCCGCTCTTATGCGCCGGGTTTCATCTTTACCACCTCGCTGCCACCGGCGGTTGCGGCAGGCGCTGCGGCCTCGGTCGCCTATCTGAAGAATGCGCAAGAGCTGCGCGACCAGCATCAGACCCAGGCCCGCATCCTGAAAATGCGGCTCAAGGGGCTGGGCCTACCGCTGATCGACCACGGCAGCCATATCGTGCCGGTGATCGTGGGCGACCCGGTGCACACCAAGAAGCTGAGCGATATGCTGCTGGAAGATTTCGGTATCTATGTGCAGCCGATCAATTTCCCCACCGTGCCACGCGGAACCGAACGCCTGCGCTTTACCCCGTCGCCGGTGCATGGTCCCAAGGAAGTGGACAAACTGGTAAAGGCGATGGATGCGCTTTGGTCGCATTGTGCGCTAAATCGCGCCGAATTGGCGGGTTGAAAACACGCGCCCGTGTGCAAATCCTTTGTCCTATGATAGGGTTGAGGATAACAACAGGCACGGACGAATCGTTATGGGGACGATTCTTGGCGCTGTCAGTAGCTTCTGGCAGCCAACTTTGGGGCGGCAGGAATGATCGGGCGCAGGTCTCAGCGCAAGTCGACACACGTAGAGGAGGAGAAGCCGCGCGGCTTCGACGACTTCGAGCTGCGTCTGGGCGATACCATGCGCGGCGAACGCGCGACCATGGGGAAGTCGCTGCTGGATGTGCAGCGCGAGTTGCGGATCAAAGCCAACTACATTGCTGCCATCGAGAATTGCGATCCGTCCGCATTTGACACTCCGGGTTTCATCGCTGGTTACGTACGCTCGTACGCCCGCTATCTGGGGATGGACCCCGACGATTGCTTCACCAAATTCTGCGCCGAAAGCGGCTTTGAGGTGGCGCATGGCATGTCCGCGCAGGCGTCCAGCGTCAAGAAGCCTGGTGCCACCCCGCAACGCCGCCAGGCGGCCAGTGATCCGTTCATTGCCCCCAATACACCCTTTGCGCCGGGTCGAGATTCGTTCCTGTCGCAGATCGAGCCGCGCGCCGTTGGCTCGGTTCTCGTGTTGGCTGCACTGATCGGCGGTATTGGTTTTGGCGGCTGGTCGGTTCTGAAAGAGGTTCAGCAGGTGCAGGTGGCACCTGTCGAACAGGCACCACTTGTACTATCCGATCTCGATCCTCTGAACGGCGCTGGCGACACGCTGCAATCCGTGATGGCACCGCCCTCGGTCGAGGCACTTGACCGGCTCTACCGTCCGCAAGCTCTGGACGTGCCGGTGTTGGTAGCGCGAGACGCACCCATCGCTACGCTGGACCCGCGTACAGTGGGTAATTTCCAGCCCCCCGAACTGCCCGAAGTGCAGCTGAGCGAGACGCAGCGCGCGGTTGAGGCTCTGTTGCCGCAGGTGGTCGAGGAGATTGAACCGACGCTCAAGATCGTTGCCGTCAGCCCAGCCTGGATGCGGGTTACCGCCGCCGATGGCAGTGTGATCTTCGAAGGGACTCTGGGCACGATCGAACAGGGCAATGTCTATGAGGTGCCGCTGACCGAGGAGCCGCCGAAGCTTCTGGTGGGCGAATCCGGTGGTGTCTATTTCAGCATGAATGGCGCGCATTACGGTCCGATCGGGGCACGTGGCACCGTCACGCGCAATGTGGTCCTGTCAATGGATGCAGTTGACGAACGGTTCGATGTCGCCGATCTAGAGGCCGATCAGAACAACGCCCTGCGCCAGTTGCTGGTGGCCGAGGCGCAGAGCACCCAGCCCCAACAGGCCGCCGCCGACTGATCCGCTTGCCGCCAACGGCGCGGGGGCCTATCTAGGGGGCAACCCGTCCCGCTGAACAGGCTTGTCCCCATGTCCCACAATCCCGTGCGCCCCTGGCGCAATGTCTATCGCCGCAAATCGCGCCAGATCATGGTGGGCAACGTGCCTGTGGGCGGCGATGCGCCGATCTCGGTCCAGACGATGACCAACACGCTGACCACCGATGTGGCCGCCACCGTGGCCCAGGTGCAGGCGGCGGCCGAGGCGGGGGCGGATATCGTGCGGGTCTCGGTCCCGGACGAGGCCAGCGCGCGGGCCCTGCGCGAGATCGTGCGCGAAAGCCCGGTGCCGATCGTGGCCGATATTCATTTCCACTATCGCCGCGGGATCGAGGCGGCCGAGGCGGGCGCGGCCTGCCTGCGCATCAACCCCGGCAATATCGGCAGCCCGGACCGGGTGCGCGAGGTGATCAAGGCGGCGCGCGATCACGGCTGTTCGATCCGGATCGGGGTGAATGCCGGAAGCCTGGAAAAGCACCTGCTGGAGAAATACGGCGAGCCGTGTCCCGAAGCGATGGTGGAAAGCGGGCTGGAACATATCCGCATCCTGCAGGACAACGATTTCCACGAGTACAAGATCAGCGTGAAGGCCAGCGACGTGTTCCTGTCGGCCGCCGCCTATCAGGGCATTGCCGAGGCCACCGACGCACCCATTCACCTTGGTATCACCGAGGCGGGCGGGCTGGTCAGCGGCACCATCAAATCGGCCATCGGCCTGGGGAACCTTTTGTGGATGGGGATCGGTGACACGATCCGCGTCAGCCTCAGCGCCGATCCGGTCGAAGAGGTGAAGGTCGGCTACGAGATCCTCAAGTCGCTGGGTCTGCGCCATCGCGGCGTCAACATCATCTCGTGCCCCAGCTGCGCGCGGCAGGGGTTTGACGTGATCAAGACGGTCGAGGCGCTGGAGAAGCGGCTGGAGCACATCAAGACGCCGATGAGCCTGTCGATCATCGGCTGCGTGGTGAACGGTCCGGGTGAGGCGCTGATGACCGATGTGGGTTTCACGGGCGGCGGCGCCGGGTCGGGCATGGTCTATCTGGCGGGCAAGGCCAGCCACAAGATGTCCAACGAGCGCATGATCGATCATATCGTCGAAGAGGTCGAGAAAAAGGCCGCCGCGCTCGAGGCGGCCTCCGCCGCCGAAGCGGCGGAGTAGAGCCGGGCTATCCGGCGCGGGCCAATGGGGCGGCGTGCCGGCTGCGCGACTGGGTCAGATCGCGCGACAGCCGCGCGATCCGGGCTTCCTTCATCGACAGTTCCAGATCCAGTCCCTCAAGCGTGCGGCGCAGGTCCTGTATCCGGTCCGTCTGTTGCCGGATATGGAACTGCGACAGGCGCAGCCTGCGCGCGGTAAGATACCAGAGCGCAAAGAATCCGACGGCGGGCAACAGGCCCGCAAGGGGGGCAAGGGTAATCATATCCATGCCCCGAGCCTAACCGCAAAAAGGTTAAAAACCCGGTGATGCCCATCACGAAAATCTGGGCATTTTCGGGGCAGCGGCGCCGACCCTGGCCGGCGCCATCAGATCAGCTGCGTTCGGCGCGCAACGCGTCCGCGACCTGCTGCATCTGGTCGGCAGGCAGATAGCCGCGCAACATCTCGGTTTCCATCACGAAGGATGGGGTGCCGGAAATGTTCAGTCGCTGCGCCAGCGCTCGTGTTTCGGCCAGGCGGCGGGTGACTTCTTCGCTTTCCATCTCCGCCAGGATGGCGTCGGTATCAAGCCCCAGCCCCTCGCCGATACGGCGTAATGCGACGGCGTCGGCCTCGCCGGTAAAGTCGAGCAGCGCGTCATGCACCTGTTTATAGGCATCCGGCCCCGCCACGATCAGGGTGGCCACGGCAAAGCGGGACGAGGCCAGCGAGGCCTCGCCCAGAATCGGGAATTCCTTGATGATCAGGCGGATATTGCCATCCGATTGCAGCAGTTCGGCCACCTCGGGCACGGCGCGGCGGCAATAGCCGCAGCGGTAATCCATGAACTCGACCAGGGTGATGTCGCCCTCGGGGTTGCCGCCGACCCAGGAATAGCCGTCATTGAACAGCTCTTCGGCATTGACCTGCACCAGGTGCAGATCCTGCTGCGCCTCTTCCTGCGCCTTGCGCTGTTCCAGCAGGTTCACCGCCTCGATGATCACCTCGGGGTTTTCCAGCAGATAGGCGCGCACCTGCTCGCCAAAGGCGGCGCGCTGGTCGGGGGTCATGTCGGACAGGTCCAGCGCCTGGGCCGGGACCGAGAGAAGCGACAGGGCCGTCACGGCCGGGGCGATATGGCGGAGCATCATCATTTCCTTTTCACTGAGCGTTCCGATGCCAACAGCACATCCTGCGCCCGTTGCCAACCGGGAGATCCGGTGGGCAGGGCGCCAACGGCGCGTTTGGCGTGAATAAGAGCGTCTTCGGGGCGGCCCTGAAGCGCATAGCGTTCGGCGGTCACCATCGAGGCCATGCCGTCATTGCCAAGCTTGGCATAGGCAACGGCCAGATCGCGCAACATGCGCAGGTCGCGATATTCGCGGGCGCGGGCGCGTTCCAGCACGTCCAGCGCGGCGCGGTCCTGTCCGGCGCTCAGCAGCGCGCGGCCATATCCCGCCAGGATCAGCGCGTTGTTGGGGGCAAGGTCCACCGCCTGTTCATAGGTGGCGACGGCGGATTGGGTCTGTCGGTGCTCCATCAGGATCTGGCCCTTGAGTTCCACATAGAACGGGTCCTCGGGGCGCAGCGCGATGGCGCTGTCGATGGCGGCGCGGGCGCGGGACAGGTTGCGGTCGCGGTGCCAGGCGATTGCCTCGCGCATCAGGCGGATGTCGCGATGTGCTTCCTCGGGCGCGCGCCCCAATGTCCATTTCGAACTGCGCGAAAAGGCCGACAGCTTGCCGCGCACGCGCGCGAACCAATAGTCGGCATTGGGATTGTCGGGCGCCTTGTCGCCATAGGATTGCAAAAACGCCTCGGCGTTGCGGATGCGGTCGCGGGTCAGCGGGTGGGACTGCATATAGGGGTCCTGCCGCCCGACGCTCAGCAATTCCTGCCCGGCAAAGGTACGGTGCAGGTCGACCAGCCCGCGCAGGGAAATATCGGACCAGCGCAGATAGCTGGCGGCCGAATTGTCGGCCGCCGACTCTTCGGCCCGTGTATGTTTCAGAAAGCCGCGCAGGGCCGAGCTTTGCGTGCCCGCCGCGATCCCGGCAGCAGCCTCGCCGCCGCCCGCCGCCGCCGCGATCAGCGACAGGGCCAGGCCCAGCTTCGACAGGGTCTGCGCGTTTTCGAAATTGCCGATCCGCCGGGCGATATGGCCATTGGCGATATGGGCCGCCTCGTGCGCGATCACCGCTTGCAGGATATCGGCGCGGGCGACCTTCTGGATCAGGCCGGAATGGATGAAGATGGCATTGTGATCCAGCACAAAAGCGTTGAGCGAGCTGTCATCCACCACCAACAGCTTGACCCGGCGTGGGTTCAGCCCGGCGGCGCGCAGGATGGGAAAGGCCAGCTCCTCGAGCCCGTTTTCGATATCAGGGTCGCGCAGCAAGGTGATGGCCGAGGCGCTGCCTGCCGTGACCAGCCACAGCAAAGCAACCAGCAACAGGGCCGGGATTGACGCCAGCCGGGATACGCGGTCAAAAGCCATGGCCGCACATTGGGAGAATGCCGTGAGAAACTCAAGCCGATCCGCCGTCGATCCCTTTATCGTGATGGATGTGATGGAGGCTGCCCGCCGTGCCGAAGAGGCCGGGCGCCGCATCATCCACATGGAGGTGGGTCAACCCGGTACCGGCGCCCCCAAGGGGGCAGTAGAGGCATTGGCCAAGTCGTTGGAAACAGACGCTTTGGGTTATACCGTGGCGCTGGGCCTGCCGGCACTGCGCCAGCGCATCGCGCGGCTGTATGGCGAGTGGTACGGGGTCGATCTGAACCCCGAAAGGGTGGTGATCACGCCCGGGTCGTCCGGCGGATTCCTGCTGGCCTTTACCGCGCTTTTCGACAGCGGCGACCGGGTGGGGATCGGCGCGCCGGGATATCCCTCGTACCGCCAGATCCTGCGGGCGCTGGGGCTGGTGCCGGTCGATCTGCCCACAGCGCCGGAAAACCGGCTACAACCGGTGCCGGCGGATTTTGCCGGGCTCGATCTGGCCGGGCTGATGGTCGCCTCACCCGCCAATCCGACCGGTACCATGCTGGATCATGCCGCCATGGGTGCCCTGATCGAGGCGGCGCAGGCGCAGGGCGCCAGTTTCATCAGCGACGAGATCTATCATGGCATCGAATACGAGGCCAAGGCGGTGACCGCGCTGGAACTGACCGACGAGTGCTATGTGATCAACTCGTTCTCGAAGTATTTCTCGATGACCGGCTGGCGCGTGGGCTGGATGGTGGTGCCCGAGGATCAGGTGCGCGTGGTCGAGCGGATCGCGCAGAACATGTTCATCTGCGCGCCGCATGCCAGCCAGGTCGCGGCCCTGGCGGCGCTGGATTGTGAAGCGGAATTGCAAGCAAATCTGGATGTTTACAAGGCAAACCGCAAGCTGATGCTGGAGCGGTTGCCGCAAGCGGGCTTTACCCGCATCGCGCCACCCGACGGGGCCTTTTACGTCTATGCCGACGTGTCCGAGCTGACCGATGACAGCCGCGCCTTTGCCGCCGAGATCCTGGAACAGGCGGGCGTGGCGGTGACGCCAGGGCTGGATTTCGACCCTGTGCGCGGGGCCGGTACGCTGCGCTTTTCCTATGCGCGCGCCACGGCGGATATCGAGGAAGGGCTGGCGCGCCTCGAAGCCTTCATGAAGGCACGCGGATGATGGTTTGCGGCATCGGTCCGTCGCGGTATCGTGTGGGATACCGGCGAGAGAAAGCAGGGACATGAGCAGGATCATCCTTTTCATCGCGCTGATCTGGGCGGCGCTGCCGGCGCTGGCGCAGGATTTCAGCGGCCTGGCCCGTATCCGGCCCGACGAAAGCCGCATCGAGACGCTACCGCGCGGCGGGCTGCGCCTGGAACTGGGGTTGAGCCAGGGCGTGCCTTATCGGTTGTTCACGCTGGACGCGCCGCGTCGGTTGGTACTGGACTTCCAGGAAGTGGACTGGACCGGGCTGCGCGCCGAGGCGCTCGACCAGAGCGACAAGGTGCTGGCGGTGCATTTCGGCACCTATCTGCCGGGCTGGTCGCGCATGGTGCTGGAACTGGCCGCTCCGTTGGCCGTCGATCTGGTGGCGATGCAGGTGGACGAAGGAACCGGCGGCGCCCGGCTGGAGGTGTCCCTGCGCGCCTCGGACGAGGAAAGCTTTGCCGCCGCCGCGGGGGCGCCGCAAGACCCGCGCTGGGACCTGCCCGCGCCCGAGGCCCTGCCTGCGCTGCCCGAGCGCGGCGCGGACGCGCCGCTGCGGGTGGTGCTCGATCCCGGTCACGGGGGCATCGACCCGGGCGCCGAGACCGAGGGCGTGGTGGAGAAACACCTGATGCTGCGCTTTGCCCGCGAGTTGCGCGAGGTGCTGCTGCGGTCGGGCGGGTTCGAGGTGGTTCTGACCCGCGACGGCGATCATTTCGTGTCGCTGGAACGGCGCATCGCGCTGGCCCATGAGGCGGGGGCGGATGTGTTCATCTCGTTGCACGCGGATTCGCTGAGCGAGGGGCTGGCCCATGGCGCCACCGTGCATGTGCTGGCCGAAGAGGCCTCGGACATCGCATCGGCCAAGCTGGCCGAGCGGCATGACCGCGACGACCTGCTGGCGGGCGCCGATCTGAGCGCCATCGACGACCGGGTGACCGATGTGCTGCTGGATTTGGCGCGGCAGGAGACCCGCCCGCGCAGCGAGGCGTTGGCACGCGCGCTGGTCGATGGCATGACCCAGCAAGGCGGCCCGATGAACCGCCGCCCCCTGCGCGGAGCGTCGTTTTCGGTGCTCAAGGCCGCCGATATTCCCTCGGTCCTGATCGAGATCGGCTTTCTATCGAGTCCCCGCGATCTGAAAAATCTGCAGAACACAGAATGGCGCGCCGCGATGGCCGCGGGCATCCGCAACGGGTTGGAAAACTGGCGGCAGGCCGATCTGGAACGGCAGGGGCTGGTCCGGCAATAGCGCGTGCCTTGGGATGGAACCGGGGCGCTGCCCCGGACCCCGAGGTATTTTTCAACAGAAGAAAGTGGCACGTGGCGGCAAAACGGCGCCGGGCGTTTTGACCATGGCGCGCGACGCGCCTATATAGAGGCCACCGCGTTAAAAAGGCAGCCTACGTGATCCGGTTCATCCTCTCTTTCTTCGGGGCGATCTTCAGCCTCGTCACCTTGGGTGTTTTCATGGTCGCCCTGACCATCGGGGGCGTGTTCTGGATGTATGGCCGCGACCTGCCCAGTCACGAATCGCTGGCCCAGTACAAGCCGCCGACGATCAGCCGGATCTATTCGGGCGAGGGCCAGCTGATCGACGAATTCGCCAAGGAGCGGCGCCTGTTCACCCCGGCGGACGAGATCCCGGACCTGATCAAGCAAGCTTTCATCTCGGCCGAGGACAAGAATTTCTATACCCACCAAGGCTATGACATCCGCGGCATTGCTGCCGCCGGGGTCGAGGCGATCCGCTCGCGCGGCAGCAATGTGCGCGGCGCCTCGACGATCACCCAGCAGGTGATGAAGAACTTCCTCTTGTCCGGGGATCGTCGGGCAGAGCGCAAGATCAAGGAGATCATCCTGGCCGCAAGGCTGGAGCAGACGCTGAACAAGGAACAGATTCTCGAACTCTACATGAACGAGATCTTCCTCGGCCAGAACTCGTATGGCGTAACGGCCGCCGCGCAGACCTATTTCAACAAGACACTTGCCGAACTGGCCCCGCATGAGGCCGCGACGCTGGCCGCCATGCCCAAGGCGCCCTCGGATTATCACCCGGTGCGCGAGTATCAGCGGCTGCTGGACCGTCGCAACTATGTGCTGCGCGAGATGCGCGAGAACGGCTATATCGACAAGACCACCTATGAGGCCGAGCGCGCGATGCCGCTGCGCTCGGTCCAGAACGGCGACTTCGAGGGCTTCCGCACGGCCTTGCCGCCGCGTGACTATTTCACCGACGAGATCCGGCGCCAGCTGAGCGAGGGATTCGGCGAGGGGGAGTTCTTTACCGGCGGCTTCACCGTGCGCGCCTCGATCGACGAGGAGATGCAGGTCGAGGCCGCCCGCGCGCTGCGCGAGGCCTTGCAGAAATACGACCGTGGCCGCGGCAAATGGCACGGCACCGGCAAGAGCATCGAACCGGCCAAGCTGGGGGATGAGGATGTCTGGCGGGCAGAACTGGCAGCAACCGAGGTGCCGCGCGATGTGGATCTGGGCGGGCGCTGGCATCCGGCGGTGGTGCTGGGCGTTGGCGACCAGGAGCTGACCGTCGGTATCGAGGATGGTCCGGCCAAGGGGCGCGTGCCGCGCGCCGACATCAAGTGGATGAAGGGCAGCTTCAAGGACAATTTCGCGCTGGGCGATGTGGTGCTGGTGCGCAAGGCGGACGAGGACTGGTCGCTGCGCCAGGTACCCGAGGTGCAGGGCGGGTTCATGGCGATGGACGTGAATACCGGTCGCGTTCTCGCGATGCAGGGCGGGTTCAGCTATCAGGACTCGGTGTTCAATCGCGCCACCCAGGCGCAGCGTCAGCCCGGGTCGAGCTTCAAGCCCTTTGTCTATGCGGCCGCGCTGGACAGTGGCTATAGCCCGGCGACCATCGTGGTCGACGCGCCGATCGAGGTGAATACGCCGCAGGGCCTGTGGCGGCCCAAGAACGCGTCCAACAAGTTCTACGGCCCGACGCCGTTGCGGACCGGGATCGAACGGTCGCGGAACCTGATGACCATCCGTCTGGCGCAAGAGGTGTCGATGCCGGTGGTGGCGGGTTATGCCGAACGGTTCGGGGTCTATGACCACATGGGGCCGTTCCTGGCCAATGCGCTGGGATCGGAAGAGACAACGCTCTACAAGATGGTGGCGGCCTATGCCATGTTCGCCAATGGCGGCGAGCGGGTGGAACCGACCCTGGTCGACCGGATTCAGGACCGGTTCGGCAAGACCATCTATCGCCACGACAGGCGCGACTGCGTCGATTGCCTGTCGGACCGGCTGGCGCCGGATCAGTCACCGCGCATCGTGACCAACCGCGAGCGGGTGATGGATGCGATCACCGCCTATCAGCTGACTTCGATGATGCGTGGCGTGGTCGAACGCGGCACTGCGAGCGGCGCCGTGAACCTGCCGGTGCCCACGGCGGGCAAGACCGGTACCACCAACGACGCCAAGGACGTATGGTTCATCGGCTTCACCTCGAACATCGTGGCGGGTTGCTATATCGGTTATGACCGCCCACGCCCCCTGGGCCGGGGTGCCTCGGGCGGCGGCATGTGCGGCCCGGTGTTCCAGAGCTTCATGACCGAGGCGGTCAAGAAATACGGCGGTGGTCCCTTCGACATTCCGCCGGGGGGCCATTTCATCAAGATCGACCGCTTTTCCGGCGCCCGCCTTCCGGACGACGCGTCGGGCGACTATGTGGTGGCCGAGTATTTCCGGGATGGCGAAGAGCCGATCTTTGGCCTGACCTATGATGGCGGCTTTGCGATGGGGTCGAACCTGCCACTGGTCGAAGAGGTGCAGCAGGCCGGCCGGCAGGTCAGGACTTCGACTGGAGAGGTCACCACTGTGGGACCCAAGGCCAATTTCGGCACTGTCAGTTCGGGCGGGCTCTACTGAGGGGGCTGTCCCTGCCGCGCACTGCCCTGCAAAGGGGGGCGGCCCATCGATCCAGAGCCAGTTACGCGCCGGCCGCTGGGGGAAGGCCCTGATGGCCGCAAAAACATCGGGCCTCGCTTGCCCGCGCCCCGGCACTGGTTTATCAGGCTGTTTCACGAGAGAACGAGAGCAGGACAGCCCATGCGCGCCGAAATCCAGAACGTCGTGACCGACATCGAGAAATCCTTGCGCCTGCTGGCACAGCGGATGGATCACGAGACTGCGCAGCACCGGCTTGAGGAGTTCAACGCGCGGGTCGAGGATCCGAACCTGTGGGACAATCCGGAAAACGCCCAGAAGCTGATGCGCGAGCGTCAGACGCTGGTCGATGCGCTGGACATCTACAAGGGGATCGAGACCGATCTTGCCGACAACATCGAGCTGATCGAACTGGGCGAGATGGAAGATGACCAGGACGTGGTCAAGGATGCCGAGGCGGCGCTCAAGGCGCTGCGCGAGCGCGCCGCCGAGAAAGAGCTGGAGGCGCTGCTGGATGGCGAGGCCGACGGCAACGACACCTTTCTG
The DNA here is from genome assembly GCF_059613025.1 of Ruegeria sp. BHSC223. NCBI lineage: Bacteria > Pseudomonadati > Pseudomonadota > Alphaproteobacteria > Rhodobacterales > Roseobacteraceae > Ruegeria > Ruegeria sp. BHSC223. Next base: position 103,848 of record NZ_JBXWRR010000009.1, read on the forward strand.
GAGATCAATGCGGGTGCCGGTGGCACTGAAAGCTGCGACTGGGCCTCGATGCTGGCGCGGATGTATGTGCGCTGGGCCGAAAAGAAGGGCTACAAGGTCGAGCTGCAATCGGAAAGCGCGGGCGACGAAGCGGGGATCAAATCGGCGGCCTACAAGATTTCCGGTCACAACGCCTATGGCTGGCTGAAATCGGAAAGCGGGGTGCACCGGCTGGTGCGGATCTCGCCCTATGACGCGGCGGCCAAGCGGCACACCTCGTTCAGCTCGGTCTGGGTCTATCCGGTGGTCGACGACAATATCGAGATCGAGGTGAACCCCAGCGATATCCGCATCGATACCTACCGGTCCTCGGGTGCGGGCGGGCAGCACGTGAACACGACCGACTCGGCGGTGCGGATCACCCATATCCCGACCGGCATCGTGGTGACCAGTTCCGAGAAATCGCAGCACCAGAACCGCGACATCGCCATGAAGGCGCTGAAATCGCGGCTCTACCAGCAGGAGCTGGACCGTCGCAACGCAGAGATCAACGCCGCGCATGAGGCAAAGGGCGATGCCGGCTGGGGCAACCAGATCCGGTCTTACGTGTTGCAGCCCTATCAGATGGTCAAGGACCTGCGCACCGGGCACGAAACCAGCGACACCAAGGGCGTTCTGGACGGTGACCTGGACGGGTTCATGGCGGCGACGCTTGCCATGAAGGTTTCCGGCAAAAGCCGCGCCGACGCCCAGTCCGAGGACTGAGGCGGGCCGGGCAGGGGGCGCTGCCCCCGCCCAAAAAAATTCGTCGAATTTTTTTTGGCTCCCCCGGAGTATTTCTAGCGAAATGAAGCGGTGGGTTCAGGCCTGTTCCAACTCGATCAGATTGCCCTCGGGATCGCGCATGTAAAGCGCGCGGCAGGGGTGTTCGGCGCTGCCGAGATCGGTGATTTCGCCCTGCTGGCTGCCGCCTGCGGCCAGGATGGCGCGGGCTGTGGCCTCGATATCGGCGGTTGCAAAGGCAAGATGGCGCAAGCCCGGCGTGTCGGGCTGGGGTGGCGGGTGACCTGGGTTAAGGGCGAATTGCTGGATTTCGAGGAAGGGTGCGCCGCTATCGGGCAGGTTCAGCCAGATCGACAGGATCTCGGCCCCGGGAAGGCCGATGCCGCGCCCGACCCAGGCACCGCTCAGCCGGGTGGCCGACCGTCGGGGCGAACAGCCCAGCGCGGTACAGTAGAATTCGGCCAGCGCGGGGGCATCGCGAGCGATGAGGCTGACATGAGCAAGTCGCATGGGCCGATCCTATCGCAGGAGTGGTTCGCCGGGAAGCGGGCGATTGCAGAAAAGATACATGCAAACAGTGGGTTTAAATGCCGCCCCGGCGTCGCTAGGCTCGGTTCGAAACCAGCCTAGGGAGGCTCCGCCGCATGGATGTGATCCGTTCTTCCGCCAGTGATCTTCTCGGGGCGCTGCGTAGCGGGCAGCTGTCATCCGAGGCTGTGATGGAGGCCACGCTGGCGCGGATCACCGCCGTCAATCCCGAACTGAACGCCATCGTGGCGCTGCGTTCGGCAGAGGAACTGATGGCCGAGGCACGGGCGGCGGATGCGGTGGCGCCCGAGGCGCGCGGTGCGCTGCACGGCCTGCCGATCGCGATCAAGGATCTGGAAAGCATTGCCGGTGTGCCGACAACCATGGGCTCGCCGTTGTTTGCGGATTTTGTCCCGGACAAGGACAGTCTCTTGCCGTCACGCCTGCGGGCGGCCGGCGCGATCCTGATCGGCAAGACGAACGTGCCGGAGTTCGGGATCGGATCGCATACCTTCAACCCGGTCTATGGCGCGACGGGCAACCCCTATGCGCCGGCCCTGTCCTGTGGAGGGTCATCCGGCGGGGCGGCGGTGGCGCTGGCCACCGGCATGACGGCCCTGGCGGATGGGTCCGACGAAATGGGGTCGCTGCGCAATCCCGCGGCCTGGAACAACGTGTACGGCTTCCGTCCGACCTGGGGCACCGTGCCCCTCGATCCGGAGCGTGAATTGTTCCTGCATCAACTGGCCACGCTGGGCCCGATGGGGCGCAGCCCGGCGGATATCGGGATCATGCTGGATGTGATTGCCGGGTCGGATGCGCGCGTGCCTTTGTCGGTGAACGTTCCCAAGGCATCGCCGGTGTCCCCTGCGGATCTGAAGGGTGTCCGCATCGGCTGGCTGGGTGACTGGGGCGGTGCCTATGCGATGGAGTCGGGGATTCTCGAACTGTGCGAAAGCGGGTTGCGTGTGCTTGAGACGCTTGGTGCCGCAGTCGAACCGGTTCCGGCCCCGATGGACGCGGCGGCGATCTGGGAGGCCTGGCTGGACCTGCGATCCTGGGGCAAGGCCGGTTCGTTGGAGCCTTTGCTGCGCCAGAACCGGTCGGCGTTGAAGGATACCGCGATCTGGGAGATCGAACGCGGACTCGGCCTCTCGGCGATGGATGTCCACCGCGCCAGTGTCAAACGCTCGAACTGGTACAAGCGGTCGGTCGAGCTTTTCGATGAATTCGATGCACTGGTATTGCCCTCGGCGCAGGTCTGGCCCTTTGACGTGAACGTGCCGTATCCGAAGGAAATCGCGGGCCGCAGCATGGATACCTATCATCGTTGGATGGAGGTCACGATACCGATCGGTCTGATCGGCCTGCCATCACTGGCGGTTCCGGCCGGGTTCGGCCCCCAGGGCGTGCCCATGGGGTTCCAGATCTTTGGCCCGCGCGGCGGCGATGCGGCACTGCTGGCACTGGGCGAGGCCTATCACCAGGCCACGACCTGGCCGCAACGGCACCCGGCCATGTAGACGCGAGACAACAGAGAAGGAGCAGGCATGATCGAGAAACCTTTTGGTGTGCCGCCAATGCATCCGGCCAGCTTCGACATGCTGCGCCATGCGCTGGCGGCCGGGCTGCGCGATTACTTGCGGGCGCCGCTGTTCGGGCTGCTGTTTTCGGGTTTTTATGTGATGTCGGGTCTCTTGATGGCCTGGGTGACGGCCTGGACCGGCACCACCTTCTGGCTGGTGTTGGCCGCGATCGGTTTTCCGCTGCTTGGCCCCTTTGCCGCCGTTGGCCTCTATGAGGTATCGTACCGATTGGAACAGGGAGAGCCGCTGGATTTCGGAGAGATATTCGGCGTCGTGATCTTGCAGAGCCGCCGCCAGCTGCCCTCGATCTGCGCCATCATGGTGCTGGTCTTTCTGTTCTGGTTCTTCCTGGGCCACATGATCTTTGCCCTCTTCCTCGGCCTGTCGACCATGACCAATGTCTCCAGCTCTATGGAGGTGTTTCTCAGTCCCAACGGGTTGATGATGCTGGCGATGGGAACGGTTGTCGGCGCCGGTTTTGCGGCGTTGCTTTACATGATTACCGTAATGTCGATCCCGATGCTGCTGGACCGGGAACTGGATTTCGTGACGGCGATGATCGCGAGCTTCGGCTTTGTGACTTCGAACTTGGCGGTGATGCTGGCCTGGGCCGTGATTCTGGCGATGATGACTTTTGTCGCGATGGTACCCGGGTTCCTCGGTCTATTCCTGGTATTGCCTTGGCTCGGCCATGCCTCGTGGCATCTGTACCGTCAAGTCACGCGCGAAGACACCGCGCCCTGACGTGCGGCGGCCTGTTCGTCGGTCCGCTAGACCGTTGCTCGGCGCGGTGTCAAAGAAAGGGGTCGTCGGGACGCAGTAGGCGCCTGTGAAAAGGCAAAAGCTGATCAACATCCAGAAACCCGGCTTGGCGCGCTGTCTTCCAGATGGAGGACTTGTCGCGACCCAGGTGCTCGTAGACGAGCCGGGTGATTCGGTGGCCGCTGACCGGCTCGCGCACCGAGCGAGACACGTAGCCGACCCAGAAGTTGTTCTCAAACGAGGCCACCCGTGACAGGTAGTTGAACGAGAAGGTCATCGCGTTGCGGCGCGAGATCAACAGCGTCACCCCGTCATCCTCGCGGGTGACGTAGCCACGAAACTCGCGGGTCCGGGGATCATCAGGCAAATCCTGCTGCCGCATGGCCTCGAGAGCCTCGTAGCCGCGGATGTAAGTGGTGTTGCTTTCACGAAACACATAGACCAGTCCCAGAACGAATTTGCTCTCGTTTACGAAGCTGCGCCGGGTGAAGCGGTAGAAGCCGCTTGGAAAGTCGTCCTCGTTCAGACTGGTGACATCCGGGCCAAAGAACTCGGAGAGGACTGGACCTGACAGTATCTGGTCAGACACCGGGATGGCATCCACCGGGTCCAGCAGGATGCGCGCGTCGACATTAAAGAAATTGCATATCCGGTCCAGGACATCGGGGCGGGGAAAGCTCTCTCCTGACAGGTATCGGTTGAACTGGGTGCGGTTGATACCGAGTTGTCGCGAAAGCTCGGAGATGGAGGGGTAACGGCGTGACAGTCGGCGCAAGTTTTCGCCGAACATGTTGCGGAGCTCCGCCGGTGTCCTTGTTGTTTTTGTCATAGTGTCCCGAAACAGAATTGCTCATTTAGACCGAAACGTGAAGGGTGAGTGGTGGGTCCCTTCGGTCGACACTTAATCTGATACTATATGGCGTCATAATGGACGCCAAAGCGTGTCAGGAAGCTACCCTTCCAGACACAAAAAGCAATAGTCAGACACGCATTTTACCATGTTTGAGTCGTGTTAATTCGCTCAATCTAAAGAAAATAGATCATTGGGACGGGATATGCTTGGTGTAGTACTCTGGAGCGACAGGGATGATCAAAAAGCGGTCATCTGGTGTGAGGATCATGGCGACCTCGCATTTTATCGGAAAACGGATGCGCAGGCATCGGTTAGCCTGGATGTGGGGGACTGGGTCCAGTTTGATCTGGTGACCGAGCGCAAGCAGCGTTTAGCTCTCAACCCGCGCCTGATCGATCAGGGAAGCTATCGCGGCTTGCCCGACCTGTTGCGCACTACTGGGGAAGAGAAAGCTGGCAATACAGCCCCGGATAGGTCGGTTGCCAAGGTGATCCCGTTCGCAGGCTTTGCCCTGCGCAAGCGTGACAGGCAGGCCGAAGGCGAAGCCTGCCACGCCTGATCGGCTGACAATCAGTCGCCGCGCAGGAGCGCTGCCACTCCTGTTCGTGCGATCTCGGCCAGGCCCAGTGGTCGCATCAGATCGGCGAAGGCGTCGATCTTTTCTGGTGCGCCGGTGATTTCGAAGACAAAGCTCGACAGGGTGCTGTCGACCACGTTGGCGCGGAAGATATCCGCCAGCCGCAGTGCCTCGACCCGCTTGTCGCCGCTGCCCACCACCTTGAGCATCGCCAGTTCGCGCTCGACCGAGCGCCCCTCGACCGTCAGGTCATGCACGTCGCGGACCGAGACGATCCGGCCCAGCTGCGCCTTGATCTGCTCGATCACCTGTGGCGTGCCGGTGGTGACGATGGTGATACGGCTCAGATGGCCGGTGTGATCCACCTCGGCGACGGTCAGGCTTTCGATGTTGTAGCCGCGTCCCGAGAACAGGCCGATGACGCGGGCCAGCACACCGGGCTCGTTCTCGACCAGAAGGGCGATGGTGTGCCGTTCGGCCACGTCCGAGAAGGTCGGGCGCAGGTTATAGGCGGAATGGCTGCTGGAGCCTTTCTTGATGTGTAGGGCAGACATATGCGTCCCTTTCAGAGTGGAGAGTACCGGTCGCACAGGGCGCGACCGACAAAATTCGCAGGATTTTGTCAGACCAGAACCGCGCCGCCGGCCTGGATGACACCTTGGGTTTCAGCGTCGCCCAGAAGCATCTCGTTATGCGCCTTGCCCGAGGGGATCATCGGGAAGCAGTTTTCGTGCTTTTCGACAAGGCAATCGAAGATCACCGGCCCGTCATGGTTGATCATCTCCATGATCGCGTCATCCAGATCGGCGGGGTCCTTGCACAGGATGCCCTTGGCGCCAAAGGCCTCGGCCAGTTTCACGAAATCGGGCAGCGCTTCGGACCAGGATTGCGAATAGCGCTCGCCATGCAAGAGCTCCTGCCACTGGCGCACCATGCCCAGACGTTCATTGTTCAGAATGAACTGCTTGACCGGCAGGCGGTACTGCACGGCGGTGCCCATCTCCTGCATGTTCATCAGCCAGCTTGCCTCGCCCGCCACGTTGATCACCAGCGCGTCCGGATGCGCGATCTGCACCCCGATCGAGGCCGGCGTACCGTAACCCATGGTGCCCAGGCCACCGGAGGTCATCCAGCGGTTCGGATCCTCAAAGCCCAGATATTGCGCCGCCCACATCTGGTGCTGGCCCACTTCGGTACACACGTAGCGGTCACGCCCCTTGGTCAGCGCCTCCAGACGCTCCAGCGCGTATTGCGGCTTGATGGTCTTTTCCGACGGCTTGTAGGTCAGGCAGTTCACCTTGCGCCATTCGGTTATCTGGGCCTGCCATTTCTGCACCGCCTCGGCATTTGTCTTGCGCCCGCGCGCCTTCCAGACCTTCAGGATGTCTTCCAGCACATGGCCCACATCGCCGACGATGGGGATATCGACCCGGATCACCTTGTTGATCGAACTGGGGTCGATGTCGATATGAGCCTTCTTCGATTTCGGGCTGAACGCGTCGATGCGGCCGGTGATCCGGTCGTCGAAGCGGGCGCCGATATTGATCATCAGGTCACAGCCATGCATGGCCATGTTCGCCTCGTAAAGCCCGTGCATGCCCAGCATGCCCAGCCAGTTCTTGCCCGAGGCGGGATAGGCGCCCAGACCCATCAGGGTCGAGGTGATGGGAAAGCCGGTCGCATCCACCAGCTCGCGCAAGAGCTGGCTGGCAGCGGGGCCGGAATTGATCACGCCGCCGCCGGTATAGAACACCGGGCGCTTGGCCTTTTCGATGGCCGCGACCAGTTCGGTGATCTCTTCCATGTCGCCCTTGACCGGCGGGTTGTAATGGGTCTCGAGCCCCTTGGGGCCCTGATACTTGCCGGTCGCGAACTGAACGTCCTTGGGGATGTCGATCAGGACCGGACCGGGCCGGCCCGAGGTCGCCACATGGAATCCCTCGTGGATGGTCTTGGCCAGCTTGTCGGTATCCTTGACCAGCCAGTTATGCTTGGTGCAGGGACGGGTGATGCCAACGGTGTCGGCCTCCTGGAACGCGTCCGAGCCGATCATGAAGGTCGGCACCTGGCCGGTGAGGACCACGATCGGGATCGAGTCGAGCAGCGCGTCGGTCAGGCCCGTCACCGCATTGGTGGCGCCGGGACCCGAGGTCACTAGCACAACGCCGGGCTTGCCGGTCGAGCGGGCATAGCCCTCGGCCGCGTGCACCGCGCCCTGTTCGTGCCGCACCAGAATGTGGCGAATGTCGTTTTGCAGAAAGATCTCGTCATAGATCGGCAGCACGGCGCCGCCCGGATAGCCGAATACCGTGTCCACGCCCTGATCCTTGAGGGCCTGGACCACCATCTTTGCGCCGGTCATCTCACGTGTCATCTGCTTTGCTCCATTGGCGACATGCGTCTTCTCGTTTCAGCATAAAAAAAGCCCCCGAACTTTCGGAGGCGCATGGGTTCGATTATGGCTTACCGTTACCGGCCCATGCGCGTTGTTCCTACGATTACGACTAGCGCGGTCATTCCCAGCGGCTCCTTCATGCTTGGCGGGGACATTATGGGCGAGGGCAGGGGGCGTCAACACTCAATCGGGTCGAAAACCTGTCGCTGCGAGCAGTTTTGGCGACATTTTGTTGCGCGGAATGCCGCAGGGCGGGACATTTCCGCGAATTTGACCCTTCGTCGCGTGACGGAACTGATCCATTGGCGGCGCGCGATGCCGGAAACAGGCCAGAAATCCGCGACTCGTTTACCGACCCTGTAGGGGCGGCAAAGCAGGAGGACGCGATGGAATTGCATGATTTGATCGATCTGGGGCGCTATCCGATCGACCGGCCCGATGCGCCGGCCTATGCGGACTTGCTGGCCGATCTCAGACGCGAAATCGCCGAGGACGGTTGCGCGGTGCTGCCGGGCTTTGCCCATCCGGCCGGCGTGGCGCGGCTGGTGGCCGAGGCCGATGCGGTGGCGCATCTGGGGCATCGCTCCTTCAGCCGCACCAATGTCTACTTCTCGCAGGACGACCCGAACCTGCCCGCCAACCACCCGGTTCGGCAGTTCTTCGACCGCTCGAACGCCTTCGTGCCGGCCGATAATTTCCCACCCGACAGACCGCTGCGCCGGATCTATGAGGCCGGGCCCTTCATGCCCTTCATCCGTGACGTGCTGGGTGAGCCGGAGAACAGGTTCTTTCGCTATGACGACCCGCTGGCGGATGTAATCGTAAACGCGGTCGAAACGGGGCAGGGGTTCCCCTGGCATTTCGACACCAACAATTTCACGGTCACGCTGGCGATCCAGAACGGCAGCGCGGGTGGCGCGTTTGAATATGTGCCCGACCTGCGGACGGCGAGCGACGAGAATTTCGAGGGCGTGGCCGAGGTATTGGCGGGCGCCCGCGACCGGGTTCGGGTGCTGGACCTGCAACCGGGTGATTTGCAGATCTTCAAGGGCCGATACGCGCTGCATCGGGTCGCCCCGGTCGAGGGGCCGCGACGGCGTTATGTGGGTATCTTCTCGTTTGTCGAGACCGAGGGGATGTGCGGTGGGGTCGAACGGACGCGGCAGCTGTATGGCAGGGTGCTGCCCCGGCATCACCAGCGCGCGGGATTGCGCGCAGACGCGTTGCGGGACTGACCCGAGCCGCTGCCGCTGCCGGGTCAGAGACCGACGCCGGTGCCTTGCAGCACGCCGTGTTCCAGCGCATAGCGGGTCAGCCCGGCGGTCGAGGAAATGCCGAGCTTGCGCTTGATGTTCTTGCGGTGGGTTTCCACCGTGCGCACCGAGATATCGAGCGCGATGGCCACTTCCTTGTTCGACTTGCCCTGCGCCAATTGCAGCAGGATGGTCTGTTCGCGCCCGGTCAGCGCCTCGCGCGCCTCCTCGCCCTCCTTTGGCTCCAGCGAGCCCTTGGCGCCGGTGCACAGATACCGCTCGCCCCGCATCACCGCGTCGATGGCCTGCTTGATCTCTTCGGTCGGCACGTCCTTGAGCACATAGCCCATGGCGCCATGGCTGAGCGCGGTGGAGATATATTCGGGGCTGTCATGCATGGACAGGATCAGGATGCGGGTATCGGGCATCTGTTCCAGCAGGATCTCGGTTGCGCCCAGCCCGCCGAGACCGGGCATGTTCAGATCCATCAGGATCACATCGGGCAGCAGCGCCAGCGCGCGGCCCACCGCCTCGCGCCCGTCGCCCACGGTGCCGATCACCTGAATGTCGTCATAGCTTTCGAGAATGGCCTGAATGCCTTCGGCCACCATCGGGTGATCGTCGACGATCAGAACGCGGACGGGGGTGTCGGTCATGGCAGGGCCTTTCTCTTCGACGCCGGCTCCTCCTGGGGCGGCAACAGGTGGCTCAGCGGCAGGCTCACCTCGATCACGGTGCCGGTTTGCGCGCCGCGGGATGACAGGATGCGCAGGCTGCCGTCAAGCTGTTCGATCCGTTCCTGCATGTTGCGCAGGCCAAGGCCGGGGCCGGGTTTGCCCGGGGTCGAGCGGATGCCGCGGCCATTGTCCGAGATGCGCATGGTGGCGCCCTTCTTGTGACCGCGCAGGTCGATCGAGACCCGGGTGGCACCCGAATGACGCTCGATATTGGTCAGCGCCTCCTGGGCGATGCGGTAGAGCGCGATCTTGCTGTTGTGATCCAGCCGGTTGCGGAACACCACGGTGGTGAAATCGGTCGCGATGCCGGTGCGCTCGCGGAAATCGTCGGTCAGCGATTTCAATGCCGGACCAAGGCCCAGATCGTCGAGCACGCCGGGGCGCAGGTCGCGGCTGATGCGGCGCACCTCGGTGATCGCGATGCCGAGGTTCTCGATCCCCTTGTCCAACGGCGGTTCGGCGCCGTCATGATCGCCGCGTGCCAGCCGGCGACGAGCATTGTCCAGCGCATAGCGCACCCCCACCAGGATCTGGCTGATGCCATCATGCAACTCGCGCGCCACCCGCCCGCGCTCTTCCTCTTGCGCGTCGAACACCCGCTGCGTCAGCTCCTTGAGCTTGGCATCGGCCAGCCGGCGTTCGCGGATGTTCAGAACCATGCCCGAGCCGAACACGATCAACAGCGCCGCCAGCGCGATGGCGCCGATATAGACAAAGGTGCGGCGGACGCGGGCCTCTGTCTCGGCCCGGGCCGCGGCGACGGAGGCCAGCACATCGTCGATGAACACGCCAGTGCCCACCGCCCAGCGCCAGTCCTGAAGGCCCACCACATAGGCCACCATCTGCGCCTCTTCCCCGGTCGAGGGTTTCTCCCACATGAAGGAGTGCCAGCCCGCGCCCTGCCGGGCGAGGCGGATGAACTCGTCCACAACCGGTACGCCCTTGCTGTCGGTCAACCCCTCCCAGTTGCGGTTGATGAATTCGGTCTGGCGCGGGCTGACCAGGTTCTTGCCCTCGTAATCGTAGACGAAAAAGAACCCGTCCTGTCCGTAGATCATCGCCGCCAGCATCTGCGCCACCCGGGTCTTGGCCTCGGCATCGTCGGGGGCGGCGGGGCCATAGATATGGGCAAACCCGTTGCGCGCCTGGGTGACGTAGTTGCGCAGCTCGGCCTTCTTGGCCTGCAACAGCTGCCGCTCCAGCGCTTGGATCTCGCGTTCGGCCAGGGTGCGCGCCTGATAAGCCACCAGCGCCGCGATGGCGGCCACCGCCACCACAAGCGGCAGGGTCGCCAGAAGCGAGATCTTCTGGGCGTAGTTGGGGCGGATCAGGTTGCGCAGGCGGTGCATGGCGAATCGATACGCAAAACCGGCGGCAAAATCAAAGCATGCGATCAAGTCGTGACCGGCCGCCACGCACTTGTGTGGTCGCGCAGTGCCCGAAAAACAGTGGATTTCTAGGTCAGTGGCCGCATTTTTCCGCGCCGCTACGTAGTACTAGGTATTCACAGAGCGGATCATCGCTCGTTACCCTTGCGCCACTGGAAACGATCCGCCCACCGGGATGACCCGGCGGGCGTCCATGACTTGCAAGGGGAGGAAATACTCTTATGGATCGTCGTTCTTTTCTGAAAACCTCGGCCATGGGCGGTGCAGCCGCTGCCGCCACCACCGCTCTGGCCGCTCCGGCCTATGCGCAGGGCAAGCGCACCCTGACCATGGTCACCACCTGGGGCCGCGGCCTGGCCGGTGTGCATGATTCGGCACAGCGCGTCGCCGACAACATCACCGCCATGTCCGATGGCAACCTGACCGTGGACCTGAAGGCCGCCGGCGAACTGGTGGGCGCGTTCGAAGTGTTCGACGCCGTCTCCTCGGGCCAGGCCGACATGTATCACGGCGCCGACTATTACTTCGTCGGTCAGCACCCGGGCTATGCGTTCTTCACCGCCGTGCCCTTTGGCATGACCGCGCAGGAACTGGTGAACTGGTACTATCACGATGGCGGCCACGAGCTGCATGACGAGCTGGGCCAGATCTTTGGCCTGAAATCCTTCCTGGCCGGCAACACCGGCGCGCAGGCGGGCGGCTGGTTCTCGAAAGAGATCAATGGCCCCGAGGATTTCAATGGCCTGAAGTTCCGGATGCCTGGCCTGGGCGGCAAGGCGCTGGGCAAGCTGGGCGCAAGCGTGCAGAACATTCCGGGTTCGGAAGTGTACCAGGCGCTGTCCTCGGGTGCCATCGACGGCACCGAGTGGATCGGCCCCTGGGCGGACGAAAAGGCCGGCTTCCAGGAGATCACCAAGACATATTACACCGCGGGCTTCCACGAGCCGGGCGCAGGTCTGTCGGTGGCAACCAACCGCGAAGTGTTCGAGAGCCTGAGCCCCGCGCATCAGAAGATCATCGAGGTTGCGGCGGGCGAGTGCCACCAGTGGAACCTGGCACAGTTCCTGTCCAACAACGGCTCGGCGCTGCAGCGCCTGCAAGCCGGTGGCGTCAAGGTCCTGGAATTCCCCGACAGCGTCTGGGATGCCTTCGGCAAGGCGAGCCAGGAAGTCATGGCCGAGAACATGGGCGACGAGCTGTTCAAGAAGATCCACGACAGCGCCATGGCGTCGATGAAATCCTCGTCGGCCTGGCTGAACATGTCGTCGGGCGTCTACACCGCACAGCGCGACCGCGTTCTGGGCTGATCCCGCCAAGCGGCCAATACCGGACCCCCGCCCCAGGGCGGGGGGCCTACGCTTTGCCAGGACCTTGCGGCGCTGTTCCGCAGGACGATCCGGCACTCCTGAATCGGGGACATCATGCAGGACGATAACGGTATCTCCTTTTTCGGCGCCCTGTGGAACGGTCTGATCTGGCTGTTTCAGAACATCGCCGAGGCATTCTATAATTTCGGCTACGCGGTCACCCATCCACAGCTCTGGCTGGACTGGTCCGACAAGGCCTCGATCATGCGCTTTGTCTATTATGGCGGCTCGGTCGAGTTCTTCTTCGTGGTCTTCACCTTCGTTCTGGTCCTCACCGCGATCGGAATGTATTTCCGCTCGTTCATGTGGTTGATGGTGCGCGGGCTCGAAGGTTTCGCCAACACGGTCGGGCGCTTCTTTGCCTGGGCGGGCCTGCTGATGGTGCTGCAACAGATCATCATCGTGTTCATGCAGCGCGTTTTTGCACGGCCCGATCTGTCCTTTGGCTTTGGCATCCCGGTGACGCTCGACGTCAGCTGGTGGTCCGAAGAGCTGAAGCTTTACAACGCCATGGTTGTCTGCCTTTGCGCCACCTACACGTTCGTGCAGGGCGGTCATGTCCGCGTCGACCTGATTTATTCCGGCCTCAGCCACCGTGGAAAGCGGGTGGTGGACATGGCCGGATCGCTTCTGTTCATGATGCCCGTGGCAGTGGTGACCTGGCTTTACGGCTGGTACTTTCTGTGGCGGCACCTGATCGTGCCGAACCCTTCGGCCAGCGACCAGCTTGACCGCCTGCTGATGAAATCTCGGGCGCTACGCTGGAACGTGGAGACCATCGGGTTCAGTCCCAACGGGTTCAACGGGTATTTCCTGTTCAAGATCCTGCTGATCACGTTCGCCGCCATGGTGTTCATCCACGCAGTCGCCTTTTTCTACCGCTCATGGCTCGAATTCGTCGAAGGCGAAAGCAGCGCGGGTAAATATCTCGACAAGGATACTCTTGGCGAGGGCGAAGAGGCCTATGAAGGCACGCATTAAGAATAGGAACCGGGAACATGCTATTCGGTCTTGATGGCGTCGAAATCGGCCTCATTATCGTCTTTCTCTGTCTCTTCGGAGGCATCCTGTCGGGATTTCCGGTGGCCTTTGCCATCGGCGGCGCCGGCATCATCTCATTCGGTATCATCGCCGCGCTGGACAGCGCGGGGCTGTTGATCCACCAGGCTATCGACACCTCGTCGCAGGCCTATAACGATCTGATCGGCTCCGGGGTCAAACCGGATGTGATCTCGATCTTCCGATACCCCGAATTGCCACGGGTTGCCGAACATGTGTTCCAGGGTGGCTGGCAGACGGCGATGGACCGCAACGTCTCCTTCATCGTGAACCGGATGAACGAGCGGGTGCTGGCGGGCCAGTCCATCGAGACGCTGCTGGCGGTGCTGATGTTCGTGCTGATGGGCATCACGCTGGAGCGTTCGAAGATCGCCAACGATCTGCTGACCACCATGGCGCGCGTCTTTGGCCCGCTGCCCGGCGGTCTGGCGGTGTCGATCGTGGTCGTGGGCGCGTTTCTGGCCGCTTCGACCGGGATCGTCGGCGCGACCGTGGTGACCATGGGCCTGCTGGCCCTGCCCACCATGCTGCGCAACAACTACTCGCCGGAACTGGCGACCGGTGTGATCGCGGCGAGCGGCACATTGGGGCAGATCATTCCGCCCTCGATCGTGATCGTTCTGCTGGGCACGCTGGCGGGCGATCTCTATTCGACCGCGCAGGAGACGCGCGCCATCGAGGCGGGTTGTACCGACGCGCTGACCTATCTGGGCGAACCGGCAGTGGTGTCAGTCGGCACCCTCTTCCAAGCAGCGCTGCTGCCTGGCATTTTGCTGGCGCTGCTCTATGCGCTCTATGCCTTTGGCTATGCGCTTCTGAACCCCGAGAAAGCGCCGGCCGTGGCGATGGGGGGAGGCACTGGCGAGCCGATCACCCGCGCCGAGGGCTTTACCTGGCTGCTGGGGGCACCGGTGGCGCTGATCGCCGGGGTCTTGCTGCTGGGCAGTCTTGGTGTCGTGGGCAGTCAGGATGTGACCGTTTCGACCTTTTCGGACAGTTCCAAGAGCGCCAGCCTGCGCACCAATGTGGGCCCTGACTGCAAGGCCTCGATGATCGCGCTGCACGGGCAGGAAGCCTGGGACGCGGCCGTCGCCGAACAGGAATCGATCGACGCCGCAGGTGGGGTGCAGGAATCGCACCGCCTGACTGACGAGGAGATCGCCGAGGCCCGAGCCTCCAAAATTGCGAATGCCGCGCCGATCGGCACCGGTGTCGCGGTGATCGTCGTGCTGCTGGGTCTGACGCTGGTGGTGGGCCGGGGCATCGCGCCCTCGCGTGATCCGAAACCGCTGCTCGTTGGCGGGCTGGGTCTGGTCCTGATGCTGCTGGCCGACATCCTGTTCATCGGACCGCTGACCTCTCCCGGTGTGACAGTGCTTATCCTGCTCTTACCATTGGCGCTGGCGCTTTACGGCTGCAAGGAGGCGGCGATCCGCTGCACCGGCAATGATCTGATCCGGGTGGTGTTCCCGCCGCTGGTGCTGATCATCGCGGTGCTGGGCTCGATCCTGGGCGGTGTGACCAACCCGACCCCGGCGGCGGCGCTGGGCGCGGGCGGGGCGATCATGCTGGCGGCCTATCGCAAGCTGCGCGATGAGGGCCGGTCGGGAAAGGTGATCATCTGGTCCACCTTTGCCATCATCATCTGCCTGCTGATCGGGGTGAATTTCGACCTGCGCATCAATCAGGACGGTGTCAGCGTCGAAACCTGGATCGCCTTTGTCTTCGCCTATGCGACCTATATCTATGCGCTGGGCGGGCTGCTGTTCGGCTGCTGGGTGCTGTTTGCCGGCGGTGTCCTGTCACCGATCGTGCGTGAGACGGCCAAGGTGACCTCGATGGTGTTCACCATCCTGATCGGCTCGCAGCTGCTGAACCTGGTGGTGATCAGCTTTGGTGGCGAGCATTACATCCAGCAATTCCTGAAGAGCTTTGACAACGAGTTCACGGTGTTCTTGATCGTGATGCTGGTGCTCTTCGTGCTGGGTTTCGTGCTCGATTTCCTTGAGATCATCTATATCGTGATCCCGATCGTGGGGCCGGTGATCTATGGCGGGTCGTTCGATCCGAAATGGGTGACCATCATGGTGGCGGTGAACCTGCAGACCTCGTTCCTGACGCCGCCCTTCGGCTTTGCCCTGTTCTATCTGCGGGGCGTGGCGCCGAAGGAGGTGACCACGGGCCATATCTATCGCGGTATCGTGCCTTTCGTGATCATCCAGGTGGTCGGGATCGCGATCTTGTGGAGCTTCCCCTCGATCGTGACCATCGTTCCGTCGCTGATCCCGAACTGATCGGAGTTTATCAAATGGAAAAGGGGGCCTTCGGGCCCCCTTTGCTTTTTGAGTTTCGGTCAAGGGGCGCTGCCCCTTCTTGCCCCTTTGGGGCAATTCATCCCCGGGATATTTCGGGCAAGAGGAACAAGCGGTACCGAGGCGCGTGAATTAGCGGACATTTCCCGCAGTCGGCGAAACCATTTTGTCGTTGGGAAGACCCGCTACGCGTTCAGTCGCGGGTAGGCATGCGGTCGGGCAACTGGATATTAGCTACCTGTTCGGCAATCGGGTCTGTGGAAAGCGGATGTCGGATGACGTCATGCGCATCCGGGTTCGTCATCGGTTGCCAGCTTCCGCCCAAATAGATTTCAAGCCCCGAGAAGCGGGCCTTGTATCCCATCTTGGGGCTACGAGGCACCCAGTAGCCAAGGTAGACATAAGGCAGCCCCGCTTCGCGGGCGATGTCGATATGATCGAGGATCATGTGAGTGCCAAGCGAAGCACGGTGCAGGTCGGGGTCATAGAAGGAATAGACCATGCTGAGACCATCATCTAGCACATCGGTCAGGCTGACTGCAGTGAGCGCTCGGGTCTCGCGATGGGCGTATTCGATAACCCGGCTGCGGATCGGCGTTTCTTCGATCATTGCGGCGAATTCGAACACGTCCATGTCCGCCATGCCGCCATCGGCATGACGACTGTCCAGATAGCGGCGGAACAGGTCATATTGCTCGTCAGTCGCCCAGGGCGAAGTGGCGCGTCTGGTCAGGTGCGCATTTCGGCGCAGGGCGCGTTTCTGGCTGCGGCTGGCGCGAAAGGCCGACACGTTGATCCGGGCCGAAAGACAGGCGGCGCAATCGGTGCAGGACGGGCGGTAGAGGACATTCTGAGACCGGCGAAAGCCCTGTTGCGACAGCGCATTGTTCAGTTGTTCGGCGCCTTCACCTTGCAAAGCAGTGAATAGCTTTCGTTCCATCCTGTCCGCAAGATACGGACAGGGTTGCGGAGCGGTCACATAAAATTGTGGTGCGATTGGCAGGCTGTGGCGCATGGGGTTCTCGTTGATTTCGGATTGGATGATAACAATCCATCAAGGACCCGCCAAGTGACCAAAATCACAAGAGTTAAGCATAGGCCCGACGATTCAGCGCCACGGTCCCCAGTACCGCGTCGGTCAGCCCCTGAGAGCGAGCGCCGGTCAGCATCATCAGGATCGAGATCACCTGAAGCAATGGCAGTGCCATGCTGACGGTGTAGCCAGCGGTATGGGCCAGCGCCTGACCGCCGTTCAGATGAGCGCCATGGGCGTCGCGCAGCTCGATCCCGACAAAGCGCATGCCCCAGGTGGCCGAGCCGCCAGCAATCGTGGCGACACGATAGACGAAACCCACGATCAGATAGAGCAGGGGCCAGACAAAGGCGCCGACAAAAGCGGTGAGCAACACCACGACCAAGCTGAGCATCAGGATCACGCAGGTGTCGAACACCCAGGCAAAAAAGCGTTTGGCCGGGATGCTTTGATAGAATTCCGGCTGATGGTCGGGATGGGGAAGGTGGGTCATCGGGGCAGGGTCCGTGTCATGGGATGGCCGCCCCGTGAGGGGGCGGCCGGTTGGGTTCAGGCGTCGGCGTCGTTCTTGTCGTCGCGGGCCGTACGGGCGCGCTCGTCCATGAAATCGTCGAACTCGGCCTTATCCTTGGCCTCGCGCAGGCGGTGCAGGAACGCCTCGAAATCGGCCTGCTCGCGTTCCAGGCGGGCCAGCGTATCGGCCTTGTAGGCGTCAAAGGCGCTGTTGCCGGTGGTCGACATCGCCCGCATGCCATGATGGCTCCAGGCTTTGCGGCGGGTGCAGGATTTGCTGAACATGCGTTTGCTCCAGATCATATAGGCGAGAAGGGCGAGGCCAAGGGGCCAGAAGAAGATGAATCCAAGGACCATTGCGGCGATCCAGGCGCCTTTGCCCTTGCTGTCCAGCCAGGCTTCGCTTCGATGTAGCCAACCCGGATTTGACGGGGCGGCGACGGGGTCGGTCATCATGGTCATTTTGGGTCTCCAGATCAGTTGATGTGAATGTCTTTCACATTACTCATTTGGGGCGGCGTGACGGGGAATGCAAGAGGGGATGTGAAAAAGATTTACATTCTGATTTTGGCGAGTGACTTTCAGCAACGCAATCTTGGGTTGCGCTTCGCGCGAAAATCAGATTTGCTATTACTTTAGTGAAATCCGCCTCTCAGAAAGTAAATTGGAAGCTTTATGCCGACATCGGGTGCGAACAGGTTTGGCCAGGACGTGTTGCAGCGGGACGACCGGATGTCGCCAGGGTGGTGGATTTTGCCCAGTGCGCTATTGGGGGCTTGTTTCTGGGCGGTTCTGATCAGCCAGGCGCTGCCGCTGATCTAACCCGATTTCACGAAATTCGCGATGTGTGCACTGGTCAGGTCATGCAGCTGACCGGGTGCGATGGCAAAGACATGCCGGGGCGTACCTGCCGCGGCCCAAACTACAGGAAAGTCCATCAGTGCGGGATCCAGGAAACAGGTGATCGGCGACAAATGCCCCACCGGCGCAACACCGCCGATGGCAAAGCCGGTTTTCTGCCGCACCGTATCGGCATCGGTGCGTGTCAGCGGCGTGCCGAACAGGGCGGTGGCGGCTTCTGGGTCGACCTGATTGCCTCCTGCGGTCAGAAACAATGCTAGCGCATCGCCCTCGCGCGCCTGAAAGATGATCGACTTGACGATCTGGTTCAGCGCGCAGCCGACAGCGGCGGCGGCGTCTTCGGCGGTCCGGGCGTTGCCGGTCTCGCGGATTTCGGTGGCGATCTGCGCGGCCTCAAGTGCGGCGCGGACCCGTTTCAGGCTCTTGCTCATGGCGCATGAACTGCCCGCACTGGTGGCAAAGGTCAAGTTTTGACGCATTGACGGCGGCTGGGGCGGCTGCGCTATTTGGCGCATGACCACACGCCTAGCCATTACCCGACTCCCCCGTGCCTATGACCCCGAACTGGGGGCAGAGGCGCGTGCCCTGCTGCCCGAACTGGGGGGTGATCTGGCCGATCTTGTCGCCGGTGCGGGGGGCACCAGCCCCTATCTGATGGGGCTGATGCGGGCCGAGGCCGCATGGCTGGCGCCCGCGCTCGAGGATGCCGATGCGGCGGTGGCCACCGAACTGACCGCAGCCCGCGCGTTGCCGCCCGATCAGCTCAAACCCGGTTTGCGACAGGCCAAGCGGCGACTGGCGCTGTTGACCGCGCTGGCCGATCTGGCGGGCGCCTGGCCGCTGGAGAAGGTGACCGCGCTGCTCACCGATTTCGGCGCGCTGGCCGCCGATCTGGCCGCCAAGGCCGAGATCGCCGCCCTGATCCGGCGCGGCAAGCTGCCGGGCCAGACCGAGGCGGATGTGGAGACCGCCGCCGGGATGGTGATCCTGGCCATGGGCAAGATGGGCGCGCATGAGCTGAACTACAGCTCGGATATCGACCTGATCGTGCTGTTTGACGAAACCCGCTATGAGCCCGACGATTTCTTTGAGGCGCGTCAGGGCATGGTGCGTGCCACCCGCAACTTCTGCGCCACGCTCAGCGACAAGACCGCCGATGGCTATGTATTCCGCACCGATCTGCGGCTGCGCCCCGATCCGGCGGTCACCCCGGTCTGTCTGGCGATGGAGGCGGCGGAACATTATTACGAAAGCCTTGGCCGCACCTGGGAGCGTGCCGCCTATATCAAGGCGCGGCCCTGCGCGGGCGATCTGGCGGCGGGGGGGCGGTTTCTGGAAACCCTGCGCCCCTTTGTCTGGCGGCGGCATCTGGATTTCGCCGCCATCCAGGACGCCCATGACATGCGCCTGCGCATTCGCGAGAACAAGGGCACCGGCGGCGCCCTGACCATTCCGGGCCATGACATGAAGCTGGGCCGGGGCGGCATTCGCGAGATCGAGTTCTTTACCCAGACCCGGCAGCTGATCGCGGGCGGGCGCGACCGTGACCTGCGCCTGCGCGGCACGGTCGAGGGGCTGGCGGCCCTGGCGGCCAAGGGCTGGGTGCCATCCGAGGTGGCCGAGGCGCTGACCCGCCACTACCGCGCCCATCGCGAGGTCGAACACCGCATCCAGATGGTGCATGACGCCCAGACCCACCGCATTCCGCAGACCGAAGAGGGTATCGCTCGCGTCGCCTGCCTGATGGGGATCGACGCCGCAGACCTGCGCGCCGACCTGACCCGGCGCCTGACCGAGGTGCATGGGCTGACCGAGGATTTCTTTGCCCCCGATAGCGCCGCCGCCCCGGCGCCCGCCCTGCCGGCAGAGGTGGTGTTCGACGACAACGTGCTGTCGCGCTGGCCCACCTATCCGGCGCTGCGCTCGCAGCGGGGGCGGCGCATCTTCGAGCGGCTGAAGCCCGAATTGCTGGCGCGGCTGGCGCGCACCGCCAAACCGGACGAGGCGCTGCTGGCGCTTGACGGGTTCCTGGCCGGGTTGCCCGCCGGGGTGCAGCTGTTTTCCCTGTTCGAGGCCAATCCGCAACTGATCGACCTGTTGGTCGATATCGTCGGTACCAGCCATGCGCTGGCGACCTTCCTGTCGCGCAATGCATCGGTCTTTGACGCGGTGATCGGCGGCTCGTTCTTCGATGACTGGCCGGGCGGGGCAGCGCTGCGCGCCGATCTGGCCGAACGCCTGGCCGCCGAGGACGATTACGAGGCCCGGCTCGACATGGCGCGGCGCTGGACCAAGGAATGGCATTTCCGCATCGGCGTGCACCATCTGCGCGGGCTGATCGACGGCGCCCGCGCCGGTGCGCAATATGCCGAACTGGCCGAGGCAGTGATCTCGGCGCTGTTCCCGGTGGTCGAGGCGCAATTTGCCCGCAAACACGGCACGCCGCCCGGACGCGGCGCCACGGTGCTGGGCATGGGCTCGCTGGGGGCGGGGCGGATCAATGCGCAATCCGACCTTGACCTGATCGTGATCTATGACCCCGAAGACGCCGAAGGCTCGGACGGGCCGCGCCCGCTGGCGACCCGGCCCTATTATGCAAGGCTCACGCAGGCGCTGATCACCGCGCTGACCGCGCCGATGTCGCAGGGCAAGCTGTACGAGGTCGACATGCGCCTGCGCCCCTCTGGCACCCAGGGGCCGGTGGCGACCAGCTGGACCAGCTTTACCGAATATCAGCTGAACGAGGCCTGGGTGTGGGAGCATCTTGCGCTGACCCGCGCCCGCCCGGTGGCGGGTTCAGAGGCACTGGGCGCGGATATCGAGCGGTTCCGGCAAGAGCTTCTGAACCGCCCTGCCGACCGGGACAAGGTGCTGCGCGAGGTGGCCGAGATGCGCGCCCGGCTGGCGGCGGCGAAACAGCCCGCCGGAGTGTGGGATGCCAAGACCGGGCCGGGCCGGATGCTGGATATCGAACTGGTGGCCCAGACCGGCGCGCTGTTGTCGGGCAGCGCCGCGCGCGATGTGGCGCAGGGCCTACAAGGTGCGGTCGCCGCTGGATGGCTGGATGTCGCGGATGCGCAGTCGCTGACCCGTGCCTATGACCTATGCTGGTCGGTACAGACGGCGGCGCGGCTGCTGTCGGGCGAGATGATCGACGCGGAGCGGATCGGCGAGGGCGGCGCGGCCTTCCTCTGCCGCAGCACCGGGTTCGAGGACATGGCGGCGCTGGAGGCGGCGCTGGAGACAACATATGCCGAGGCGGCGGCGCTGATTGGTGCCGCGGTGGGAGGACCAGAGGATGCCGAAGACGGGTGACCCGCATGACCCCAAGGGTTTGATCTACGAGGCCTACAGGATCGAGGGGATCACGGCCCCCGAATGCCGCACCATCTTCCTTGACTGGGCGCTCAGCCTGCCGGTGGGTACAGACCAGCGCGACGCGTTGGCGGACCTGCACGGGCGCTATGGGGCCGAGGCGCCCGATCATCCCATGACCGCCGTCATGCAGGACGGGCTGAGCGCCGAACAGGCGCCCCGCCGACGTGGCGGATGGCGTAGCCGACCCAGAAACTGAGTGATCCCGGATCGGAAACAATCTCTGAAACGTACGGAATTTGTCGCAAAGTTGCCCTAATTGCGGGGCAAATTCTCCTCAAACGGGTGCGGCTGTGGGAGTCGGAACCCGAAAATGGAGAAGAGACATGAAAACCATGCGGATGATCCTGCTTGCCGGTCTGGGCCTGTCGGTTGCGGCCTGCACGGCCGTCGATGTCCCGACCCGGAACGCCCCTTACGAGCGATTGCCGACCACGTCGATTACGGCTCCGGCGGGGTATGACCTGCTGCAACCGGAAAGCCGGGTCCAGTCAACCGCGGCGGTGGGGCAGGTGGTGATCCCGCATGCCGACATCGACACCGTTGCGCGCGCAGCGACGCAAGAGCCGGGAGTTGGCGGCTTGGTTGCAGGGCAGGCGCCCGTGACCATCAACTCGGTCACCGTATTGGTGCCTCGCTCGCTGAAAGTATCCGAGCGCAACAGCTATCTGCCGCGCGGCGACATCGTGTGGCGCGAGGATCCGATCGGCGACCGTCACGCCCAGGTTCAGAAGATCGTGCAGGACGCGATGGTGCGTGGCGTCAGCCCGCTGAGCGGCCCGGTCAAGGCCGATCTGGAAATCGTCGTCAAGCGGTTCCACGCCTTGACCGAAAAGGCGCGCTATACCACCGGTGGCGTGCACGCGATCACCTTTGACATCACCCTCAAGGATCCGGCCACCGGCGCGCAGCTGATGCCGCCGCGTGAGGTGCGCGCCGATCTCGAGGCCTTTGGCGGCCAGCAGGCGATCAACGCCGAGGCCCGCGGTCAGACCCAAAAGGTCCGCATCACCGACCACCTGACATGGGTGATCCAGCAAGAGTTGACCAACCCCGAAGGCTACGAGAACGCCTCGTTGGGCATCATCCAGGTGATGAATCGTCTCTGACACTTCCCAGCCAACGGGAATGAGATTAAGAGGGCGCTCATGACAGCGCCCTCTGACGTTTTTGACCGTCCCCGCATCCGCCTGAAGCCCAAGGCAAACGCCCGTGCCATCCGTCACGGCGCGCCTTGGGTGTTCGACAACGAGGTGGTCACCGACCGCCGCACCCGCAAAATCGCACCGGGCACCGTGGCGGTGCTCGAGGATGACAACCGCGCGCCCCTGGGGCTGGTGGCGGTCAATCCCGGCTCGCGCATCCTGGCCCGGATGCTGGACCGCGATCCGGACGCGGTGCTTGATGCCGCCTGGTTCGAGGCGCGGCTGACCCGGGCGCTGGCACTGCGCGAACGCCTGTTTGACGCGCCCTTTTACCGGCTCGTTCATGCCGAGGCCGATGGCTTCCCAGGTGTGATCATCGACCGGTTCGGCGACGCCTGCGTGATCCAGCCCAATGCCGCCTGGGCCGAGGCGCATCTGGAGCTGCTGAGCGCGGCACTGATCAAGGTGACCGGCGTAAACACGGTTCTGAAGAATGCTTCGGGCCGGACGCGGTCTCTCGAAGGGCTGGATAACAAGAACGCGGTGCTGGCGGGGGCGGCGCCAGTGGCGCCGGTTCCTGTGCCGATGAATGGGGCGACCTATATGGCCGATCTGACCGGTGGCCAGAAAACCGGCCTGTTCTTCGACCAGCGCCCCAACCATGCCTTTGCCCAGCGGCTGGCGGGGCAGGGTGCGCGGGTGCTCGACGTGTTTTCCCATGTGGGCGGCTTTGCGCTGGCGATGCTGGCCGGCGGCGCTGGCAGCGCGCTGGCGGTCGATGGCTCGGCCCCGGCGCTGGCCTTGGCCGAACAGGGGGCGCTGGCCTCGGGTCTGGCCGGGCGGTTCGGGACGCGGCAGGGCGATGCGTTCGACGTGTTGACCGCGCTGGCCGAGGAAGGCGAGACATTCGACGTGGTGATCTGCGATCCGCCCGCCTTTGCGCCCTCGAAACAGGCGCTGGACGCAGGCCTGCGCGCTTATGAACGGGTGGCGCGGCTGGCTGCGGCGCTGGTGCGACCGGGTGGCTATCTGGGTCTCTGCTCCTGCTCGCATGCCGCCGACCTGTCGCGGTTCCGCGAGGCCAGCGTGCGCGGCATCGGCCGCGCCGGGCGCAGCGCGCAGCTGATCCATACCGGCTTTGCCGGGCCGGATCATCCGCAATTGCCGCAACTGGCCGAGAGCGGCTATCTCAAGGCGGTGTTCTTCCGGCTGTGAAAGCGGTGCTCGACACTTGCGTGATCTATCCCACGGTCATGCGCGAGATGCTGCTGGGTGCGGCGCGGCTGGGGCATTTCACCCCGCTCTGGTCGGCCCGCGTTTTGGAGGAATGGGCGCGTGCGGCGGTCAAGCTGGGACCGGCGGGCGAGGCGCAGGCGCGCGCCGAGATCGCCCTGACCCGCGCCGCCTGGCCCAGGGCCGAGCTGCCGCCCGCGCCCGGTGTCGAGGCACGGCTGTGGCTGCCCGATCCGGCGGATATCCATGTGCTGGCCACGGCCATCGCCGGATCTGCGGATGTGATCGTGACCCTCAACCGGGCCGATTTCCCGCGCAACATCCTGGCCGAGGAAGGGCTGGAGCGGATCGACCCGGATGCGTTCCTTTTGCAGTTTTTCAAAGATGACCCGGACAATATGGCCCTCATGGCCGAAAAAGTGCTGGATGAGGCCAACCGTCTGTCGGGCGAGACATGGACGATCCGCAGTCTGATGAAAAAGGCGCGGCTGCCTCGGCTGGGCAAGGCGCTGGAACACCACCGCTCAGAGTGAGCGCAGGATCCCGGCCGCGATTTCGAACGAACGTTTGCGCGCGGTGTGATCGTGAATTTGCCCGGTCAGGATCACTTCGTCGGGCTGATAACGGTCGATGATGCGGGTCAGATCGGCGCGCACCGTCTCGGGGCTGCCCACCGCCGAAACGCTGAGCGCGGCATTCACCCCGGCCAGCGTGGCGCGATCCAGATGCGCGGCGATATCGTCAACCGGCGTCGGCAGTTTGCCGGGCCGCCCCAGCCTGAGCCGGGCAAAGGCCTGTTGCATGGTGGTGCGCAGGCGTACCCCTTCAGCGTCGGTTTCGGCGGCAAAGACATTGATCGCCATCATCGCATGGGGGTGATCCAGATAGACCGAGGGGCGGAAGCTGCGGCGATAGATCTCCAGCGCCTCCTCCAGCGCCTGAGGCGCGAAATGCGAGGCAAAGGCATATGGCAGGCCCAGTTGAGCCGCCAGTTGCGCGCCATAGAGGCTGGACCCCAGGATCCACACCGGCACATGGGTGTTCTGGCCGGGAAAGGCGCGCACCCGTGCCTCTGGATCCTCGGGGCCAAGAAAGCCGATCAGGTCGATCACATCCTGAGGGAAACTGTCCTGTTGTGACAGACCCCGGCGCAAGGCGCGGGCGGTCGCCATATCGGTCCCGGGCGCCCGCCCCAGCCCTAGGTCGATGCGGTCGCCATAGAGCGACGCCAGCGTGCCAAAGGCCTCGGCCACCATGTAAGGCGCATGATTGGGCAGCATGATGCCGCCCGCGCCGATCCGCATGGACTTGGTCCGGCTGGCGATATGGCCGATCAGCACCGCGGTTGCGGCGCTGGCGATGCCGGGCATGTTGTGATGCTCGGCCAGCCAGTAGCGGTGATACCCCAGCGCCTCGGCATGCGCGGCCAGATCGCCGCTGTTGGCCAGCGCCTGGGGAATATCGCTGCCCTCGGGCACCGGGGCAAGGTCGAGCAGGGAATAGAGCATGCGGGTCGGTCCTGAGGATCAATGCGCCTGCCAGCGCGCTTCGAGCCGGTCAAGCGCGGCGATGCGCTCGGCGGTTTTGGGATGACTGAGCAGCCATGCGGGCGCCACCCCGGCGCGCTGGGCAGTGAGCGCGTCAAGCTTGTGAAACAGCGCCTTTTGCGGCGCCACGCCGATACCCGCCTTGGTCAGCAGGGCGGCGGCATAGGCGTCGGCCTCATATTCATCGGCGCGGCTTAGTCGCGCGGCAAGCAGGGTGGTCAGCATATTGGCGATCCAGACCCCGAAGAAGGGGATGAACCGGCCCAGCAGCATGGCCAGCGCGGTGCGCATGGCGTTCTGGCCGGAAAAGTCGATCATCCGGCGCCGCGAATGGCCCAGCGCCACATGCCCCAGCTCATGCGCAATGACCGAGGTCAGCTCTTCGCCGGTAACCTCGCCGCTTTGATATTTGCGGTAGAAGCCGCGTGTGATGAAGATGCGCCCGTCAGGCGCGGCCAACCCGTTGACCGGGTCGATTTCATAGATATGCACCGGCACCCGCGCCACGCCCAGCGCCGCCGCCAGCCGGTCGGTCAGCCGTTTCAGCGCCGGGTCGGCCAGCTCGGTCGAGCGGGCATCCAGCTCGCGCCGGGTCCGCCAGGCCGAGAAATGGTACATCGCAAAGGCGTAGAGAACCGCCAGCAGGATCGGGGTGACGCGCAACATGGATCAGATATGGGGCGTTCCGGCGACGGGGGCAAGCGGCAAGCCGCCGATGACGGGTCGGCCCGGTGGGCAGGGCGCCATCCTGGGCAGAGTTCTGCCCCCGCATCCGGCACCGCAGACAGGGTTTCCGCCGGTTTAGCCGCGTCCCTATTGTGGCGCTTGTCGGTTCGGGCCGTGCGCGCCTAGCGTGCCACTGGCGGCCCGATGCAGCCGCACATCTTGATGCGAGGAACCACGAGCGATGACGACCAGATTGACCCTTTTGATTGCCTTTGCGCTTCCGCTGATGGGCTGTTCCGAGCCTGAGCCCGAGCCGGTTCAGATCCTTGAAGCCCCCTCGTTCGACAAACTGGGCAATCCGGTCTGTCCCGAAGGCTATAGCCTGTCCACCACCGAGACCGGCGAACCGGTTTGTGCCGGGGTCGTGTACTGAACGCATGAAGCCGCTGGCCGCCGCGCAGCTGGTGGTCAGCGGGTCAGCACCCGCATGCCCTGTTCCAGCCCCGACAGGGTCATCGGCACCATACGGTCCTCGAATATCTCGCGGATCATGCCGATCGAATGGGTATAGTCCCAGTATTTCTCGGGCACCGGGTTGATCCAGAGGTTGCTGGCCCATTGCTCGCGCGCGCGTGCCAGCCAGACCTGGCCCGCCTCCTGGTTCCAATGCTCGTTGGCACCGCCGGGATAGGCGATTTCGTAGGGGCTCATCGAGGCATCGCCCACGAAGATGCATTTGTAATCGGGCCCATAGGTGCGCAGCACCTCATGGGTGGGGATCTGCGCATCCCAGCGGCGACGGTTGTCGCGCCAGACGCCTTCGTAGAGGCAATTGTGAAAGTAGTAATATTCCAGATGCTTAAACTCGGCACGCGCCGCCGAAAACAGCTCTTCCACCACCTTCACATGCGGGTCCATCGAGCCGCCCACATCGAGGAACAGCACCACCTTGACCGCGTTATGCCGTTCGGGGCGTTCCTTGACGTCCAGATAGCCGTGTTCGGCGGTGGCGCGGATGGTGCCATCCAGGTCCAGTTCCATCGCCGCGCCCTCGCGCGCCCAGCGGCGCAGCCGTTTCAGCGCCACCTTGATGTTGCGGGTGCCCAGTTCGACCGTGTCGTCGAGATTCTTGAACTCGCGCTTGTCCCAGACCTTGACTGCGCGCTGGTGGCGGCTTTCCTTCTGGCCGATCCGCACCCCTTCGGGGTTGTAGCCATAGGCGCCAAAGGGCGAGGTGCCGGCGGTGCCGATCCACTTGTTGCCGCCCTGGTGGCGGCCCTGTTGTTCCTTGAGCCGCTCGCGCAGCGTCTCCATCAGCTTGTCGAACCCGCCCAGCGCCTCGATCTCGGCCTTTTCCTCGGGCGACAGGTGTTTCTCGGCCATCTTCTCCAGCCAGTCGGCGGGGATGTCCACGGCCTCCATCACCTGCTCAAAGGTGATCTCTTCTAGTCCCTTGAAACTGGCGGCAAAGGCGCGGTCGAACTTGTCGATATTGCGCTCGTCCTTCACCATCGAGACGCGGGCCAGGTAATAGAAGGCCTCGACATCGTAGGTCGCCAGCCCCTTTTTCATGCCTTCGAGAAAGGTCAGGTATTCGCGCAGCGACACCGGCACCCCGGCTTTGCGCAAATTCTCGAAAAAGGGCAGGAACATCGGCTCAGACCATCAGACGGTGGATCACCAATGTTGCTATCATCCCGAGGAGCGCGAAGGCAATCGCGTAGCCCGCAGCATATTGCGCGATATCCGCGGTTGTGCCGTTACGTCGCTTGGCGGTCAGCCCGCCAAGCAAGGCGCCGAACAGCGCCGCTGCGATGACAATCATGCGTTCTTACCCGCCCAGTGCGTTGCGGGGGTTCAGGGCCGCGATCTCCTGCATCTTGGCCCGAACCGCCCAGTCCGAGCCGAACCCGTACCGCGCCCAGCCGACACTGTCCAGCCGCAGGTCGCGGGCCGCGTCGGTTTTGCCCAACAGGGTCAGCGCCTCGGCCTCGAGCATCATGAGGGTGGCCAGCAGCGCGGCATTCTCGGCCCGAGCGGCGACGTCACGCATCGGGCGCAACTGGGCCAGCGCCCCGGCACCATCGCCGCGCGAGATGGCAAAGGCGGCGGTCTGGGTGGTCACATAGGCCTGATGCAGCCGGGTGCCCGGTGTCGATTGCAAGACCTGCATCGCGGTCAGGAAATGCCGCTGTGCCAGATCGGGATCGGCGGTTTGCAGCATCCGGCCAAGCATGTAGTGGCCAAAGGCGCGGCGCTGATCCACCCAGCCCCAGGACTGGGCCATCTGCGCGGCTCGGTTGGCGGCGTCAAGCCGGGCCTGATAGGCCGTTCCGGGGCCAAGCGCGGCCTGTACCTGGTCGATCCAGGCGCGCGGGGTCGACACGACCGGTTGCGCGGCAACAGTGACGCCGCGCGGGTTGAGCCGACCCAGCAGGTCGGGCAGCACCGCGGCGACCTGCGCCTGGCTCATGCCGCTGCGCAGTTCCGGCGCATAGGTGGCACGCAGCACCAGCATGTCGAACCCGGTCAGGATGGTGTGGATATTGTCGTCGTTGAACACCGAATCCGGCAGGCGGTAGAGGTCGTTGAGCGGCCCGATTGCCTGCGCCAGCTCTTCGTGCAGGCAGTCGCGCAATTCCTGCGGGCTGCTGTCATAGGGCACGAAGATGCCAAGTCGCTCGCGCTTGCGCAGGTTGGCCCAATTGGTCTTGTCCTTGCGGCGGTCACGACGGAATTCGGCCAGGCTCGACACGTTGGGAACCACGAAACAGGCGGCATGGGGCAGGGCGCGGCCGATCTCCTCGCGGCTGACGGCCTCGATGGTGATATTGGCGCTGGCGTCGCTGACCTGACGGATGTCGATCCCGGCCTCACCGCGCAGGCGCCCCAGCAGCCGGGTCAGGTCCGGTTGCAGGCTTGCGGGCGGCGAGCCGGTCACGCGCACGGTGATCGGGGTCTCGAACCGGGTAAACACCGGCAGGTCGCGCCCGCTTTCCAGCTGGAAATGCAGGGCCAGGAAATCGGCGGCGATATTGCCGTTCGATCGTTGCGGCGGCTGCACCCGTGTGGTGCCAAAGCTCTTCATCGGCTCCAGCGACAGGCCGGGCGTCTGCGCGCGGGTCGGCGTATCCTCGAGCGGGACGGTATCACAGGCAGCAAGGCCAAGGCCCGAGACCAGGGCAAGCGCCCTGACAAGCGGGCGGGAGATGGTGCGGGACAAGGCGCTTTTGACTGTCATTCTCTTACTGCTGCTCAATGATACCAAACCTGTCAATCTATTGCGCGGTGATTGGTTACCGCCGCAATAGGAACATGGTGGCATCCGCAGCCTTCTCGAAGCAAGCGCGTGAAGGCCATTTAAGGCTCTGTTTACCAATTTTTTGGAAACAAAAAGTGCGGTTCGGAACGAACCGCCCGCATTTTGTTGCTAATCTGGCCTGAATCAGCGTTTACCGCGTGCCATGAAGGCCAGCCGTTCGAACAGGTGCACATCCTGCTCGTTCTTGAGCAGCGCACCATGCAGTTTCGGCAGCGCATTGGCCCCGTCGCGGCGCAGATCCTCGGCGCTCAAATCCTCGGCCAGCAGCAGTTTCAGCCAGTCGATCACCTCGGACGTCGAAGGTTTCTTCTTCAACCCCTGCGTCTCGCGAATCTCGTAGAACTGGGTCAGAGCGGCGGTCAGCAGCGCCTCCTTGATGCCGGGGTGATGCACCTCGACGATGCGGCGCATGGTGGCCTCGTCAGGGAAACGGATATAGTGAAAGAAACAGCGCCGCAGAAACGCGTCGGGCAGTTCCTTTTCGTTGTTCGAGGTGATGATGACGATGGGGCGCTGCCGGGCGCGGATGGTCTGGCCAGTCTCGTAGACATGGAACTCCATCTTGTCGAGCTCCTGCAGCAGGTCGTTGGGAAACTCGATATCGGCCTTGTCGATCTCGTCGATCAACAGCACCACTTTCTCGTCCGCGTCAAAAGCCTGCCACAGCTTGCCCTTCTTGATGTAGTTGCTCACATCATGCACGCGCTCCTCGCCCAGCTGGCTGTCGCGCAGACGGCTGACCGCGTCATATTCATAGAGGCCCTGTTGAGCGCGGGTGGTGGATTTCACGTTCCATTCGATCATCCGCAGGCCCAGGGCGCCCGCGACCTGTTTGGCCAGCTCGGTCTTGCCGGTGCCCGGTTCGCCTTTGACCAGCAGCGGTCGCTCCAACGTCACGGCGGCGTTCACCGCGATCGTCAGATCGTCGGTGGCCACATATTCAGCGGTTCCCTGAAAACGTGCGGTCATGGCGGTCCTCGTCCTAGCGTGCTCGGCCCTGAGGTAAAGCGCGCGCTTCGCTTTGGCAAGGCGCGCCGCGGCGTCGTTGAGAAGGTTGGAAACACCCTGTTTCCACGTCAAAGATTGAGAAAATGCGCCCTTCGGCTCCATATGTCGTAACGTCATGTCGATGCCAACAGTCACACAGCCCTCAGGAATTCACTAAATTTCAAGAGGTTGGGCATAGATTTTGGGTCGTTTGATCAATTGCTGACGAGGGCGGGAAATTGGGCTCTTTCGCATGTCTTTGTGTAGTGACATTCCCCGGTTCGTCAGATAAACGCTGCGGCAGAAGGGGGAGCCGAATGTCTGAACCAATTACCAAAGCGGACGTTGTAGGCCAGACCGAGGGAGCAAAGATGAAGCCGGAATCCTTTCTGCCGGAAGACTATCGCCCGGCCGAAGACGAGCCATTCATGAATGATCGTCAGCTTGAGTATTTCCGTCGCAAGCTGATCAACTGGAAACACGAATTGATGGCGGGCAGCCGCGACACGATCGAAGGGTTGCAGGACGGCACACGCAACATTCCCGACGTGGCCGACCGCGCCAGCGAAGAAACGGACCGAGCGCTGGAACTCAGAACCCGTGACCGTCAGCGCAAGCTGGTTGCCAAGATCGATGCCGCGCTGCGACGCATCGACGAAGGTGAATACGGCTACTGCCAGGTCACCGGCGATCCGATTTCGCTCAAACGTTTGGATGCACGCCCGATCGCGACCATGACGCTCGAGGCGCAGGAACGCCATGAGCGCCGCGAGAAAGTGCATCGCGACGATTGACGTCGCGGCCTGCGACAATCAGCGGAAACGCCGGGGCCTTTCGCCCCGGCGTTTTTGCGTTAAAGGGGGCGCATGGGAATGTTCGGAACCAGGATCATCGTGGTGGGCGCTGGAATCGGCGGGTTGGCTGCGGCGCTGGCGCTCAAGGCGCGCGGCGCCGATGTCACCGTGCTGGAACAGGCAAATGCCATCGAAGAGGTGGGCGCCGGTATCCAGGTCAGCCCCAATGGAGCCGCTGTCTTGGGTGCGCTGGGTCTGGGGGCGGATTTCGAGCGGGCCTCGGTGCGCGGCCGGGCCGTGGTGCTCTCGGACTATCGACGTCCGGGCGAGGTGGTGCGGCTCGACCTCATGCGTCATGCGGGCGATCAGCGCTATGCCTTCGTGCACCGGGCGGACCTGATCGACCTGCTGGCCGGGGCGGTGCGCCGGGCAGGCGTGCATGTCAGGCTGTTGCAGAAAGTGGACCACGTCGACCCCGGATCGCCACCTGTCCTGCATATGTGCAACGGGGCCCATCTGACCGCCGATCTGGTGGTGGGCGCCGACGGGCTGCATTCCCGGGCGCGTGCCGCGCTCAACGGGGCGGGCAAACCCTTCTTCACCGGTCAGGTTGCGTGGCGCGCCACCGTACCGAACATGGTGAACCTACCGGACGAGGCGCACGTGTTCATGGCCCCCGGGCGGCATCTGGTCTGCTACCCGCTGCGCGGCGGCAGCCTGGTCAATCTGGTCGCGGTGCAGGAACGCGCCGACTGGACCGCCGAAAGCTGGAGCCAGTCTGACGACCCCGCCAACCTGCGCGCCGCGTTTGCAGATTTCAGCGGCCTGCCCGCCGCCCTTCTGGCGCAGGTCAGCGCGCCGGGCCTCTGGGGCCTGTTCCGTCACCCGGTGGCGGAAACCTGGCATCGGGGCCGGGTCACTCTGGTCGGCGATGCGGCCCACCCGACGCTGCCTTTCATGGCACAGGGCGCCAATATGGCGCTCGAAGACGCCTGGGTGCTGGCCGATGAACTGGGCAAGGCGCCGGGGATCGAGCTGGGGCTGGCCGCCTATCAGGCCCGCCGTCAGGCCCGCGCCCGCCGGGTGATCGCGGCGGCAAACAGCAATGCCTGGAAATACCACCTGCGCAGCCCGTTGCGCGGCCCCGCGCATCTGGCCCTGTCACTTGGCGGCAGGCTGGCGCCCGCCCGCATGGTGCGCCAGTTCGAC
This sequence comes from Ruegeria sp. BHSC223, assembly GCF_059613025.1. NCBI lineage: Bacteria > Pseudomonadati > Pseudomonadota > Alphaproteobacteria > Rhodobacterales > Roseobacteraceae > Ruegeria > Ruegeria sp. BHSC223. The sequence goes on from NZ_JBXWRR010000009.1 coordinate 136,112, forward strand.
TGGCTCTACCGTCACGACGTGACTCAAGGCGTCTAAACGGCGCCCCTCTCTCTTCTTCTGTTCCCAAATACCTCGGGGGAGACGCGCTTGCGCGGCGGGGGCAGCGCCCCCAAACAACCGTACGGCTCAGATATCCAGCTCGACCCAGACCGGCACGTGATCGGATGGCTTGTCGCCGCCGCGCACCTCCTTGTCGATGCCGCAATCGCGCATCAGGTCGGCGGCCTGCGGGGTCAGAAGGAAATGGTCGATGCGAATACCGTCATTGCGGTTCCAGGCGCCGGCCTGATAGTCCCAGAACGAATAATGCCCCGGTCCCTGCACCCGTGCTCGGAACGCCTCGGTAAAGCCCAGGTTCAGGATACGGCGAAAGGCGGCGCGGCTTTCGGGCCGGAACAGCGCGTCCTCGCGCCAGGCCTCGGGACGCTTGGCGTCTTCGGCTTGCGGGATGATGTTGTAATCCCCCGCCATCAGCGCCGGTTCCTCTGCCGCCAACAGCTCTGCCGCGCGGGTCCGCAGCCGCTCCATCCAGCGCAGCTTGTAGTCGTACTTGCCGCCCGGCACCGGGCTGCCATCCTCGGCCAGTTCGACCGGGTTGCCATTGGGCAGGTAGAGTCCACAGATCCGCAGCGCCTGTTTGCCCACCACCGTGGCCTCGATCCAGCGCGCCTGTTCGTCGCTCTCGTCGCCCGGTAGCCCGCGCGAGACATCCTCGAGCGGAAGCTTCGACAGGATCGCCACCCCGTTGAAGCCTTTCTGGCCATGTGTTTCCACGTTATACCCGCGCTCTTCGAACAGATCGCGGGGGAAAGCCTCGTCCACCGACTTGATCTCTTGCAGCAGCACCACATCGGGTTGGGCGCTGTCCAGCCAGTTTGGAAGCGCCTCGGCGCGGGCCTTGATCCCGTTGATGTTGAACGTGGCGATCTTCATGTCCGGGTCCCCCGTGCTGGCTTTGCCCCGATCTATCCCCGATCCCGGCGGCGGGGGCAAGCGATGCAAGAACCCGCAGATCGGCAAGTTCGGGCGAATCTGCCCCGCCGATTCGCTGTGAAGTTGCCGAACTTTCGCCCCAATTCGCTGAATTTTCGGGTTGTGGATAAAAATTTTTCAATGATTTCCGTGGCCTGCAATTTTGTTGAATGACTTATTTTTGCCTCATTTCCTTAATGTGGATAACTCATTATTTTGCAACGCATGATTGAAAAATATCTTTTCGAGAGCCGTCGGTCCTGCAACCGTGAGGGGGTCATCAACACCAACTCTGGGGGACAGACCAATGACTGCCATGCTCAAGATCAACCAAATCCAAGGCGAAAACAAAGACGGTGCCAGCATGATGGATGGCGACGCAACGGAAATGTTCTCGTCCGGCTCCGCGCCGATAACCTCGGCACGCGCAATGATGGGCGAGGGTGTTCAGATGTTCTCGACCAGCTGCCAGGCCTCGGGCGCCGACACCGCCACGGGCGAGGGTGTTCAGATGTTCTCGACCAGCTGCCAGGCCTCGGGCGCCGACACCGCCACGGGCGAGGGCGTTCAGATGTTCTCGACCAGCTGCCAGGCCTCGGGCACCGACACCGCCACGGGCGAGGGCGTGCAGATGTTCTCGACCAGTTGCCAGGCCTCGGGCACCGACACCGCCACGGGCGAGGGCGTTCAGATGTTCTCGACCAGCTGCGAGAAAGTGGGCGCGGTTGCGGTCAAGCTGGGCGAAGGTACTCAGATGTTCTCGTCGGGCACCTAAGCGAAGGCAAGACAGAGGCCGGGCGTTTGTTGGGCGCCGCGAAACAGGGGAGAATTCTCATGTCGAACGTAATCCATCTGAACGCCCGGCGTCCAAGCTTCGGGTCCCTTCGGGGGCTCGCGGCACTGATCGAAGGTTTTGCAAGCCATCGCCGTTTTGGGGACGACGTATTCTGGCTCAAGGAGAACGCAGAGCTTCTGAATATATTGGAATGTACCGGCCAGGCGCCGGGCGAAGAGGCCTTGGCGCCGCATCTGACCTTTTACCGCGAGTTGCCTGAACGGCTGCGCTTTTTTCCCCAATACTATCGCTTCCTGTTGTCACTGTGCCTAGATCTGGAGGATCTGGGGATGACGGGCGAGATGGGCGTCGAACTGGCCGAATGGGTGGCCGGGCAGGGCTTACCCGAGGCCGAGCTGTCGGATCTGCAACGCGCCGAGGCGCGCCGCCTGCTGGCACGACGCGGCATCGAGTTTACGTCGCGCGACGCAGGTCTGACCGACCGCTTACATGATTTCATCGCCCGCTCAGAAACCTTTGCTCTGCCCAACAAGAAGGCGGCCTATGAGCTGACCCATATCGTTTTCTACCTTTCCGAGTATGGGCGGCGTGCGCCGGACCTACCTGCCGAGGCGCTTGTCAGCCTCGAATTTGCAGGTCTTTTGGCCTATCTCGAGCAAAATGCGGATCTTTTAGCGGAAATCTGTGTCGCAATGCGCTATGCTGGAGCGACGCCCTCGCCGATCTGGGAAGATTGGCTGGCGGGCGCGTTAGGGGGTTTTACCCTTTTTAGTGGAGCGCAGGCAGAGATGCGGGACGATTATCACGAGTATCTGGTATGTGCCTGGGCCGGGTTGGCGGCAGGGCGAGGCGCGCCTGATCAGGCCGTGGCACAAGGCCCGGTCTCGTTCCATCGGGCGACCGACTGGGGCGGGCCGCTACGAGAGATTTCCGAATGCATCTATCGTATGGGCGCCGCACGCAGCGGTGACTGGGGCTCGATGCGTCCGCAAATCGCGGCACAACTCTCCGAGACCGGCCACGATATCCTGAGCGCGGCCGAGGCCAGCAGCCCCCGGTTTGACGCTTTCTTTGCCGGCTTTGCTCGCACTGGACTGTTACGGGTGGCGGTATGAGGTCGGCCCTGACAGGGGGAGGGCTGGTTCTGGCCTACACCGCGGTGATCTCGTCGGCAGACGCGATCACCAAGCTCATCGCACAAGGGTATGCGGCGCCACAGCTTTACGCGATCTCGGGGTTCATCGTAGCGGCCATCAGCCTCGCGGCGGCACGGGGTAACCGGACGCGGGCGCTCAGAACCGTCTGCCCCCGCGCCATGGCGCTGCGGGCATTGGCAACGGTGGTGGCCTCGCTCTGCTTCTTTCATACCTTCCGGCTGCTGCCTTTTGCAGATGTCTTTGTCTTTATCGGTCTGATGCCGATCGTGGCGGCGCTGATGTCGGGGCTGATGCTGGACGAATATGCCCGCCCGGCGGCCTGGGCCGCGCTGGTGGCGGGATTTGTGGGCGTGCTTTGCCTTATGCCGGGTGGCATCGGCGCCATCGGGGCGGGGCATCTCTGGGCGCTGGGCGGGGTGGTGACGGGCACCTTCTCTCTGATCCTGTCGCGCTATATCGGCCGCCATGAAAGCAACGCGCTGGCGCAGGTATTCTATCCGAACCTGGCGCTGGGGCTCAGCATGGCGGCGGCGCTGCCCTTTGTCTGGGTGCCGATGCCGATGCTGGATCTGGCCTGGGTCGGGGCCTATGCAGCGCTGTTGTTCCTGGCGCGCTGGCTGCTGGTGATCGCGCTCAGGCTGCTGGCGGCCTATGTGGTCACGCCGCTGTTGAACCTGCAATTCGTCTGGATGGTGGCGCTGGGCGCGCTGGCCTTTGGCGAATGGCCCGCGCCGATGACCTGGCTGGGTGCTGCCATCGTGATGGTTTCGGGCCTCTATCTGATCTGGGATCAGATGACCCCGACGCGCGCGCAGGAGGAGCTGAGCCTGCGCACCGATCCCTGAGGTTCAGATCGAGAACGAGGTGCCGCAGCCGCAAGAGGCGGTGGCGTTCGGATTGTCGATCACGAAACGGGCGCCGATCAGCTCTTCGGAAAAGTCGATGACGGCGTTTTCCAGAAACGGCAGCGATACCGCGTCGACCACCACCCGTTGACCCTGGCCTTCGAGCACCAGATCGTCGGACTTGGGTTCGTCCAAGGCGATCTCGTACTGAAAGCCGGAACAGCCGCCGCCTTCGACCGCAACGCGCAGCGCCTGGCCCTGATCCGCGGCGCCGATCTCGGCCAGCCGGGCAAAGGCGCGGTCAGTCACTTTGGGGGGCAGGCGCATCGCGGTCTCCACGGTTTCTTTCCGGTGCAGCCTGCAATATAGAGGGGGCAGGGACAGGCGACAAGGACGAGACCATTGAAAAGAGCGGGGTTTGCCTCGGATCCGGGCCGCGCGCGCGGGCGGCTGGTGGCCGAAGAGGAAAGCGGCTTTCGCTCCTGTTTCCAGCGTGATCGCGACCGGATCATCCATGCCAGCGCCTTTCGCAGGCTGAAGCACAAGACCCAGGTCTTTGTCGAACATGAGGGCGACAGTTATCGCACCCGGCTGACCCATTCGATCGAGGTGGCGCAGGTGGCGCGCACTATCGCGGGGGCGCTGGGGCTGAACCCTGAACTGACCGAGGCGGTGGCGCTGGCCCATGACCTGGGCCACACGCCCTTTGGCCATACCGGCGAGGATGCGTTGCACGCGCTGATGGAACCCTATGGCGGGTTCGACCACAACGCCCAGGCCATTCGCATCGTCACCCGGCTGGAACGGCATTACGCCGCCTTTGACGGGCTGAACCTGACCTGGGAAACGCTTGAGGCGATTGCCAAGCATAACGGCCCGGTCACCGGGCCGCTGCCCTGGGCGCTGGCGGAATGCAACGCTGCCTTTGATCTGGAACTGGCCACCCATGCCAGCGCCGAGGCGCAGGTGGCCGCCCTGTCCGACGATATCGCCTATAACAATCACGACCTGCATGACGGGTTGCGCGCCGGGCTGTTCAGTGATGACGAGATCGCTGAACTGCCCATCGTCGGCGACTGTTATGCCGAGGTCGACCGCACCTATCCCGATACCGATGCCTATCGCCGTCGGCACGAGGCGCTGAGGCGGGTGTTCGGCGTGATGGTGGCCGATGTGATCGACACGTCGCGCGCGGCGCTGGCCGGGTCGGGGGCCGAAAGCGTTGAGGACATCCGCCATCTGGGCCGCCCGGTGATCCGGTTTTCGGATGCGCTCTGGTCCGATCTGCGCCAGATCAGGGCCTTTTTGTTCACCCGCATGTATCGCGCGCCCTCGGTCATGGTGGTGCGCGAACAGGTGGCGCGGGTGGTCGAGGAACTCTTTCCGATCTATCTGAACGATCCCCGGCAGATGCCGAAACACTGGCATGGTGAAATCGACGCCGCCCCGGACGAGACCGCGCTGGCGCGGATCGTGTCCGATTATGTCTCGGGCATGACCGACCGCTTTGCCTTGCAGGACCATGCGCGGCTGACGGGAAGCGAACCGATACGGCACTGACGCGCGCGCCGGGCTGCATTGACCTTGGCGGTTTGCGTGGTAAACCGCCAGTCAAGCAAAAGGATGCCGAGATGAACCTCTTTACCGAGATGCGCGGCCTCGTTCTGGAGGCGCTGGACCAGATGCAGGCCGGGGGCGCGCTGCCCCAGGGTCTCGATTTCGCCAATGTGGCGGTCGAACCGCCGCGCGATGCCGCCCATGGCGACATGGCCACCAACGCCGCCATGGTGCTGGCCAAACCCGCCGGCCAGAAACCCCGCGACATCGCCGAGGCGCTGGCCACCCGGCTGGCCGCCGATGACCGCGTGGCCAAGGCCGAAGTGGCCGGGCCCGGCTTTCTCAACCTGACCCTGGCCGCCCCCGTCTGGCAGCGGGTCGTCGGCACCGTGCTGCAGGATGGCACCGCCTATGGCCGCTCGGACATGGGGCAGGGCAAGAAGGTCAACGTGGAATATGTCAGCGCCAACCCCACCGGCCCGCTGCATGTGGGCCACACAAGGGGCGCGGTGTTCGGTGATGCGCTGGCCAGCCTGCTGGATTACGCCGGCTATCAGGTGACGCGCGAATATTACATCAACGATGGCGGCGCCCAGGTCGACGTGCTCGCCCGCTCGGTCTATCTGCGTTATCTCGAGGCGCATGGTCAGGCGGTGGAGTTTGCCGATGGCACCTATCCCGGCGAGTACCTGGTCGAGGTCGGTCAGGCGCTCAAGGACAAGGTGGGCGACGCCTATGTCGGTCAACCCGAAGAGGTCTGGCTGGAGGACATCCGCAACTTTGCCACCGATGCGATGATGGATCTGATCCGCGCCGATCTGGCCCAGCTCGGGGTTCAGATGGATGTGTTCTATTCGGAAAAGTCGCTCTATGGCACGGGCCGGATCGAGGCGGCGATTGACAGTCTGCGCGCCAAGGGGCTGATCTATCGCGGCACGCTGGAGCCGCCCAAGGGCAAGCTGCCCGAGGATTGGGAGCCGCGCGAGCAGACCCTGTTCAAATCCACCGAACATGGCGATGACGTGGACCGGCCGATCATGAAATCGGATGGCGCATGGACCTATTTCGCCCCCGATATCGCTTATCATTATGACAAGGTTTCCAGGGGCTTCGACGCGCTTATTGATGTGTTTGGCGCCGATCATGGCGGCTATGTCAAACGGATGAAGGCCGCCGTTTCGGCCCTGTCGGACGGGCGTGTGCCGCTCGACATCAAGCTGTGTCAGCTGGTCAAGCTGTGGAAGAATGGCGAGCCGTTCAAGATGTCGAAACGGGCAGGCAACTTCGTCACCCTGCGCGACGTGGTCGAACAGGTTGGTCCGGATGTGACGCGCTTTGTCATGCTGACCCGCAAGAACGATGCGCCGCTGGATTTCGATTTCGACAAGGTGCTGGAGCAGAGCCGCGAAAACCCGGTGTTCTACGTGCAATACGCCCATGCGCGGGTGTCCTCGGTGCTGCGTCGGGCGGCCGAGGCGGGGATCGACACCTCGGATGCGGCGCTACGCGCGGCCGATCTGGGCCTTTTGGGCCACGAGGCGGAACTGGCCGTCATGCGTAAACTGGCAGAATGGCCACGTC